>CAKTJM010000025.1 GCA_934567745.1 uncultured Eubacteriales bacterium | reverse complement strand
CATCAGGACCTCCGAGTCGATCTGCGAGACATCCATCCCGCCGACGGTGATCCGGCCGCGGTCCACGTCCCAGAACCGCGCGGCCAGCCGGGAGACGGTGGTCTTGCCGCCGCCGGAGGGGCCGACCAGGGCCGTCACCTCGCCCTGGCGGGCGGTGAAGGAGACGTCGCGCAGGACCGTCTCGACCCCGTCGTAGGAGAAGCCCACATGGTCGAAGACGATGTCGTAGCCCTCGTTCGTGAGCTGCTCCGCTCCGCCCTGGACGGGGCAGTCGAGGATCTCGTTCATCCGTTCGATGTTGCTGCTGGTGCTGATGATGGCGGCGAGGTTCTGGAGCGAGCCCTCCAGCGGGTCGTACAGCCGGGAGGCCACCAGCAGGAAGAGGAAAAGGTCATCAGGTCCAGCTCCCCGCGCACGAGGAGCTGCGCCCCGACGAGCGCCGTCGTCGCGATGCCCAGCCGCAGCACCAGCCCGGCCGAGACCACGAAGACCGCCGTGCCCAGCTCGGTGACGATCAGCTGGTGCTCCAGGGCGCGGAGCTCGTCGGTCAGCCCGTCGAGGTACCGCCGCGCCGCGCCGTTGGCGCGCAGGTCGGCCATGGACTCCAGGCACTCCTGGATGCCCTCCTCGCAGGTGACCTTGGCGGCCGTGGACCGGCGGGCGAGCCGCTCCTGCACCCGTGCGGCCAGGGCGACGATGGCGAAGGCCACCGGCAGGGGCCAGATGGACGCCAGCGCCATGCGCCAGTCGAAGAAGAACAGGGAGATGGCGATCAGGACCGTCGAGAGGAAGGCGCCGATCAGCGGGGCGACGTGGTGGGACTGGCTCGTCTCCAGCACGGCGCAGTCGTTCATGAGCGACGAGGTCAGGTCCGCCAGGTCGCGCTTGCCGAAGAAGGACAGCGGGATCCTGCGGAGCTTCTCGGCCAGGGAGATGCGGCGCACGCCGGTCTCGACGTAGGTCGCGAGGAAGGTACTGTCGTATTGCAGGCGGGTGGCGTACACGATCAGCACCGCGCAGACCACGATACCGACGACATAGAACGGGACGCGCCGGGCCCCGAGACCGCCGCCCGTCAGGTCCTGCACCATGCAGTAGAGCAGGCCCACCGGGACCATGAAGGTGATGTTCTGGAACGCGCAGGCGAGACTGCCCTTGATGACGTCCACGGCGCCCTTGCGCGAGAGGGCGAAGCGCCGTTGCAGCTTTTCGATCATACCGGGACCTCCTTCGTCACTTTCCACTGTACGGACCGCTGATACTCCTGCCACATCGACCGGAACAGGCCGTCCCGCACGATCATGCTATTCTCGCTCATGGTCATGAGCTTGGTGAGGGTCAGGGAGATGACCGGCGTGATGATGATGTAGAACAGCAGGTCCAGCAGCAGGGCCGGGCCCACGCCGCCCCGCGCGAAGCAGGAGCCGCCGAGGATCAGGAAGGCGAACACGCTGTTGATGGCCAGGGTGTAGGCCGTCATGGGTCCGCGCAGCTCCTTCGTATAGGCGATGGTCCACTTCTCATAGGCGTCGATCGTCGCCTTGAACCGCTGGAAGGACGTCACCGTCTGGCCGAAGGTCTTGACGACGGGGATGCCGCGGACGTACTCGACGGCCTCGTTCGACATGTCGGCGAGGGCGTCCTGATACTGGCTGAGCTTCTCCTGCATGCTCTTGCCGGTCATCCCCATCATGCAGAGGGAGCCGAGGGCCACGGGGATCAGGCTCAGCAGGCCCAGCCGCCAGTCGAAGGCCAGCAGCAGGGCCAGCAGCTCGACGACGGTGGCGACGGCGCGGGCCTTGTCCGGGAGCTGGTGGGCGAGATAGGTCTCGGTCGCCCCGGCGGTCTCGGAGATCGTCCGGCGGAGCTTGCCGCTGCCGAACTGGCCGATCCGCCCGAGGGGCAGGGCGGCGATGTGCTCCAGCATGGCGATGCGCAGCCGGGTGGCGATGTGGAAGGCCGAGAGGTGGGCGCACATCAGCCCGGCGATGTAGAGCAGGACCGCCTCCACCGCGAACGCCACGGCCTGGTCATACTGCGGCGCGACCGCGATGACCTCCTGCAGGATCCGCCAGATGTACCAGAAGGGGACCAGGGCCACCAGCGCACTGACGGCCGACAGGACCCAGGAGAGCCAGGTCAGGATCCGATGCCGGCCGGCGTACGAGAGCAGCCGGCCCAAGTCCGAGGGTCTTTTCAAGGGGGATACCTCCTTTGACGAGAGTGGTTCGATATGATGGAGGGGACGGGCGTCCCCGGTCATCCGCGACGCGGTTAGTTCGATAAAACTAACCAATAGAGCGAAGAGAATGGTCCTTCACTGGCCCATGATCCTCTGCCAACCGGCGGTGTAGAAGGCGTTGAGGTCCTCCAGATAGGTCTCGGGGTCCGGGACGTCGTGGAGGATCAGCTCGAAGCAGGCGTCGAACATCCCCGTGGCGAGGATGTGCTCCAGCCGCGGGTCGATGGGGGGCACGGGGCGGCCGAGCTGCGCGAGGACGTCGTAATACTGGTGCGTCGCCTCGACCTCCCACGCGACCAGCTCATCGACGAAGTGGGCGTAGCGGGTCCCCTCGGCACAGCACAGGAGGAGCCTGACCTCGTCACGGTGCGCGCAGAGATAGGGCAGCAGCTCGCGCATACAGTCCAGCCCGGCCTGGCCCATGTGCTCCGGCTGCTCCGTCAGGGGAAGGGACGCGAACCGGTCGAGCGAGATACGGTAGGTCTCCCGCACATGGTCGTGGACGGGGCCGACCAGGGCGCGGAAGAGGGCGGCCTTGCTGTCGTAATAGCCGTAGAACGCGCCGGTCGTGACACCGGCGGCCTTCACGATGCTCCGCAGGGAGGCGCGCTGGAAGCCGAGGTCCAGGAAATCCTCTCGGGCCGCGCGCTCGATGCGCGCCCGTGTCGTCTCCTCGGCCATCCGATCGCCCCCTTCCTCATCGTTATAACGGCGTTATATCACCGCTCGACCCGTCTGTCAAGCCCCCATCGGCGCACTTGACAAGGGCGCGCGGGACCGATATCATAACAGGGAACGAACGGCCGCCGCAGCGTCGGCGGCCTGTGACGTCCGCGCGGCAGGGACCGTGCGGCGGGAAGGGAGCATCATGGGACATCGTTTCATCGCGCAGCTGGCGCTCAACGACGAGATCGAGGGGGCATATCTCCTTCGGTCCGCCTATCAGAAGACGGGGAGCAACGGCAAGCCGTTCCTGGACCTGACGATCGAGGACCGGTCCGGTCCGATCGACGCCAAGGTCTGGGACTACGCCGGGCCGATCGGCATGGCGGAGGCGGGCAAGGTCGTCTGGCTCCGCGGGCGGGTCACGGAGTTCCGCGGCGGGCTCCAGGTCATCGTCGAGAGGCTCCGCCTGGCCGCGGAGGAGGATCCCTTCGACCTGGCGGACCTGGTGCCGGTCGCGCCGATCGACCGGGAGGCCGCCATGGCGGAGATCGAGCGGCTCGTCGCGTCCCTTGAGGACGCGGACTACCGCGCGGTGTGTGAGGAGATGCTCGCGCGCCACGGCGCGGCGTTCCGCACGATCCCCGCAGCCAAGAGCGTCCACCACGCCTTCCTGTCCGGCCTGCTGATGCACACGCGCGACATGCTCCGCCTGGCGGACTTCGTCTCCGGCCTGTACGCCGGGACCGTGGACCGCAGCCTGCTGCTGGCCGGGACCCTCCTGCACGACTTCGGTAAGGAGCGGGAGTTCGCCTTCTCGGACGTGGGCCTCGTGACGGAGTACGCCACGGAGGGCCAGCTCCTGGGCCACCTGGTCTTGGGCGCGCAGGAGGTGGCGGAGGTCACGCGGGCGCTGGGTACCCCGCCGGAGAAGGCGATGCTCCTCCAGCACATGATCCTCTCGCACCACGGCACGCCGGAGTTCGGCGCGGCGGTACGGCCCGCGTGCGCGGAGAGCGAGCTGCTGTCGTATCTGGACCTGATCGACAGCCGGATGGAGATCTATCGCGAGGCGCTGTCGGACCTGCCGGTGGGCAGCTTCAGCGGCCGTGTCTTCGCGCTGGACGGCAAGCGGCTGTACCGCCACGACTGAGAGGAGGGACGAGAGATGGATCAACGAGGACTCAACGAGCTGCGGCGGCGCTTCCGCCCGGAGCGGACGGGCATCACCCGGATCTACGGCTGCTACGTCAACGGGGATCGGGAGGTCATCTCCTGGGTGGAGGCCCCGCTCGCCCTCATGCAGCAGGACGAGCAGGAGATGTACCTGGGCCTGCTGAAGAAGGCCCTCTCGGGGGCGCTGGGGCGGAACCTGATCGACCTGTCCTTCTCCACGGAGCAGGTGGTGGACAGCGAGGAGCACCGGCTGCTCCAGACGCTCCGCCAGAGCATGCTCCAGGACCAAGCGGCGCGGGAGGAGCTGTGCCGCCGGATCATCGAGGCGATCGACCTGGGGGAGACGAACTATCTGATCCTCCTGGCGGCCGAGGCCTACGACGTGCCCTATCGCGGGAAGGACGACCTCGACCAGGCGGACGACTCGGACCAGGTGTACCGCTATTTCGTGTGCAGCATCTGCCCGGTGAAGGACCCGAAGCTGGCCCTCCAATACGACACGCGGGACAAGGGGTTCCACCCGGCCTCGACGGGCCACATCGCGTCCGCGCCGGAGCTGGGCTTCCTCTTCCCGGCCTTCGATGACCGGGCGGCGAACATCTACGACGTGCTGTTCTACGCGAAGGACCCCGGCGAGCTGTATGAGGAGGTCATCGACGCGCTCTTCCACGTCGCTCCGCCGCTCTCCGCGCCGGAGCAGAAGGACGTCTTCGAGACGGCCCTGTGCGACGCGCTCGGGGACGAGTGCAGCTACGACGTGGTGCAGTCCGTCCATGAGCAGCTCCACGAGCGCATCGGCGCGCACAAGGAGAGCAAGGACCCGGAGCCACTGGCGCTCTCCGTCCGGGAGGTCGGCGGGATCCTCGCCAACAGCGGGGTCTCGCCGGAGCGGATCGAGACCTTCCAGGACGAGTGCCGCGAGCGGTACGGCGACGACGCGGCGCTCGACCCGAAGAACCTCATCGAGGACAAGCGGTTCGAGATCGCCACGCCGGAGGTCAAGATCACCGTCGCGCCGGAGGACAGCTACCTGATCGAGGCCCGCCTGATCGAGGGGCGGAAATACCTGCTCGTCCCCGTCGACGGCCCGGTGACGGTCAACGGCATCGAGGTCAAGCTCCCGAACCACTGAACGGGATCAACGAATAAAAAACCGCCCGCGCCCTGTCGATCGGAGACAGGGCGCGGGCGTCGTCTATCTCCTCTTGCTTGCGATGCTCATGGGACGATCAGTCCCCGTAGACCTCCTTCGCCATCCGGAAGGCGGCCCAGGCCTTTGGCCAGCCCGCGTAGAAGGCGAGCTGGGTCAGGGCCTCGGACATCTCTGTCTTGGTGACGCCGTTCTCCTTGGCGTGCTCGATGTGATAGCGCAGCGAGCTGTCCAGGATGCCGCTCGCCATGAGCGCCGCGACGGTGATCAGGCTCCGGTCGCGGGGCGCGAGCGCCTCCTCCCGGGACCAGACCTGGCCGAACAGCACGTCGTCGTTGAGCTCCGCGAACTTGGGCGCGAAGCTGCCCAGGGCCTCATGGCCCGCCGTGACCTTTTCCATGGGATCTCCTCCTTCGTGATATCACAGGGCGTCGTAGTCCGCGTCGGCGACCGGCTCGCACCACTCGTTGCGGCACCCGACGCCGGGGACCTCGACGGCGATGTGCGCGAACCAGCTGTCGCGCTTGGCCCCGTGCCAGTGCTTGACGTTGGGCGGGATGATGATCGTCGTGCCGGGCACGAGGCTGACCGCCTCCTTGCCCTCCTCCTGATACCAGCCCTCGCCCGCGGTGCACAGCAGCATCTGGCCGCCGCCCTGCTTCGCGTGGTGGATGTGCCAATCGTTGCGGCACCCCGGCGCGAAGGTCACGTTCGCCATAAAGACGCCGTCCTCCGGCCGGGTCAGCGGTGCGAGGAAGGACGGCCCGCTGAAATACTGCGCATAGACCGTGTTCGGCTCGCCCATGCCGAAGTGGTCCTGGGCGGCGAAGGCTCCCTTGTCCATCGTTTTCATCGAAAGGACCTCACTTTCTCTCGGACCAGGCCTTGAGCGCCTGGCCCGCCTGGCTCACGCGCCCGCCCTGGATGGCCAGGCCCGTGCCGACGACCGCGTCGGGGCAGAGCTTGCGGATGTCCGCCACGCTGCGGGCCAGGCCGCTGCCCTCGTGGGTGCAGAAGGGACGGATCGTCTTCCCGCTCAGGTCGGACCGCTCCAGGAAGGTCGCGACCGGCATGGGGATCGTGCCCCAGTAGATGGGATAGCCCAGGTAGACGGTGTCGTACTGGTCCAGCTCCTCCGGCCAGCGCACCAGCTCCGGCCGGGCGTCCCGCCGGAGGTCGTCCTGCGCCTGGGCGATGCATTCGTCGTAGCTGTCGGAGTACGGCTGCACCGGTTCGAGCGGGAACAGGTCCGCGCCGGTCAGACCGGCCAGCAGCTCGGCGGCGCGTTGGGTGTTCCCGACGGGCACGGAGCGCAGCGCTCCGCTGAAATAGTTCTCACCGGCCCGGGAGAAATATACGATCAGCTCAGCCATTCGGTCCGCCTCCCCTCAGCGATAGGCCCGCTCGTAGATGGCGGCGCAGGCCTCGTCGCTCAGCGGCACGGGGTCGCAGGCGAACAGGCCGCCCATCGTCGCACGGGCGTTCTTGGCCAGCTCCCTGCACTCCTCCCTGCGGATGCCGTAGTCGGACATCTTCAGGTCGCCCACGCCGCAGGCCTTTTGCAGGTCCGCCAGCGCGGTGACGAAGTCCATCGGGGCCTTCGCGTCGGTCTTGCCCAGGGCCTGGGCCATGCGGACGAAGCGCTCGTCGCAGCAGTGCTGCTCGATGAAGTGGGTGTAGTACGCCAGTGAGATCATGATCAGACCGGCCCCGTGGGGCAGGTCCTGGTGATAGGCGCTCATCGCGTGCTCCATCGAGTGCTCGCTCGTGCAGGAGCCGACGACCATGGAGTATCCGGCCATCGTGTTCGCGAAGGCCACCTGCTCACGGGCCTCCATGTCGTCCCCGTTCGCGACGGCGCGGGGCAGATAGCGGCCGATCGCCTCGATGACGGTCAGCTGGAGCATGTCGGCCATCAGACCGCGCACGTTGGAGATATAGCCCTCCACGGCGTGGAAGAGGGTGTCGAAGCCCTGATAGGCGGTGAACTTCGGCGGGACCGTCCGCATCAGCTCGGGGTCCACGATGGCCAGGACGGGATAGAGGCTGTCCGTGCCGCCGACGCCGATCTTCTCGTTCGTCTCGGGGTTGGTCACGACGCCCCAGGCATCGACCTCCGAGCCGGTCCCGGCGGTGGTGGTGATGGCGACGACGGGCAGGGGCTGCTCGTCGAGGGGCTTCTGCTTGCCGGTGGCCCCGGCGACGTAGTCCCACAGCCCGCCGGGCTGGGGCGCGGCCATCGCCATGGCCTTGGCGGCGTCCAGGACGGAGCCGCCGCCCAGCGCGACCACGAAGTCGCAGCCGTGCGCGCGGGCGCACTGTGCGCCCGCCTCGACGGTGGACTTGAGGGGGTTGGCCTCGACCTTGTCGAAGAGGACCGTCTCGACGCCGGCCATCCGGAGCTGTTCGAGGGTCCGGTCCAGCGCGCCGCTCACGCGCACGGACCTGCCGTTGGAGATGACCAGCATCGCGCGCTTGCCGGGCATGGCACAGCTGTGCAGCGCGTCGAGCTGTCCCGCACCGAAGAGGACGCGGGTGGGATCGTAGAAATGATAAGAAGACATCGTCATGACCTCCCAAAAGCGGCCTGCTGCGGCCTTGTTTTTTCAGTACGGATGATACACCCGCTCCGGTTGACAGGGAAGCACCGATGTGGTAACATCGTATGAACCGATGGGTAATACGAGGAGGGGAATGGGATGTACAACAGCCGACTGACGGCCTTCGTCTGCGTGGCGGACTGCGGGAGCTTCAACCGGGCGGCGGAGCGGCTCTATCTCTCCCCGCCTGCGATCATGAAGCAGGTGAACGCACTGGAGCGGCACCTGGACCTCAAGCTCCTCGACCGCACGAACCAGGGGATCCGCCTGACCCCGGCGGGGCGGGTGATCTACCGCCACGCGAAGTACCTCTTCGACTACTCCGCCAAGGCGATCGCCGAGGCGCGGCGCGAGGAGGCGGAGGCCGAGACGACGTTCTGCATCGGCAGCTCGCTGCTGAACCCCTGCAAGCCGTTCATGGACCTTTGGTACCGGATGAACGGGCATTTCCCGGGCTATAAGCTCCACATCGTGCCCTTCGAGGACGACCACGCCGGGATCCTGCAGGAGATCGCGGCGCTGGGGGAGAAGTTCGACTTCATCATCGGCGTCTGCGGCTCGGCGGCGTGGCTGGACCGGTGCAGCTTCGAGCCGCTGGGGACCTTCCAGCACTGTGTGGCGGTCTCCCGGGAGCATCGGCTGGCCGGGCGCGAACGCCTGACGGTCGAGGACCTGTACGGCGAGACGGTGATGATGGTCAAGCGCGGGGATTCCCCGGCGGTGGACGAGCTGCGGGCGGAGCTGGCGGCCCACCCCCAGATCCGGATCGAGGACACGCCGCAGTTCTACGACATGGAGGTCTTCAACCGCTGCGCCCAGACGCAGAACGTGATGGTCACGCTGGACTGCTGGCGGGACGTACACCCGGGCCTCGTGACGATCCCGGTGGCGTGGGACCATGCGATCGACTACGGACTGCTGTACGCGCGGGATGCGACGGAGGACGTCCGGCAGTTCTGTGCCCTCGCACGGGACCTCGTGCGGGAGGAAGCGAAAAATAAGACAGATCTGAGCTGATGGCCCCCGCCATCGGCTCTTCTCATGGAGAGGGAGTTGAGAGGATTTGGAAGAGAGCGTCCTCAAGAGGACGGTCCGGGACTACCGGGACGTCCTGCTCTACGGCGCACTGGGCGCGCCGATGGGGGCCGTGGTCGGTGCGGTGGTCACGGTCTTCGGCAAGGGGCTGCAATGGGTCACGGCCCTGCGGCTGGTCGATCCGCTCTGGTTCCTACCCTTCCTGGGCCTGGGCGGCGTGCTGATCGTCTTCTGCTACACGCGCTTCGGCGCGAACAGCGGGAAGGGGATGGGCCTCGTCTTCCTGGCGGCCGAGGGGCGGGAGCAGATGCCCCTGCGCCTGGTGCCGCTGGCGATCGTGAGCACCTGGGTGACGCACCTCTTCGGGGGCAGCTCCGGGCGGGAGGGCGTCGCGGCCCAGGTGGGCGCGGCGCTGTCGTACCAACTCGGCAGACGGCTGCCCGGGCGGGACGCACAGCGGATCTTCCTCGTGGCCGGGGTGGCGGCGGGCTTCGCCGGGCTGTTCGAGACGCCCCTGGCGGCGGTGCTCTTCGCGATGGAGATCCTGGCGGCGGGGCGGCTGGAGCTTCGCGCGCTGCTGCCGTCCATGACGACGGCGGCGACGGCCTGCGGCGTGTCGCACTTCTTCGGGCTGGAGAAGGCGAGCTACCCCCTCGCACCGGGGCCGGTGTTCTCCTGGCCGCTGTTTTTGGAGCTTTTGCCGCTCGGCGTGCTCTTCGGGCTGGCCGGGCTGCTCTTCGCCGTGTCGCTCAACGGGGCGAAGCGGCTCCTGGCGGCGCGGATCCCCTCGCCGCTGCTGCGGGTCCTGGTGGTCGGCGTCCTCCTGAGCGCGGCGCTCCTGCTGCTGCACGGCGGGCGGTACTCCGGGCTGGGGACGGAGCTGGTCCGGGCGAGCGTCTGCGGCGGGACGGTCTATCCCTACGACTGGATCGCCAAGCTGATCCTGACCGTCCTCACGCTCTCCGCCGGGTTCCAGGGCGGGGAGCTGACGCCGCTGTTCTCCATCGGGGCGACCCTCGGGGCGCTGGTGGCGCCGCTGTTCGGTCTGCCGACGGCGCTGACGGCGGCCCTGGGCTACGCGGCCGTCTTCGGCAGCGCGACGAACACCCTCTTCGCGCCCATCTTCCTCGGGTGCGAGGTGTTCGGGGCGGCGCACCTGCCGCACTTCTTCGTCGTCTGCGCGATCGCCTACCTCTGCAACGCAGGGCGGTCCATCTACCCGCTGCAAAAGCGGCTGGGGTGAGGCCCTATATGGATAAAAGGCCCGGGGCACTTCTGAACGAAGTGCCCCGGGCCTTTCGCATCGATTCAACGTTCCGACAGGATCAGCGCCTCGGCCAGCCGGGCGGCGCGCTCCAGCTCCTGCACGCTGGTGTGCTCCCGGCAGCTGTGGCAGTCCTCCATCCCGCTGGCCACGACCAGACCGGCGACGCCGTGCTGGGCGAAGTGGTTGTTGTCGCTCCCACCGTAGGTCTCCACCAGCGTCGGCGTCAGCCCGACCGCCGCGCACGCCGCGCGGAACCGTGCGGCGGCCGGTCCGTCCGGATCGGTCCGATAGGCGCGGCACAGGACCTCGGACGTGACCGTCACGGCCGCGCCGTGGTCCGCCGCGGCCCGCTCCATCGTCTCCCGGAGCTGCGCGAGCGCCGCCTGGGCGCTGGCGTCGTGGAAGCTCCGGATCTCCCCCGTCACGGTGCAGAGGTTGGGGACGATGTTGGTCGCGGTGCCGCCCGCGATCGTCCCGACGTTGACGGTCGTGTCCCAGACGCGGCCGCAGGGGACGGCGGCCACGGCCTGCGCCGCGGCCTTGATGGCGTGGATCCCCGTCTCGGGGGCGAAGGCCGCGTGGGCGGACCGGCCCCGGAACTCTGCCCGGAACGAGACGATGGACGGGGCCCGATGCGCCGCGCTGCCGACCGGGCCGCTCAGGTCGAAGACGTAGCATTCCCGCGACCGCAGTCGGGCGAAGTCGAAGCACTGGATGCCGGTGCAGTAGGTCTCCTCAGCGGCGTCGAAGAGGATCTCGACGGGGCGGTGGGCCGCGCCGCCCTCCCGGACCGAGGTGAGGGCCTCCAGGATCGCGCAGAGCCCGGAGACATCGTCGGCCCCGAGGACCGTCGTCCCGTCGGAGGAGATCCTGCCGTCGGGATGGAGCACGGCCCGCTTCCCGCGGGACGGCTCGACGGTGTCCATGTGTGCCGAGAGCAGGAGCGGCGGGAGGTCGCGCGTCCCCGGCACCCAGGTGTAGAGGTTCCCGGCGGTGCCGCCGATCCGCTCGGCGGTCCCGTCCTCCTCGGGCGTCAGCCCCAGGGCGGTCAGCTCCTCCTTCAGCCGTCGGCACAGGGCGGCCTCGCCCCGGGAGGGGGCGTCGATCGCGGTCAGCGCCAAAAAGCGCGCGGTCAGTCTGTCTCGGTCGATCATCACAGCACCTGCTCTCTCTTGAGATATGCTCCATCATACTCGCCCCGAACGGAGCTGTCAAGTCGCGAGAAACTGCGTCTTAGACCCAAGAAGTGACAGACAAGCCATCGACAAGCGAAGAAAAGGAGGGGGGAGATCGGTTGTTCTGCAATTTTCACGAGAAAAGGTATCTCGTGAGTGACATCTTGCTGTGAAAAAGATGCAGATCGGAGCGCTTGCCCGCATGCTGATCCATCCAATGGGGAGAAAAAGCGGCGGAGCGGCCCGCTGGGCTTGCATTTCGTGGATAAAGATGTATAATCAACAAAACAAGACGGATAACTATACGCTCGAAAGGGCGTGGATCGAATAAAGGAGATGGTCGATATGATGAAAGAGCTGGATCAGACCTACGTCGCGCACACCTACGCACGGTACCCGGTGGCGCTGGTCTCGGGCCACGGCTCCATCCTGGTGGACGAGGACGGCAAGCGCTACATCGACATGGGCAGCGGCATCGGCGTGACGGCCTTCGGCATCGGCGACGAGGCGTGGAAGCAGGCGGTCCGGGCGCAGCTCGACCTGGTGCAGCACACGTCGAACCTGTACTACACGGCCCCCTGCGCCACGCTGGCGCAGATGCTCTGTGAGCGGACCGGTCTGAAGAAGGTCTTCTTCAGCAACTCCGGCGCGGAGGCGAACGAGTGTGCGATCAAGGTCGCGCGCAAGTACGCGGCGGACCACCACGGCGCGGACCACTACACGATCGTCACCCTGTGGAACAGCTTCCACGGCCGGACCCTCACCACCCTCGCGGCGACGGGGCAGGAGCACTATCACGAGCTGTTCCAGCCGCTCACGCCCGGCTTCGTCCACGCGCGGGCGAACGACCTGGAGGACGTCAAGGCCCAGGCGCTCTCGCACAAGGCGGCGGCCATCATGATCGAGTGCATCCAGGGCGAGGGCGGGGTCATCGCGCTGGATGAGGCCTTCGTGCAGGGCGTGGCCGCCTTCGCGGCGGAGCACGACATCCTGCTCATCACCGACGAGGTGCAGGCGGGCAACGGCCGCAGCGGCGCGCTGTATTCCTATATGAACTACGGCGTCCAGCCGGACATCGTGAGCACGGCGAAGGGTCTCGGCGGCGGTCTGCCGCTGGGCGCGACGCTGCTGGGCGAGAAGGTCCAGGACGTCCTCGGGCCGGGCGACCACGGCTCGACCTTTGGCGGCAACCCGGTCTGCTGCGCCGGGGCGATCTCCATCCTCAGCCGCATCGACGAGGACCTCCTCGCCGCGGTCCGCGAGAAGAGCGCCTACGTCTTCTCCGAGCTGACGGGCGCTGCGGGCGTGGAGGGCGTCAGCGGCATGGGCCTGATGATCGGGGTGAAGACCGTCAAGCCCGCGGCCGAGGTCGTGCGCGCCTGCCAGGAGCGCGGCGTGCTGTGCCTGACGGCGGCGGACAAGGTCCGCCTGCTCCCGGCGCTGGACATCCCGCAGGAGGAGCTGGCCCAGGCCGTCGCGGTCCTCAAGGCGGTCTGCGCGGAGTGAGCATCGCCGCTCGGATATCATGTTGAAAACGTCGGCCCGACCTCCCGTTGGAGGCCGGACCGACGCTGTCTTTTCATCGATACGGCAGATAGTCCAGGAACCGCTTCACCGCCAGCGAGGGGTGGTCCCCCAGCGCCACGCCGATGCGGCGGTAGGCCGGGACGTCCAGGCCCTTCGCGACGATGCGGTAGGGGATGCGGCGCAGGATCAGCTCCGGCAGGATGCTCACCCCCAGCCCGCTCTCGACCATAGACATGACCGCGTAGTCGTCCCAGGTCGTGAAGCGCACCCGCGGCGTCAGCCCTCGGCGCGCGAAGACCTCGGCGATCTCCGCCTTCCCGCCCTTCTCCAGCAGGAGGAACGGCTCCTCGCACAGCGCCGCCAGCGGGACGCGCTCCGCCCCGGCCAGCGGATGGTCCTCCGGCAGGACGGCCATCAGCTCGTCCTGTGCCAGGGGGATCGTCTCGAACGGGTGCCGCGTCGGCAGACGCAGGAAGCCGCAGTCCACCCGCCCCTCGGCGATCCAGGCCTCGATCTCCGTGTAGTCGCCCAGCAGCAGCTCGTAGTCGATGTTCGGGTGGTCCTTCTGGAACGCCCGGATCATCCGCGGCAGCCAGTGTGTCGCCACGCTGGAGAAGGTCCCGATGCGGATCAGGCCGGACTGTAGGCCGTTGAGGTCGTCCACCTGCTCCCGGAACGCCTGGTAGCAGGCGCACAGCTCCTTCGCATACGGCAGGAGCCGCGTCCCCTCGGAGGTCAGCCGCAGACCGGACCGGCTGCGTTCGAGCAGCGTCACGCGGCACTCGTCCTCTAGGTCCCGGATCATGCGGCTGATGCCGGACTGGGAATAGTTCAGCATCTCCGCCGCCCGGGTGAAGCTCCCGCACTCCACGGTCCGGACGAACGCCAGGTATTTGAGCAGGTTGCTGTCCATGGTCGGCCCTCCTGTATCCGGTCTCGTGATCCGTGGGACCCGAGACATCCGTTTTCGTCATCCTGATACGCATTAGGATACACCATCGCGGGGGCCGATGCAAGAGGGAAGGGGCGGGACCATATAGGTCCCGCCCCTGTCGTATCGTTCCCGTCCCGCCCGGTCAAAACCGCACGAGGAAGCTCAGCCCACCAGGCCGGTCCGGCCCGGCGGCCTGCCAGACGGCGCGGATCGTGCCGCCGTGCGCCTCGACGGTCGCCTTGACGATGGACAGGCCGATCCCCGTCCCACCGGTATAGGCGTTGTGGGAGGCGTCCGGCCGATAGAACCGGTCGAAGAGCCGCGAGAGGTCCACGCGCTCGTCGATCGTGCAGGTGTCGAAGACCTCCAGCTCCACGCGCCGGTGGCTGCGGCGGAGGGCCAGGCGGATCGTCCCGCCCGGATCGGCGTAGCGCACGGCGTTGTCGAGTAGGAGCGAGACCATCTGCGCGATGGCCGCCCGGTCGCCCGTCAGTTCGATGCCGTCCTCGATCTGCTGCTCATAGGTCTTCCCCTTGGCGCGGGCCAGGGCCGTGAACGGCTCGCTGACCTCCCACACGGCGTCGCTCAGGGAGAACGCGGTCCGCTCCGGGAAGGGCTTCTCCTCGTCCAGGCGGGAGAGGGTCACCAGGTCCGCGATCAGCTTGGCCAGCCGCGCCGACTGGGCCTGGATGTTCTGCACCCACTCGTCGTCCTCGTGCTCGAGGGCGAGGATGTCCGCGCTGGCCGAGATGGAGGTGAGCGGCGTCTTCAGCTCGTGCCCGGCGTCGGTGATGAAGCGCTTCTGCGTCTCGATGTTCCGGACGTAGGGCGCGATGGCGCGTCTGGAGAAGACCACCACCAGCAGGAACACCACCGCCAGGCTCCCCGCGGCCGCCGCGCAGGAGACGAGGAGGAGGGAGCGCAGGCTGCTCTGCTCCCGCTCGGCGTTTAGGAAGAGACAGGTCGTGCTGCCGTCCTCGTTCTCCAGCAGGAGGTAGCGATAGCCGTCCAGCCAGCCGTGGTCCCGCCCCGCCGCCTTGGCGCGCACGGCGAAGGTCTCGGCCTCCTCGTGGGAGACGGAGGCGATGAAGTCGCGGTCCTGGCTGACGGGCGCGCCCCGGCTGTCGAGGGTGACGGTGAAGAAGCGGACCATGTACCGGAACTCCGGGGAGAACTTGTCCAGCCCGATGGGCGGGGGGACCCGGTCCGTGGGCGGCTCCTGCTCCTGGTCCTGATCGGGCGGCGGGCCCTCCTGGAGGGCGACGTCCTGGAGCGAGGCGAGCGTCTGGTCGAGCTGGTCGGTGACGGACCGGAGGTTCGCGAGGTCCACCAGCACCAGCAGCCCGATGACGACGATGGCGAAGGCGGCCATCGCGGCGCCGACGAAGCGCCAGCGGAGCTTTTTCAGCATGTCCCGCCCTCCAGGGCGTAGCCCGCACCGCGGATGGTGCGGATCTCGACGCGCGTGCCCAGCTGCTTGAGCTTCTTGCGCAGGAAGCCGATGTAGGTCCACACCACGTCGATCCCGGCCTCGGAGTCGAAGCCCCAGACGTGCTCCATGAGCCGCTCGGACGAGAAGACCTGGCGCGGGTGGCGCAGGAACAGCTCCATGAGCTGGAACTCCTTGTTGTTCAACCGCTCGCTGCGCCCCCCGGTGGAGAGGACGTACTGGCCGCAGTCCAGAGCAAGGTCCCCCAGGCTGAGGACGTTGGGGGCGTAGGCGTCGCTGCGCCGCACGAGCGCCCGCACGCGGGCGAGCAGCTCGCTCGTGGCGAAGGGCTTGGGGAGGTAGTCGTCGGCCCCGGCGTCCAGCCCGGCCACCCGGTCCTCGATCTCCCCCTTGGCGGTGAGGAAGAGGGCGGGCGTGGTGTTGCCATGGGCGCGGACGGTGGTGAGGACCTCGATCCCGTCCCGGCCGGGCATCATGATGTCGAGCACGAGGGCGTCATAGTGGGCGGCCTCGATGTAGTCCACGGCGTCGTTGCCGTTATGGACGAGGTCCACGGTGTATCGTTCCTTCTCCAACAGGACCTTCAGGGCGCGGCCGATGGAGACTTCGTCTTCTGCGATGAGGATGCGCATATCCATCCCTCCTATTCTTTCCGTCAGGATACCAGCGCGAGCTGGAATGGACCTGAAATAGTATACCAGACCCGGCGAAAAAGCGCCACCGGAAAGATCCACAGTCTGTTCACGGCTTTTTTCAGGTCGATCCCAGGTCGGCACGGTATCCTTCGCTCATAGCTCAGCCACAAGGCAGCTCATATGTCCCCACGGTGCATCTGGGGACCGAAGATACGCATCGACCCTGGCTCCCTGCCCGCCAGCGCACAGCGAGAAGAGGCAGACGAACGACGAGAGCCGCCCCCGCGGCCTTCTATATAAAAAATGAGCGGGCGACGCGCCAGTGTCAGGGCTGGCGCGTCGTCCGTTTCGTGTCCTGTGGTGTTTTCACCGCCGCCAATGCGACCGCAGCCGGTCGAGGAGCGATCGATGCCCTTCACCGGTGGGGGCGTGGGCGATGGCGTCCTCCATGAGGACCTGCTGGGCCTCGATGGGGACGGAGCCGCCGGGGACGGGTCGGTAGGTGCCGTCCGCGCACAGCTGGCGGGCCTTGACGTCGTCGCGGTCCTGGACCTCCATGATGCGGTGGATCTTCTCCCGCGCCGCCTTGCCGCGGACGGGACAGGCG
>CAKTJM010000024.1 GCA_934567745.1 uncultured Eubacteriales bacterium | reverse complement strand
GTCATAGACCATCACGCCGCCGATGCGCTCAAGGGCAACGAAGGCGTAGGTCTTGCCGTCCACCGTGCCGATGACAACGCTCTCCGGCTCGGGACCCTTCTTGCCGGAACGGTTGTCCAAACTGGTCTTATCGTTGGAGCAGTTGAAGTAGTTCGGGATCATCTCTGCGGTGATCTCCTCGAAGTCGCTGCCGCTGTCGTAGACCAGCGTCAGGCCGGCTTCGGTCACTTCGTAGAGGGAGAAGGAGCGGCCGCCGAAGACGTAGGCCTTGCTCTGGTCCAGGCCGTCCCACATGTCGGCGTTGAACCAGACGACCTTCTTGTCGAGCTTCATATCCCCAGTGGGAGAGGTCTTGCCCTCGGACTCGTTGTTCAGACCGGCCCAGTCGGCGCGGCTGTCGCCCTCGTTGGCGGTGAGCAGATAGGTCTTGCCGCCGATGGTGGTCACGGCGATGCCGTCGGGCATCTTGATGCCATAGACGTTCTCATAGTTCTTCAGTTCGATCGTATCGTTCTTCTGAAGATCTACCTTGGTCTGGCCGTAGTCCTGGAAGCCCAGAGGATACACGCCGGTGAACTGCGCCTTGTCGATATCCAGCACGGCGATGGCGTTGGCCTCCTGCAGGGCGACGTAGGCGGTGCGGCCGTTGATCGCGATGTATTCCGGCTCGAAGTCGGTGGAGGGCTGGGTGTCCTTCTGGATCAGCACCCCGGCAGCGGCCAGCGCGTCGCGCTGGGCATCGAACCGGTCGAAGTACACGGAGCTGGCGGTCATCTTCGCGGTGTCGGGATCGATGGTGACGATGGTGACGGAGCCCTTGGGATCCACGCCGTTCGTGCCCTGGCGCGGCTCGCCCTCGTCGGCGGTGAGGAGGGTGCTGCCGTCCACGAAGGTCAGCATGTCCGGCTGGACCCCGACCTTGACGGTAGAGAGGGCCTTGAGGGAGCCGTCGGCCTGGCAGGCGAACAGCGCCACGCTGCCCTTGTCGTCATAGTTCGCAGACTGGATGGCGACCGCCAGACGGGCCCCGTCGGGGGAGATCGCCACGGAGGTCATGTCGCCGTAGGAGCTGACCATGCCCTTGACGTCGTACTCCTTACCGGTGAGGGCGACGACCTTGTCGCTGTCGAGCTTGCCGTTGAGGTCCACGGCGATCAGCTTGCCCTTCACGCCGCTGACGGCGTAGGCGAAGCCGTTCTTGGCGTTGTACTGGACGATCTCCAGGCTGCCGCCGTCGGCGTTCATCGCCTGGGAGCCATAGCGGCCCGCCAGCGTGAGCTTGAGGGAGCCGGTCGCGTCGTAGGAGCCGGTCACGCGCGTGTCGTTGGTGGGGGCGGGGGGATAGGAGCCGGTCTCATCGCCGCCGTCGCGCTTGATGGTGAAGCTGTCCACCACGCTCATATCCGTGGTGCGGTAGGTGGTGACGGTGAACTGCTTGTCCGAGACGGAGACCTTGGAGACGTTGGCCACGTGCTCCTGGTTCTGCACGGCGGAGAAGGGGAAGTCGGAGGAGATGATGTTGTACGTCTTGGAGCCGGAGCCGGAGTTCGCGGTGATGTACAGGATGCCGTCCGGGTCGTTCACGGCGGTGGGGGCCTGATCCCGGCCGTTGGCGTACTCATACTTGTCTGAGGTGCGGATGGGGTTCAGGCCGTCCATCATATAGGTGCGGCAGTAGACGTGGTCGTGGCCCTGGAGCACCACGTCGATGTCCAGATCCTTCAGGACGGGCGCGAGCTGGGTCTTGAAGCCGGTGGGGTTCGTAATGTAGTCGTCCTTCGCGTGGCTGGCCACGGTGAAGAGGGAGAGATGGAAGGTGACGACCTTCCACTGGATGCCCTGATCGGCGGTCGCGGCGATCGCCTGCTCCATGAACTCCTTATGCTCAGCGACGGACATGTCGTTGCTGTTGAGCACGAGGAAGAGCACGTTGTTGTAGACGAAATAGCTGTCGCCGCCCGCGGCGGTGGTGCCGAACTCATCGGACTCGTTGGCCACATTGAAGTGCTGGCCGTAGGCGTTGGAGCTGGCGTCGTGGTTGCCCACGACGGTGGCCGCCGGGAGGCCGGTGAGCACGTCGTGATCGAGGTAGCCGTCGTACTGGCCCTCGTCCGAAGCGCCGTTGACCTGGTCGCCTGCGGAGAGCAGGAAGGAAACATCGGAGAAGTTCTTGTCACTGCGGATCAGGCCCAGGGTCTTGTCCCAGCCGAGGATGTCGCTCTGGGTACTGCCCGCGCCGATCTGGGGGTCGCCCACGTAGGCGAAGGAGAATACGCCGCCGTCATCGGTGGTGAACGAGTACACGTCGCTCTTCTGGCCCGCGTTGGTCAGCTGATAGTAGTAGGTGGTGCCGGGCTGGAGGCCTTCGACGGTGACCTGGCAGCTCTGCTGGCCGTCGTTGGCGGTGGTCGGCGTGACGGTGTAGGTCTGCGCGCCGGTCATCTGGTCGTTCGTCGCGAGGGCGAGGGAAGCGTCGCCGTCGAGCATGGAGTACCAGGTGAAGCCCATCTGGCTCTCGTCCGCGCCCATGGACAGGCTGATGTTGGACTGATAGTCCACGGCCTCATCGGAGAGCGCCAGCTCGGGCAGGCCGAAGAAGATGTCGGAGCTGCCCGCGCTCTCGTTGTGGACTTCCACGGCGACGGTGTTGACACCGTCTTGCAGGTTGAGTGCAGCCACATTGGTGATCTCGATGTCGCTGGTGGTGTCGGCCTTCTTGCTGCAATAGCTGCTGTTGGAATCGCAGCCGTCGTCGTTGAAGCCGGCGGCGCGGACGCCGTTGATGTACAGGATCGCGGCGTCGTCATACTTGATGCTGCCGACGACCTTCGTGACGGCGGAGGCATTGGGGATGTTCACCGTCGTGCGGAAGTAGTAGGTGGGGTAGTTGTCACCGGTCCCGTCCTTGCCGCCGATGCCGTCGAGCTTGACGGCCGCGCCGTCGGAGGTGCCGTCGCTCTTGGCGCCGAAGGTGCCTTTGCCGGTCTTCCACTGGGAATCGTCGAAGTTGGCGGCGGTCCAGCTCGTGCGGACATAGCCCTCGCTGTCCGGCTCGCCCGCCGGGTCGCTGTTGTCGTCTAAATATCGTCAGACGGTCGCGTCGTCGATCTTGTCCGGCGGCGTGTCTGCCGTCGTGTCCCCTCCTGCGGCAAAGCCGGATGGGACCATGCTCAGCACGAGCGCTGCGGTCAGCAATAAGCTCGTCCATCGTTTCATACCTTAGATCTCCTTTCTCATCGCAGGTATCAGGCCCGCCGCCGCCCGTGGACCCACGGTCCAGCGGGACGACGGCGGAGAGAGGTGGGTACGATAGTCATTGTGGTGACGAAGCGTAAGATCGAAAAGCAAGGTTTGGTAAGATCGATGTCAAACGTCTGACCACCTGAAACGATCGCAGTTGGGACGAAGGGACAAAAACTCCGGCCCACCCTTGACAGGGTGGGCCGGAGCGGTTATACTTTGGTCAGAGGGGCTGATCAGAAGTGGTCGACTCCTTTGGTTTAGACCGTTCTCAAAGAACGATGACCGTCAGGGGCCAGCCTGGCGGTCTCTTTTTTCCGCTCTCGCGGAGGGCGAGGATGCCTACGAGAAGCGTGGCGGCCTGGAAGACCAGGCTCGCGATCTCATAAAAGCCCATATGCCCACCCCCTTCCGTATGAGAAGGGAGAAAAAGGTAAGCTCCCTCCTCTACCTAAGTAAGAAGAGAGTCGACCACCGTTCTATGCTGACAGACCCCTTGCCCGCCGTATAACTCTATGGAGAGCTTACCATAGTTCGACAGAGGATGCAAGTATTTCTTCTCCCGTCTAAGAAGCCCCCGGCCGTCCCAAAAGGACGGCCGGGGGCCGTTTTGCATCCAAGCGCCGTTCACGTCTCCCACCGCAGCGTCAGGGACTGCGCAGGGACCGGGACCATCCAATCATAGCGGGGGACTTCCGCTTCGTCCCAGTAGTCCGGCCCATAATAGCCCGCCGGAGTGAAGGGTGCCAAGGACTCCGACAATGTGGTCGCGTAGGTCCCTAAGTAGCGCAACGCGCCCATAGCATCGTATACCGCCAGATCCCAGCCAGACTCAGTGCGTGCCTGACCCAGAGCCAACCGTTCGCCATCCCATGCCAGCGTAAACGGCACGAGCGCCTGTGTCTCTCCTGAACGGTCTTCCACCTGCGGCAGTTGGCCTGTCACACGGAGGACGTAGCCGTCCCCCTCCCAGACATAGAAGTAGAACTGGTCCTCATAGCTGAACAGCAGCGTCCCATCCTGCACGAGCAGACCGGTCCAATGCTGTCCCGCTGGCTGCGGCAGACTCAGCTCCTGCCGCACCGCGCCCGTCGCGGCGTCCAGCACCGCGCAGCGCTCCTCCGCACCGACCTCATAGGTCAGCAGGACGTCGTCTGCCGCGCCCTTCATCAAGCCGCAGACCCAGGCGTATCCTGGCAGCGTGTAACAGTTCTTCAGGCTGTCGGCATCCAGGGCCGCTGGTCCCCCTCCGCCGTGACGGCCAGCCGGTACAGCCCCGGCTCCTCGGGGACCTCGGAGAAGTCCAGCTCACCCGAACTCGTGACCGTGAACCAGAACGCAGGATCCGTCAGCAGAGCCAACGGCGTGCTCAACAGCGCCAAGTCCGCTGAGAAGGTGCAGTCCATCAGCACGCCGTACTCGTTCCGGGTGGCGGAGACCTCCGCGACCTCGTCCGATGGGATCGGGAAGCGGAACGTCTCGGCCAGCCGTTCCTCCGCCGCGGCGGTGTCATAGTACCCCACCTGCTCATCGTACACGTCCAGCCGCCATTCGATCGGCTGCTCCTCCATCCAGTCTGCCAGCCGGAGCTGCTCCGTTTGGGTCTCCCCGGACGGCGTCCGCTCGGCCACGGCCCGCAGGAAGGGCGCGATCGGCATGAGCTCGTCGTTCTCCTTCAGATACTGGTCCAGATCCCCGCCCCAGAGCGATAGATCGATCTCCAGAGGCCCGCACCTGAGCTCCTTGAGCGTCACGGACATCGACCGGTCCTCCGGCGGCCAGACCAACTCCCGCCAGGGGATCTTCTTATTGTCGAAGGAGGTCTCCGCCGCCGCCGGGTCGCCCACCGGGGCCGAGATCTGCCATTGGAGATAGCTGCCGCTCTGCAGGGCCTGCTCCACGACCAGGCCCGCCGCGGCGGAGGGGTCCCCAGCCCGGACGGTCTCCGTGAGACCGACCTGGTCCCGGTCGGCGTGGAGCTGTCCCCCAGCCACGGCCACGCCGCCGATGGCCAGCGTCAGACAGAGGAAAAACACGATCGCACGTGGTCTCATCGCAGTCGCTCCTTTCTCAGGTGTCGTCCAACGTCTCATTTTCTTTCGACGGGCCACAGCGTCCCTTCCCGTCCCTTCTCGCCCTCTGCTCCCCCAGAGGGGGGAGCTCGGCCTGTCAAAAAAGCCTCGCAGATGAGCGCCCGCAGGCGCCATGGAAGCGACCAACCGCCGAAGGCGGCTCTTAGGGAGTCCCAGTTTCGCGCCCGCAGGCGCGAAATAAAGTCGGGTCGATGTTTTGCGTGGCTCTGCCGCGGAAAACATACTTCTCAGCCCACAAGTGTGCCCGCAGGGCGCGCGCAGGGGGCTGCATCCTCCCTGTCGAAAGACCCCGCAGGGGTCTTTCGACAGCCTGAGATCCGGTCCAGCCTGTCAAGGCTGGGCCGGAGTTTTTCATTCAGTTCGTCCAGGCCAGTGCCAGTCCGCCCTGGCCGCACGGCCGGACCACCGAGCCGATCGGATCGCCGTACCCGCGATAGCTGTACTGGAGCGCCACCAGGTCCTTCTCCGTGTCGTTGTAGTCGATCGACCAGAACTCCTCGTCCGTGCCCAGGCGGTCGGTCTGGAACCGCAGGCCCTCGTTCAGGCTGGTGCGATACTGCCCGACGTACTGTACGACGCCAGTGGCATCGTACACCGCCAGATCCAGCCCCGTCACGCCCTGGAGCGCCGCCAGCGCCAGCCGTTCGCCGTCCCACGCCAGATAGCCCGGCTCGGCGATCGTATCGGTCAGCGCGCCGTGGCACAGGACCCGATAGGTCCCGTCCGCCTCCTGTCCGCACAGGGCGAACGACGAGTAGGTCGTGAAGAGCAGCAGGCCGTCCTGCTCCACGAGGCTGCGGAGCGATGCGGTGGCGTCCACCCAGTCCCCGTACTCCCCCGCCCCGAAGGGCAGCAGCAGATCCTGCCGCACCGCGCCCGTCGCCCGGTCCACCATCGTGCAGTGCAGCTCCATCCCGAAGGACCAGGTCAACAGCAGGGCGGTCCCGTCCGCGCTCCGGCGCAGATCCACGGCGCTGGCCCCGTCCGGGAGGGAGACGACCGTCTCCAGCCGGTCCGGCCGAGGGGTCAGGGCCAGGCCGTACCGGCCCTGTTCCAGCGCCACCGGCAGGTGGTACAGCCCATAGCCCCCGGGGATCTCGGAATAGTCCAGCACCCCGTCGTTCCAGCGGTAGAAGGAGAGCCACAGCCCGTCGGACAGCTCCAGGGAGAGCGGGTCGAGCGAGCTGAAGTGGTCATCGTCCGGCGTGCACGAGATCTCGACGATCCGCCCCTCGCCGTCCTTGTCCATCTTGACCTCCAGCGTCGCGTCCTCCGCGATTGGGAAGCGGAAATAGTCGTTGAGCGCCTGGGTCACGACGTCCTCCGGGACGTCGGTCCCGTAGTAGGTGACGTTGTCGTACCCCTGGACCGGCTCCGTCGTGCCATAGTCCTCGGACGCCAGCCCCAGGGTCAGGTCCACGGAGAAGGGGTAGTAGGTCAGATAGTCCCGCAGGCACAGGGTCTCCGTGCGGCTCTCCCCAGCGGGCGTGCGGTCGTAGACGTCCTTGAGCAGCGGCCCCAGCCCGTCCAGACCGAAGCCCGATCCATCCAGATCGTCGAGGGCCACGCCGGAGCCGAAATAGATCCCGCTGCCGCCCAGCGCGGCGGACTGGACGTGGAACCAGGCGCTCCCGTCCGTCGAGGGCCACTCGTCCGCCCCCTTCGGGACCGGGCGGGAGAACGCCGCCGTCGCGGCCGCCGGATCGTCCAGCGGGATCGTCAGGTCCCAGCACAGGGCCATCCCGCTCCGGGCCTTCTGCTGGGCGACCAGGCCCGCCGCGGCGGACCGGTCCCCGCGGACGGTCGTCTCGGTGACGACGACGGCCTCGCGCTGG
This sequence comes from uncultured Eubacteriales bacterium, assembly GCA_934567745.1. Lineage (GTDB taxonomy): Bacteria > Bacillota > Clostridia > Oscillospirales > Oscillospiraceae > Evtepia. The sequence goes on along the minus strand of CAKTJM010000024.1, from coordinate 9,908 downwards.
TCATGGATCGCCTGCGCGGCGTAGACCACACCGCCCGCCGCCAGCACCAGGCAGAGCAGGAGCACGATCGCCCGGGCCTTCATCGCGTCTCCTCCCCGTCGAGCTTGTGGAGGGTCTCCAGGACGCGGTCGGCCTTGTAACGGTAGACGCTCTTGACGAAGCTCATCAGGTCCGTGCCCTCCTCCTCCAGCTCCATCGTGGACTTGTCGGCGACGATCCGGCCCCGGTGGAGCAGCAGGGCGCGGCCGATGGACGGCGCGACCTCGTCTATCAGGTGGGTGGAGAGCAGGACGGTCTCGTGCGGCTCCAGGATCCCGAGCAGGACCTTGTAGAAGTCCTCGCGGTTGAAGACGTCGTTGCCGGAGAAGGGTTCGTCCATGAGGACGTAGTCCGCGCCCTGGCTGAGGGCGAGGACGACCTCGAACTGGTTCTTCTGCCCGGTGGAGAAGCGGCCGATGTTCGTCCCGCGCGGCAGGTCGAAGAACTCCATGAGCGCCCGGAACCGGTCGTCGCGGAAGGTCGTGAAGTGCTCCGCATAGAAGTCCCGGTGCGCCTCGGCGGTCAGCCGGGGGAAGAAGGTGTGCTCACAGGTGGCGAAGGAGAGCTTCTCGATGTTCCATCGGTCGATCGGCGCGCCGTCGAGGGTGACGGTCCCCTCGTGGCGGATCAGGCCGAGGATCGACTTGAGCAGGGTGGTCTTGCCCGCGCCGTTCTCGCCGAAGAGCCCGACGAGCTCCCCGCGCGGGAGCGAGAGGGAGACGTCCTCCAGCGCGCGCTTGCCTCGGTAGGACTTGGAGACGTGTTCACAGATGAGCATGAGGGATACCTCCGATCGTAGCGAGATCCGGCCCGAGCAGGTCCGGGCGGACGTGGGACATGAGGCGCTGCGGCGGCGCATCGACGCCGGGCGCGAGCCAGAGCCACAGCCGGTGCCACTGGTCCGGCGCGCGGCAGGCCTCCGGGATGAGCCAGAGATAGACGAAGTAGAAGAGCAGGACGACGATCAGGAACAGGACCAGCGCGGCGGCCATGCCGAGCAGCGGCAGACCGCAGCAGCGGCGGGGCAGCTCCCACCGGTCCGGCAGGCGGCGCATGAGCCAGATCGCCCGGCTGCCCTGGCTCAGGTCCAGATAGTTCTTCACGCAGACGAACAGCAGCCCGAGGAGGAGCAGGACCGTCAGCAGCAGGAGCGGGAAGCCCCCGACGCCGTCCCCGGCGACCAGGCCGCCGTAGTCCGGGGCCGTCGCCCCGTCCATCAGCTCCCGCTTGCTGCCGCGCGTCCAGTACAGGGAACTGCGGGCGGAGCAGATGCGCAGGAGCAGGATCAGCGCGGTGAAGCTCGCCACGCCCGCCACGGCGAAGACGTGGGCGTTGCGATAGGCCCCCGGCGTGGCGTCCGGCGGGCACAGCCGGACGTAGCCGCGCCCCCTCACGACCCGGCCCCCTCCTGGGGCGCGGGGTCGTCGTCGTCCACCCAGTACGGGATGGACCAGAGATAGCTGACGCTGTACGCGAGGGCGGCGATGGCGATGAGGTAGAGGAGATAGCCGGGGTCCGTCATGTCCGTCGTGCGGAAGAAGGCCACGATGGTGGGGGCGCAGAGCGCGGCCGCGAAGCCCCGTCGGCCCTCCCGCTCCCTGTCGGTGGAGCAGGCGAAGAGCAGCCCGAGGGAGGCGACCGTCAGTCCGTTGGCGACCCACCGGGCGGTGTGCTCCAGCGGGAGGACGGCGTGGAACAGCTCCACCCGCCAAAAGGCGAGGAAGAGCGCCTGCGGGCCGAGCGTGCCGCCGCGCCGGGCGTAGAGCCAGCACAGGAGCAGGAAGATCAGCGCCTGGGCCAGCAGGTACAGCAGCAGGGCCAGGACGTTGGCCGCCGCCTGCCAGAGCACGACGGCGCGGTGCGACAGGCTCAGGCGGCAGAGGGTGTACTGGGTGCGGATCCGGCCCCGGCCGAGGGTCGCGCCGATCAGCAGCGCGCAGCAGGCGACGAGGCCCAGACCGGCGGCCATGGTCAGCGGCCAGGCGGCCTTGTCGAGGGCGGCCTCCAGCGTCATCGCCGCCGGATCGCCGCCGAAGACGAGGAAGCAGCCGACCTCGACGACGGCGACGATGCCAATCAGGGCGAGCAGCGGCAGGACGGTGTGCCGCAGGAAGAGCTGGAAAACGGTGAGATGGGACCTCATGGTTCGGGCCCTCCTTTCTGTGGATCGTCCCAGACCTGATCGAGCAGGGCGTGGGCCTCCGGGAGATCGACGCCCATGCGCTGCATGGCGTCCACGGTCTTCGCCAGCTCCGCGCGCAGCAGCAGCGCGCGGACGCGGGCACGGGTGTAGTCGTCGGCGACGACGCAGCTCTTGGCGCCGGTGTGGGAGGCGATCAGCCCCTCGTCCTCCAGGATCCGATAGGCCTTCTGCACCGTGTTGGGGTTCACCCCCAGCAGGGCGGAGAGCACCCGGCGGGAGGGCAGCTCCGCGCCATGCGCGATGCTGCCGCCGGCGATCCCCTGCCGGACGTAGCGGACGATCTGGAGATAGATGGGGCTGCCCTCCTCCAGCGTGAGCTGGTCGAAGGTGAGCATGGACGTCACCTCGCTTTCCTAAACTGTATCATTCGAGTAATACGGTCTTCTTGGCTGTATCATACATGTGATACGGTTTCTTGTCAAGAGGGAAAATGCAGGCGTTCGTTCAAAATGAAAAGCGCCCCCATCCGGAGGGATGGGGCGGGACAAAAAGTCATGGCGTATCAGACACTTTAGGTGGAGGCAGCGAGTTCGCGTTGGATCAAAGCAAAAAGAAATCTCCCCATCCAAACGGACGAGGAGAAGATGGAGCGACCGACGAGGCTCGAACTCGCAACCGCACCCCGGAAGATCCCTTCGGGATCTTCCGGGGACCCCGCACCTCCACGATTTAAAAAATGTCCGGCACGCCGGACATTTTAGGTGGAGGTAACGAGTTCGTGTTTCAGTAAAACAAAAAGAAGTTCCCCTACCCAAAGGGTAAGGGAACTTTGGAGCGAGTGACGAGGCTCGAACTCGCTACCTCCACCTTGGCAAGGTGGCGCTCTACCAGATGAGCTACACTCGCATCAGCGAGGATTATATTATCATGCCTTGCCCGCTTTGTCAAGCATTATTTTCGACATTTTCCGGCCAATCGAAGACGATCTCCACCACGCGCTGCGTCCCGCTGTCGGGATACAGCGTCACCGCGATGTCGCGCGGCCGGTCCTCGCCGCAGGCCTCCTCCGCCGCGCGGCGGATCGAGGACGCGCTGTCCTCGCCCGTCCAATAGCTGATCCGGAACACCGCCCGGTCGGGATGCGCCCCCACCAGGTCCCGCAGCTCGCGCACGACCGCGCTGCTGCCCGTCACCGAGATCACCTGGGCGATCTCCTCCTTCGTCTTCGTGTACGCCAGCTTCACGTCCACCTGGTAGTACGACGCCGTCTGGCCCACGTCGTACTTGATGTAGTCCACCGCATAGGCCCCCATCGGGTCCTCCTGCGTCACCTCCAGGCACGCCTGGTCCACGTCGCTCGCCGCCGAGCCGGTCACGCTCAGGTACTGGTAGAGCCGGATCGTCCCCTGCTCCTCCCCCCGCGCCACCAGATGCAGCAGCGCGGAGACCAGCCCCTGGTACCCCTCGGCCCGCAGGACCGACGGGTCCTCCCGCTCGTCCGAGAACTGCACGTGCGGCTGCACCGTGGTCATGCTCCGCTCGAGCATCGGCGTGCAGCCCCCCAGCACCAGCGCGGCCAGGACCACGCCCGCCACGATCGTCTTCCGCATCCTGACCCGCCTCCTTCGTCGTCCTTCCTGTCAGAGGTCCAGCGCGATCTGCTCCTCGCCCTGGTCCTCCGGCCGTAGCAGCGCGCCCGCCGCCGGCAGGCTCCGCGCGCGGTATCGCTTCGCGTCCACGAGCTTCGTCTCCGCCAGCGGGGCGGCGGCCTTGACCGTGTTCGCCCGCTTGAGCGTCATCACCTGCACGCCCTGGGTGCTCCGGGTCGTCTTCACGGGGATCTTCTCCGTGGAGAACAGCAGCGCGCGGCCCTCCGTCGAGAACAGGACGACCTCTTCCTCCTGCCCCTCCGGCAGGAGCAGGACCGCCTTGAGCGGGCTCTTGTCCGAATACGCGCCCGTGAGCTTCTTCCGCTTCGTCACGGTCTGATAGCTCGCCAGCGGGACCCGCGCGACCTTGCCGCCCGCGAAGCAGAACAGCAGCTGGCCCGTGTAGTCCCCCGGCAGGCACGCGAAGAGGATGCTCTCCCCCTCCGCCATCTCCAGCCGCGCGGGGAGATAGTCGCCCAGCAGGCTGGCCTTGCCGTCGTCGAAGTCCGAGGCCCACGTCCGGTAGCACTGCTGCCGGTCCGTGAACAGCAGCAGCTCCGCTCCGCTGTCCGCGTCCCAGCGATAGGCCGGGCCGTCGCCCTCCTTGTACTTCTGCTCGCCGGACATGCGCAGCGACTGGGGCGTGATCTTCTTGAAATACCCCTCCCGCGAGAGGAAGAGGTGGACCGGGTACGTCTCCGGGGCATCCAGCTCCGGCGCGGCCTCCGCCAGCGCGGCGCTGTCCACCAGCTCCGTGCGCCGCGGCGCGCCGTACTTCTTCTTCACCGCCGTGAGCTGCTGGACGATCAGCTTGCGGATCCGCGCGGGCTTGGCGATCAGATCCTCCAGGTCCGCGATATCCCGCTCCAGCTCCTCGACCTCCTCCAGGCGGCGGAGGATGTACTCCTTGTTGATGTTCCGCAGGCGGATGTCCGCCACATACTCCGCCTGGACCTTGTCGATCGCGAAGCCGTCCATCAGGTTCGGCACGACCTGCGCGTCCTGCTCCGTCCCGCGGATGATGGCGATCGCCCGGTCGATGTCCAGCAGGATCGCCCGCAGGCCGAGCAGCAGGTGGAGCTTCTCCCGCTTCTGCCCCAGGGTGAAGGCGCTGCCGCGCCGGACGCACTCCGTCCGCCAGGCCGTCCACTCGTCCAGCAGCGCGCCGACCCCCAGCACCCGCGGCATCCCGCCGACGAGCACGTTGAAGTTGCAGGCGAACGAGTCCTGGAGCGGCGTCGCGCGGAAGAGCCGCTGCATGAGCTTCTCCGGGTCCGCCCCGCGCTTGAGGTCGATCGTCAGCTTCAGGCCGGACAGGTCCGTCTCGTCGCGCATGTCGGTGATCTCGCGGATCTTGCCCGCCTTGACCAGCTCGGCGACCTTGTCCATGATCGCCTCGGCGGTGGTGGTGTAGGGGATCTCATAGATCTCGATCAGGTTCTCGCCGGGGACATAGCGCCACTTGGCGCGGACCTTGAACGACCCGCGCCCCGTGCGGTAGATGTCCTCCATCTCCCGCCGGTCGAAGAGGAGCTGGCCGCCGGTGGGGAAGTCGGGGGCCTTGAGCGTCTCGAAGAGGTCGCTCTCCGGATCGCGGATGCGGGCGATGGCCGCGTCGCAGACCTCGGCGAGGTTGAAGCCGCAGAGGTTCGACGCCATGCCGACCGCGCTGCCCATGTTGGCCGAGACGAGGATGTTCGGGAACGTCGTCGGCAGCAGGACCGGCTCGGTAAGGGTCCCGTCGTAGTTCGGCACGAAGTCCACCACGTCGCGGTCGATGTCGCGGAACAGCTCCTCGCACACGCCGTCGAGCCGGACCTCGGTGTACCGCGAGGCGGCGTAGGCCATGTCGCGGGACCAGACCTTGCCGAAGTTGCCCTTGGAATCGACCGGCGGGTGCAGCAGCGCGCCGTAGCCCTTCGACAGGCGGACCATCGTCTCATAGGTCGCCGCGTCGCCGTGGGGGTTGAGCTTCATCGTCTGCCCGACGACGTTGGCGGACTTCGTCCGCGCCCCGCCGAGGAGCTTCATCCGGTACATGGTGTACAGCAGCTTGCGGTGGGAGGGCTTGAAGCCGTCGATCTCCGGGATGGCCCGGGAGATGATGACGCTCATGGCGTAGGGCATGTAGTTCGTCTCGAGCGTATCGGTGATGGGCTGCTCGACGACCTCCGCGTGGAGCCCCTCCACGCCGGAGTGATCGACGCGGTGCCTGGCCGTCTCGGTCCGTTTCTTCTTTGCCATTGGTCAATAGCCCTCCGTTCGCAGGTAGTCTCGATGCGGGATGAGCCGGGACCGCATCGAAACGCAGTCCCGGCCTCTCCTGTCCAAGGTCCGCGTGTGCAGACCTCACTGTCGTTCTTTTATAGCTTGCCGTGGCATTTCGGGCAGAACTGCGTCTTGCCCCCCACGCCCCACAGGATCTTGCCGCAGTTCGGGCAGCGGCCCATGAAGATGGTGAAGAGGAGGCCGATGACGAACAGGATCGCGCCGATGGGGGCCTGTCCGAGCACCAGGAACACGCAGCCGCAGCCCTCCAGCGTATGGGCCATGGATCTGGCTTGTTTGTTGTTCATATGCCGTCTCTTCCCGATCTCACACGCCCAGACCGGCGATGTCCTTCACCACGGCCCCGGCGGGCAGGGTGAACGCGGGCATGGTCGCGTTGGTCTTGGTGGTGCTCTCGCCGGTCAGGCGGAAGGTCAGATAGTCGCCCAGCTCCGCATCGGTCAGGGTCAGGCCGGCGTCGATCTTGCCGCTGGTGGCGGTGGTGGTCATGGAGAGGGCCGCGTCGAAGCCCAGGCCGTCCACGCCGCTCTTCATGGCGAAGTCGAGGGCGCCGCTGCCGTCCTCCTTGAGGGTGACGACGCACTTCATGCCGGAGAGGACGCTGGACACGGCAGCGCCGGTCTCCTGATCGAGGCCGAGGGAGTCGATGAGAGCCTTGGCGTCGAAGGTCCAGGTGTAGCCGCCGGGGACCTGCTTGGCGACGTTATCGCCGTACAGCGCGTGGAACACGACGGTCAGGTAGTCCATGGTGTCATAGAAGGAGAAGCCCTGGTCCTTCATGGACTCGATCATCGCCGGGACGACGATCTGGCCCACGGTCAGGCCGCGGATGTCCTGCGCGGTCAGAGCGGTCAGCTCCGCGCCGCAGCTGCCGAGCGCGATCCAGGTGGCCTTGTCCAGACCGGAAAGGTCGTTGAGCAGGGGCATGTGGAAGTAGAGGTCGCCCTTCTCGTCCAGCAGGAGCTGGAACGCGGTGTGGGCGGGGTCGGCCTTCAGCGCGGCCATCATGTCGGAGAAGCTGGTGTCGCCCGGCTCCGCAGTTTCCAGGAAATACTTGTACAGGGAGGTCAGGTCGAGGGTGCCGTCGAGGTAGGCCTTGGCGCCCTCGGTGTAGGCGGTGACCTTACCGGAGACGGACAGGTCGGTGGTCTTGCCGGTCTCGGTGTCCTTGATGCCGATCTGGACGGTGAAGCTCAGGTCCTGGCGCACCTTGTCCTGCTTGGGCAGCTTGTCGGACTGGAGCAGCGCGTTGAGCTTGGTGAGCTTGGCGTCGATCTGGGCGATCATCTGGTCGCGGTCGACGACGGTGGCGGTGCGATAGCCCTGGTCCCACAGTACGTCATAGCCGCAGGCCTCGCTGAGGAAGCGCAGGGGGACCATGGTGCGGGACTCACCGGCCTCGACCTTCAGGTAGGAGGCGCAGTCCATCTGGATGGTGCTCTCCTTGCCGTCCTTGTCGGTGACGGTGGCGGTGGTGGAGCCGATGGGGAAGGTCACGGAGGTGTCCTTCATGGTGATCTTGACGCCCTTGGTCTCCTTGAGGTACTCGACGGTGGCGTCGAGGCTCTCCAGGACGGTGCGGACGGGGATCATGGTGCGGTCGTTCTTGATCTCAGGCTGTGCGTCGGGGAAGGCGATGCACTTGCCCTGCCACATGACGTTCACGCGGCCGGGGACGCCGCCCTTGTCCTTGAGCGCCTGATCGCTGTACGCCCCGTCGGCCGAGATCAGCGCGATCTCGTAGTCGTTGGCGGCCTCCGGCGTCTCCACGGCGAGGGCAGGCACGCCCACGCTCAGGAGCATGACGAGGGCCAGCAGGATAGCGAACATTTTTTTCATCATCGTTCTTGTCTCCTTTTCTGTCGTTGGTGGATGGTACGGTATCGGCAGGGGCCGCGGTCGGCCCCTAGCTTACGAGATGTCTGCGAGGTCGAGGTACTTGTAGCCGTTCTCGGCGATGTGGTCCTTGCGCCCCTGGGCGTTCTCGCCGAGCAGGAGGTCGAAGGTCTGCGCCGTGGCCGCCGCGTCGGCGGGCATGACGCGGATCAGGCGGCGGGTGGCGGGATCCATGGTGGTCATCCACATCATCTCCGGGTCGTTCTCGCCGAGGCCCTTGGACCGCTGGATGGTGAGCTTCTTCCCCTCCAGCTGGGCGAGGACCTGGGCCTTCTCCTTCTCGGAGTAGGCGAACCACGTCTTGCCGCCGCAGCCGATCTCATACAGGGGCGACTCGGCGATGTAGACGTAGCCGCGCTGGATGAGGGTCGGGGTGAGCCGCCAGAGCATGGTGAGGATGAGGGTGCGGATCTGATAGCCGTCGACATCGGCGTCGGTGCAGATGACGATCTTGTTCCAGCGGAGCTTGTCCAGGTCGAAGAGGGAGAGGTCCTTGTTGTGCTTGTCGGAGACCTCGACCCCGCAGCCGATGACCTTGAGCAGGTCGGTGATGATCTCGCTCTTGAAGATCTTGGCGTAGTCGGCCTTCAGGCAGTTGAGGATCTTGCCGCGCACGGGCATGATGCCCTGGAACTCGGCGTCGCGCCCGAGCTTGACGGAGCCGAGGGCGGAGTCGCCCTCGACGATGTACAGCTCGCGCCGGGCGGGATCCTTGGTGCGGCAATCGACGAACTTCTGCACGCGGTTGGCGATGTCCACGGCCCCGGCGAGGCTCTTGCTGCGGATGGTCAGCCGGGCCTTCTCCCCCGCCTCGCGGCTGCGCTTGCTGATGAGGATCTGGCGGGCGGCCTCCTCGGCGGCCTGGGGGTTCTCGATGAGGAAGACCTGCAGGTGCTCGCGGAGGAAGGCGGTCATGCTCTCCTGGACGAAGCGGTTGTTCACGGCCTTCTTCGTCTGGTTCTCGTAGGAGGTCTGGGTGGAGAGGTTGTTGGAGACGAAGATGAGGGTCTCTTGGATATCGGGCCAGGTGATCTTGGCCTCGTTCTTGTTATACCGGCCGTTCTGCTTGAGCCAGCCGTCGATGGCGGAGAGGAAGGCCGAGCGCATGGCCTTCTCCGGCGCGCCGCCGTGCTCGAGCCACGAGGAGTTGTGGTAGTGCTCCACAAGGTGGTGGGCGGCGCAGAAGGTGAAGGCACAGGAGAGCTTGACCTTGTAATCGGGCTTGTCCGCGCGGTCGCGGCCGACGGTCTCGGCGGACCAGGCCTGGATCGGCGTGTGCGGGGCGTCGCCCGCCAGCTCCGCGACGTAGTCGGCGATGCCGTGCTCGTAGCAGAAGGTGGTCTCGTCGAAGCCGCGTTCCTGCTCCTCGCGGAAGCGGAAGAGGACCCCGGCGTTGACGACGGCCTGCCGGTGCAGGACATCGAGGAAGTATTCGCGGGGGATGTCGATCTGGGTGAAGACCTCGAGGTCGGGCAGCCAGGTGATGCAGGTGCCGGTCTTCTTGCGGTCGGCCGGGGCGACCTTCATCTCGCCGACGAGCGCGCCGCGCTCGAAGTGGAGGTCGTAGCGCTTCCCGTCCCGCCGGACGGTGACGTCCATCGTGCGGGAGGCGTACTGGGTGGCGCAGGCGCCCAGGCCGTTCAGGCCCAGGGAGTATTCGTAGTTCTCGCCGGTCTGGTCGTCGTACTTGCCGCCGGCGTACAGCTCACAGAAGACCAGCTCCCAGTTATACTTGCCGACCTTCTCGTTCCAATCGACGGGACAGCCGCGGCCGAAGTCCTCGACCTGGATGCGGCCGTCGCGGAAGTGGGTGAGCACGATCTCGGTCCCGAAGCCCTCGCGGGCCTCGTCGATGGCGTTGGAGAGGATCTCGAAGACAGCGTGCTCACAGC
>CAKTJM010000023.1 GCA_934567745.1 uncultured Eubacteriales bacterium | reverse complement strand
GTACAGCACCAGGCCCTCGTCCAGGCTTGCCGTGCCGGTCTCCTGGCACTCCAGGCCGACGATCTCCGCCCGGAGGATCTCATAGCCGCAGTCTTCCTCATAGTACCGGACCTGCTCCTGCACGTAGTCCCGCGCATAGGCCACGACCGGCTCGGGCAGCTCTGCCACCGCCGTGACGTCCACCGCTATCTGCGGCGTCGGGGCCGGGCCGGTGAAGCTGCACCCCACCGTCAGCGCGCCCACCAGGACCACCGTCAGCACCGCGCCGACCGTCGTCCGCGGCCGGGCGGCCAGCCGCCCGATGCGCTCCCGCACCTCACGGCCGCCGGCGCTCATGCCTGCCGCGGCCCGCAGGAGGGGCGTGCGCTGGGTCATCGTCAGGAGCGTCCGCCCATAGGCCGCGCGCTCCCCCTCGCCTAGGCCGCGGACCGGATGGACGGTCCGCGGCACGATGATCCGTCACAGCTCCGTCTGCCCCCGCCGCCAGGCGCGCAGGAGGTCCAGGAACGCCTGTCCGTAGCGCTCCGCCTTCTTCTCCCCCACCCCAGAGACCTCCAACAGGGCCTCGCGCGTCTGCGGGCACCTGTGCGCCATGTCCAGGAGGGTCGCGTTGCTGAAGATGACGTACAGCGGGACGCCCTCCGCCTGGGCCAGATCCCGCCGCAGGTCCTTCAGGCGCGCGAGCAGGTCGTCGTCCACCGGGATGGGGCCGGGATCGGGCCGCGTGTCGCGGACCGGCTCCGCCCGGGCCTGTCGGAAGAGCCGCTCCACCCGCGCCCCGCGGAAGAGCACGTCCCCCGCCTGACCGGTGGCGCGCAGGACGGGGTACTGGTCCCCCTCCAGGCGCAGGTAGCCCTGCTCGACCAGCGCGTCGATCCAGGCGGCGATCTGCTTCTCCGGCGTCCGGGCGAGCGCCCCATAGGTCGGCAGATCCTGGATCCCCCGCTCGCGGACCCGCTTGTCCCGGCTGCCCCGGAGCAGCTTCACGATCGTCTGCGCGCCCAGGCCGAAGCCGAGCTTCCGCTCCACCCGCACGACGGCGGAGAGGATCTTCTGCGCCGCCTCGGTCATGTCCTCCTGCACCAGGGCGCAGGCGCAGTTGCCGCAGTGGCCGCAGCGGTCGGGGGCCTCCTCGCCGAAATAGCGCAGGAGGGTGGCGCGCAGACAGTCCGGCGTCTTGCAGTAGCGCTCCATCTGGCGCAGGCGCTGGCGGTCCGCCCGGCGGACCTCCGGCTCCGCGTCGCCGTTGTCGATGAGGTACTGCGCCGTCTGCACGTCCGCCGGGGCGAAGAGGAGGGCGCAGTGGGCCGCGGTCCCGTCGCGGCCCGCGCGGCCGGCCTCCTGGTAATAGCTCTCCAGGCTCTTGGGCATGTTGTAGTGGACGACGTAGCTCACGTTCGATTTGTCGATGCCCATGCCGAAGGCGTTCGTCGCGACCATGATCCGCGCGCGGTCGTAGACGAAGTCCTCCTGACTGCGGCGGCGCTCCTCCGGCTCCATGCCCGCGTGATACCGCGCCGCAGGCAGGCCCAGGGCGAGGAGCGCGGCGCAGACCTCCTCGACGGCCTTGCGGGTGGCGCAATAGACGATGCCGCTCTGGGTGGGCCGCTCCAGCAGGAAGCGGCGGAGCCAGGCGACCTTGTCGGCGGTCCGAACGACCTCGAAGTAGAGGTTGGGCCGGTCGAAGCCGGTGGTCAGGCGCAGCGGGTCGCGCAGGCCGAGCAGGGCCTCGATGTCCGCCTTGACCTCCGCCGTGGCGGTGGCCGTGAAGGCCCCGACGGGCGGCCGCTGCGGGAGGGCGTCCAAAAAGGCGGGGATCTCCCGGTAGCTGGGGCGGAAGTCCTGCCCCCACTGGCTGACGCAGTGGGCCTCGTCCACGGCCACGAACTCGATCCGCGCGCTGCGGGCGAAGGAGAGGAAGGCCGGGGCCTGCAGCCGCTCCGGCGCGACGTAGAGGAGCCGGTAGGCCCCAGCGCGGGCGTTCCGGAGGACCTCACGGTAGCGGTCCTCCGAGAGGGAGGAGTTGAGGAAGGCCGCCGGGATCCCGGCCTGTTCGAGGGCGGTGACCTGGTCCTCCATCAGCGAGATGAGGGGCGAGAGGACGAGCGTGACGCCCGGCCGCAGGAGCGCGGGGACCTGATAGCAGACGGACTTGCCCGCGCCGGTGGGCATGACGCCGAGCACGTCCCGCCCGGCGAGGAGGGCGTCGATCAGGGCCTCCTGTCCGGGCCGGAACGCATCGTGGCCGAAGTACCGCTTGAGGATCTTCTGTTTCGCTGTCATGGCGTCGCCCCCTTTGGTCCATCATACCACAGGTGCGGGGGAGATGCCAGAGGGAAAGGGGCGTCTCCCCCACCGTCCGACCAAGGACGCACAAGACGGCGCGGGCATCATCCACACCGGATCCAGCCTTATCTACCTTATATAAATATAATAGGGCCCCGTTCCCGCCGATCGAACGAGCGGGACGCGCACCCGTACGGCCTCATATCCCCCAAAACGAGCCGCTCCCCCTGTCAAGCGACAGGGGGAGCGGCCGTCAATGGAGAGGGATCAAAAAAACAGGGAGATGTACGATCGTTCGTCAGGAGAGGGCCGCGAGGTAGTCCTCGAAGGCCGTCTTCACGGCCGCGGCATCGTCGCAGATGATGAGCACGGCATACGGCCCGCTGGTGAAGACCTGGCCCTGCTCGGCGCGGGCGACCTCCTCCGGCTCGTACTGGCGGAAGAGCTTCAGCCGATCCTCCAGATGGGCGCGCAGGGTCTGCGCGGCGGCATCGACGTCCGCCTTGTCCTTCACGGCGATGACCGCGATCTCGTCGGCCTTGCCGGTGGCGGAGTAGGAGAGCAGGAAGTTCTCGACCTTCTCATAGGGGAAGTCGGAGACGTAGGTGAACAGGCGCGCAGCGTCCTCCACGTCGCCGGTCACGGAGAGCATCTCCGGCAGGGAGGGGTCGGCGGCCAGCAGCGCGGCCTGCAGGTCCTCCATGTCGGCCTTGGCGGTCGTGTCGGTCGTGCCGCCCCCGCCGGAGCAGGCGCACAGCCCGAGCGCCAGGCACAGCACGCACAGGACGGAAAGGAGCTTCGTTCTCATGGTCGGGCCTCCTCTCAGCCGCAGTCGGCCTTCGTGACGTCGTAGGCGATGTCGCCGCCGATCTCGTCCACGCCCTCCATGGCGTCGGCGAAGGCCGCGGAGACGGCGTCGCTGATCTTCTGCTGGTCCTCATCGGAGATGGTGAAGTCCTGACCCTCCTCACCGTTCTCGAAGCCACTGATGTACGCGCACAGGACGTAAGAGCTGCCGGTGGTGTGAATCCAGCTCCAGTACATCCACAGATCGCCGAAGCTGCCGCCGGAGACATAGCCGTCGATCTCGCGCATCATGGACTCGACGATCTCGGCGTGCGGCTCGTCGATGGTCTCGAAGCCGATCGCGACCAGACCGTTCTGCTCGTCGAGCGCGGTGCGCATGATGCTGGGCACGTCGTAGATGTCCGTGCAGTCCTGCTTGTTCTGGACGGCGTAGTTGTACTTCTGGCCGTCGGCCGCGGGGAAGAACTCACGGTCCCAATCGTGGCCCTGAGAGGCCATCTCGTCGTTCATGTTGAAGTTGGCGTAGTTGCCGGAGCCCTGGTCGGAGTAGATGTCCACGTGATACCACTCGTCGTCGAGCTTCACGAGGTCCCAGGAGTGATAGCGGTTGGTGTTGTGGACGACCATGCACTCGATGTCCATCATCTGCATGAACAGGCGGAAGGTGGTGGCATAGCCGACGCACACGGCGTTGTGGTACTTCAGCACGCCGTAGGGGTTGTCGCCGTCGGCCTGGGTCTGGGGGATGACGGTCAGGACGCCGCGGTCGTACTCGAGGGACTTGGTCATCCAGTCGTAGACGGCCAGCTCCTTCTCATAATCGGTCATCCCGTCGGTGATGATCTCATCCAGAACGGCCGAGGCCATCTCCAGCGTCTCCTTCTCTTTGTCAGAGAGCTTAGACGTATCGCCAGACTTATAGGCGTCGGAGATGGGCAGGGTGGACCGGATGACATATTGACCATTCATGATCTCCACGTCGTCCTCACGGGTCTCGACCTCGCCCATGGCCTTGGTGTAGACCTCCTTGACCTGGCGGGACGTGGTGATGCTGAACACGCAGCTGACGATGATGCCAACGGTCAGGACGGCCAGAAGGCAGCAGAGGAGGATGCTCCTGCTGTCCCTCTTCCCGGTCTGCGGGGTCATCTCAGGTGTTTCTGTCATGATGGGGATACCTCTCTTTCGTTCTTCGGAGTAGCTTCATCATAGGGGGCGGTCCCTTCTTTGTCAAGCGATTCAAGAGAAGTTTAATAAGTCTTAAGAAATCTTAAGGATCCGGTCACGATCCGTTCAAAAACGACGCCCCCCGTCCGAGGAATGGGACGGAGGGCGGGATCGGTTCAGCGTCTCGGTTCGAGCTTCGTGAGGTCGTAGGGCGTGGTCTGATAGACGTAATAGTTGAGCCAGTTCGTGTACAGGAGCTGACCGGCGGCGCGCCAGCGGACGATCGGCGGCTGGGTGGGATCGTCGCCGGGGAAGTAGTGCGCGGGGACCTGGATGTCCAGGCCCTTGTCCCTGTCGCGCTGATATTCGAGGAAGAGCGTCTCCGGGTCGTACTCCGGGTGGCCCATGAGGAAGAAGCGGCGGCTGTCGGTCGTCTTGACAGCGAAGACGCCCGCCTCGTCGGAGGCGGCGATCAGCTCCAGCTCCGGGACCTTGAGGATATCCTCGGCGCGGACCTCGGTGTGGCGGGAGTGCGGCGCGTCGAAGACGTCGTCGAACCCGCGGAAAAGCGGCGAGGAGGGCTTGAGCACCCGGTGCGGGAAGACGCCGAAGAGCTTCTGCGGCAAGGCGTACTTCGGGATGCCGTAGTGGTGGTACAGCCCGGCCTGCGCGCCCCAGCAGACGTGCAGGGTCGAGTGCACATGGGAGGAGGACCAGTCGAGGATCTGGCAGAACTCGTCCCAGTAGTCCACGTCCTCGTACTCCATGTTCTCCACCGGCGCGCCGGTGATGATGAGGCCGTCGTAGCTCTTGTCCCGGACCTGGTCGAAGGTGGTGTAGAAGGAGTCCAGGTGGCCGCGGTCGACGTTCTGCGCCTGGTGGGTGACGGTCTGGAGGAACTCGACCTGGATCTGGAGCGGGGTGTTCGAGAGCTTGCGCAGCAGCTGCGTCTCGGTGACGATCTTGGTGGGCATGAGGTTGAGGATCAGCAGCTTCAGCGGGCGGATGTCCTGATGCATGGCCCGGTATTCGGTCATGACGAAGATGTTCTCCCCCTCCAGGATGCGGCGGGCGGGGAGCTGATCGGGGATCTTGATGGGCATGGGAAGGACCTCCTTGGAGCTGGCGCACCGCAGACGGGCGCTCATGCTTTCCCTATAACATAGCACATTTCCGGGCCGTTGGCAAGGGGCCGTCTTGACCCTGCCGCGGGGGCATGGTACACTGGGGACACATCATCTGACCATCATCCCTTCGGAGGTGCCCCCATGAAGAAGCTGCTCTCTGTCCTGATGGCCCTGGCCATCGCCGCCGCGCTCCTCGTCCCGGCCGCGTCCGCCGCCGGGGGCGACGTCAGCGTCACCATCAACGGCGTCCCCATCGTCTTCGACGACGACTCCGGCCGCCCCTTCATCGACGCGGCCGGGCGCACCCAGGTCCCCTTCCGCAAGACGCTGGAGCTGTACGGCTGCACCGTCTCGTGGGACGATGCCGCCCGCGCGGCCGTCGCCACGCGGGACGGCCGCACCGTCCGTGTGCCGATCGGCCAGCCCTACATCCTCGTGGACGGCGTCCGGACGCCCATCGACACCACCGCCGTCATCCTCGGCGGGCGGACCTTCCTCCCCATCCGCGCCGTGCTCGAGGCCTTCGGCGCACGCGTCAGCTGGGACGATGACGCGCGCTGCGTCGTGATCGGCCGGTACGACCGGTCCGGCACCGTCCAGGTCCACTTCATCGATGTCGGCCAGGGCGACGCGGCGCTGATCGACTACGGCACGGTCGAGGTCCTCATCGACGCCGGGGACCGCGGCAGCGGGCAGACCGTCGTGGACTATCTCCGCCCCTATGTGGACGGGAAGCTCGACTACGTCATCGCCACCCACCCCGACGCCGACCACATCGGCGGCATGGCGGAGGTCTTCGCCGCCTTCGACGTCGGCGAGGTCATCGACAGCGGCCGGACCGCCGGGTCGAAGACCTATCAGAGCTACTGGACCGCCGCCCAGACCGAGCCGGGCTGCACCGTCTCCTACGATGAGGACCGCACCCTCACGCTCGGCCAGGGCACCACCCTGCGCATCATCGAGACCGGCGACGACTGGTCCACCAGCAACGACAGCAGCGTCGTCTGTCTGCTGGAGTCCGGCAACATCACCGTCCTCTTCACCGGCGACATGTCCGAGAAGGTCGAGCAGACCTGCCTGTCCCTCTTCCCCACGGACTGGGACCGCGTGGACGTCCTCAAGGTCGGCCACCACGGCTCCGCCACCTCCACGTCGCAGGCGTTCCTCGACCGGATCGACCCCCAGTACGCCGTGATCTCCTACGGCGTGGGCAACACCTATCACCACCCCACCGCCAAGACGCTCGAACGGCTGCTCGCCCACGGCACCACCGTCTTCGGCACGGGCAAGAGCGGTACGATCGTCCTGACCGTCGACACCATGCAGTACCTCTTCAACGCCGGGATCGAGGAGCTGAGCCTGGCCGACGCGGGCTGACGGCTCCCATAGGATACACGAAAGCGGGACCACCCTCTCGGGTGGTCCCGCTGTTTTCATGTCTGCGGCTCGGCGCAGGTCTCCACGCAGAAGCCGTGCCGTCCGCAGCACGGGCAGGTGAGCCGCCGCGTGCTCGGGGTGTGGCGGGCGAAGAACGCCTCCCGCAGGCCCGGCCGGAAGACCGTGTGGCACTGGGGGCAGAGATAGGCCACGCGGTCGAAGTAGTACCGCGAGATCGCGATCGCGCCCGGCACGCCCACCGCCAGGAACACCAGGAACGGCCACCAGATCCCCGTCACGATCCACAGGACGATCGACCCCCATTGCAGGACCCCCAACGGGAGCCCGGCCAGCAGCATGGTCCGATGGACCTTCTTCCGCTTCGCTTCGTCCTTCATGAGCATCGCTATGTCCCCGATGGTCTCGACGGAGACGGTCTCGGCCGCCTTCAGCTCCTGCGCGAGCCGGGACAGCTTGCTCAGCCGCTCCTGTCCCGCGCGCAGCTCCGCCCGGAGGGTCTCCTCCTGCCGGGCGATCAGCAGCGCGATCACCGGGCCGGGATCCTCCTCGGCCAGGAGCTGCCCGATCGACGCGATCGGCAGGCCCACCTCCCGCAGGAAGCAGATGACCTTCAACCGGCGCAGGTCGTCCTCGGAATACAGCCGCCGTCCGCCCTCGCTCAGCTCGCTCGGCGTCAGGATGCCGCGGCCGTCGTAATATTGGACGGTCCGGACCGTGACGGAGCAAGCCTTCGCCAGCTCCCCCGTCGTATAGTGTGACATAGCATCGCACCTCCTTCATGCTGCCATCCTAGCACATGACGCAGCGTCACGAGCAACCCCTCACGCAGGGGGACGTCCGAAAAAAGATCGCGAAACGGGCAAAAACGGCATCCGCAGCTGCGGATGCCGTTTGTCGTTTTTCGTTGGGTCACTTCTTCATCTCTTCCAGCTCCGGCGAGCGGCGCTCGACCTCCTGGAGCAGGGCGCGCAGCTCCGCCCCGCGGGCGCGGAGCACCGCCAGATCCTCGCGGCTGACGTTGTGCTCCATGAACAGGCGCTCAAGGTCCCGGCCGAGCGTGGTGAACTCGCAGACCGACCCGATGAACTGGTCGAAGTTCGAGCTGCGCTTGGCGTTGCGGAAGGCCCGCAGGTCCTTCTTGATGAACGCGAGCATCTCCTTCTCCTCGGTGAAGCGGGCATGGAGCATGGGATAGGGCGCGGCACGCTGGAGGAAGAACCGGTTCTCGGCGGTGATGTCGAAGACATAGACGACCTGGAAGTCGTCCCCGAGGTCGAAATAGGCAACGTGCTGGTGGCCGCTGACGACCGTGATCTTAGTGGCGTCTTGCTGACGCAGGGCGGCATCGATGTAGTCGCCGCGGAAGGTGGACAGTCCCATGGATGGTCGCTCCTTTCAGACCCTTTTTACCCTATTTTACCAGATGCCAGTGGCGAATGCAAATGATTCTGCGCCGTTCATCCGAACTTGATCAGCAGGAAGAGCATGCTGATGACGACGGACACGAGCATGAGCGGGAAGCCGACCTTCAGATAGCTGGCGAAGGTGATCGGATGCCCGTGGCGGTTGCTGATGCCGGAGAGGACCACGTTGGCCGAGGCGCCGATCAGGGTGCCGTTGCCGCCGAGGCACGCGCCGAGGGAGATGGCCCACCAGAGCGGCTCGATGTCCATCCCGCCCTGGCCGAGGGCCTGGACGAGGGGGATCAGCGTGGCGACGAAGGGGATGTTGTCCAGGAAGGACGAGATGATGGCCGACACCCACAGCAGCAGGAGGATGATCAGCGTCATGTGCCCGCCCGCGAAGCCGATCAGCAGATGGGCCAAGGAGTCGATCAGGCCGGTCTCCTGGAGGCCGCCGACGACGATGAACAGGCCGATGAAGAAGAGGATCGTGCTCCACTCGACCCCGCGGACGGTCTCCTCGACGTCCTGCCGTCCGATGAGGATCATGATGGCGGCGGCGGTGAGGGCGATGACGGAGGACTCCAGCCCGAGCTTGTCGTGGAAGATGAAGGCCAGGATGACGAGGACGATCATGACGACGCTCTTGATGAGCAGCGGCCGATCGTTGATCGCCTTCGTCTCATCGAGCTGCATGACGGCGGCCATCTCCTCGGGATGGACATGGAGCTTGCGCCCGTAGATGAAGTAGAAGCAGATGGTCGTCACGATCAGGACGAAGACCACGGCCACGCCGGTGTTGCAGACGAAGTCCGTGAAGCTCAGCCCGGCGGCGCTGCCGATCATGATGTTGGGCGGGTCGCCGATGAGGGTCGCGGTGCCGCCGATGTTCGACGCCATGATCTGCGTCATGAAGAACGGCACGGGGCTCACCTTGAGCATGTTCGTGATGGCCAGCGTCATCGGCCCGATCAACAGGACGGTCGTGACGTTGTCCAGGAAGGCCGAGAGGACGGCGGTGATGACGATGAAGGAGACCATGATGGCCCACGGTCGGCCCTTGGCCATCTTGGCGGCCCGGATCGCGATGTATTCAAAGATGCCGGAATTCTTGACCACGGCGACGAAGAGCATCATGCCGACCAGGACGCCGATCGTGTTGATATCGACGTAAGAGACGCTGCTGCTGACGGTGAGGACGCCTGTGATGAGGAGCAGGACGGACCCGGCCAGGGCGGCAGCGGTGCGGTGGAGCTTCTCGGTCATGATGAGCGCCATGGTGACGGCGAAGATGACGAGGGAGATGATCTGTAAGGACGTCATCGGGAAAAGCACCTCCTTGGATTACCAGATATTGTAAATCTGTCCGTACTATTGTTATACCATCCCCTTCCCCGAAATGTCAATCCTGATTTTTTCTCACATGAAAACAAATGACCGCCAGCCAGGAACGATCCCGGCTGGCGGTGCGAATGGCCGTTGGTAAAAAGAGAGGTGCGCGGCGTCAGGCGATGGGCGCCGCCGACTCGGCGGGGGCAGGCTCGTCGCGGAAGACGAGCTTGAGTAGGATCGGCGTGACGATCGTCGTCACGACGACGACGACGATGACCGGGCCGAACAGCTCGCCCCCGATCAGCCCGAGGGCCGCGCCCTTGCTGGCGACGATGAGGGCGACCTCCCCGCGGGAGATCATGCCCGTGCCGATCTGGAGCGACTCGCGCCCGGTGTAGCGACAGAGCTTCGCGCCCAGGCCGCAGCCGAGCACCTTGCTCAGCACGGCGACGAAGGTCAGCACGATGGTGAAGGCGATCGTGCGCGCGCCCATGGCGTCCAGCTCGACCTGGAGGCCGATGCTGGCGAAGAAGACGGGCGAGAGGTAGAGGAAGGAGACCGTCTCAAAGCTCTCGTCGAGATACTTGCTCCGGCTCTCGGATCGGATGTCGGAGAGCATCAGGCCCGCGACGAAGGCGCCGGTGATGTCCGCCACGCCGAAGACGTGCTCCGCCAGGTACGAGAGGATCAGACAGAACGCGAAGGCGACGATGGCGTGCTCCGGCCGGTTCTCCTCGGTCATGCAGGTCCACTGGCGGTAGAACCAGGAGAAGGCCAGCCCGACGACGACGGCGAAGACGAAGAAGAGCACGATCTTGACCAGGACCCAGATGACGCTGACGCCCTGTCCGGAGAAGCTGGTGACGATGGTCAGGGCGATGATGCCCAGGACGTCGTCGATGATCGCCGCGCCGAGGATGGCGGTGCCCACGCGGGAGCGCAGCCGCCCCAGCTCGCGCAGGGTCTGGACGGTGATGCTGACGGAGGTCGCCGTCAGGATGATGCCGATGAAGATGTTCTGTAACAGCACGCCGTGGGCGGAGGCGATGCCCTTGATGGCCATGACGCTGGGGTGATAGAAGATCATCCCGGCAGCCAGACCGCCGCCGAGCGGCAGCAGGACGCCCAGCAGCGCGATGATGAAGGCCGCGCGGCCGCAGCTCTTGAGCTCCTTCACGTCCGTCTCCAGCCCGGAGGTGAACATGAGCAGGATGACGCCGACCTCAGCCGTCAGCTGGAGGAACTCGGTCTGGTGCACGACGCCCAGGACGGCCGGGCCGAGGACCAGGCCGGCGACCAGCGCCCCGACGACCTGGGGCATGCGGATGCGCCGAAAGACGAGCCCCAAGACTTTGGTGCTCACCAGGATGAGTGTGAGGTCCAGCAGAAAATGATAATCCATGATAACGATAGCTCCCGGGTCGTGGCGGTGTCACGAAGTATGCTATCAGTATAGCAAACGGGCATTTTCCGGTGCAAAGTTTTCATTTTCCTTAATTGTCAAATAGTGGAAGTTATGATAGCATCATTGACAAAGGATCCTTCTAAAAACAGGCAAAAATTGGGGAAAATCGGGGCGAAACGGCGTCGTTTTGAAGAAATTGCCTATTTTCCAAGGAACAGGGAGCCAAAACAGAGAAAAACACGTCCGCCGGGCGGACCGGCGGACGTGTGGCGTTCGGATGGGGCGATCGGGCTCAATACCGCAGGAGGAGCATGACCATGCTGATGGCCAGGACGATGACGGCGGCGGGGGCAGAATACTTACAGTAGCGGCCCCAGCTGATGGGGTAGCCGTTCTTGGACGCGATGGCGGTCCCGGCGACGTTGGCCGAGGCGCCGATCGGCGTGCCGGAGCCGCCGATGTCGGTGCCCATGGACAGGGTCCAGGCGAGGGTGTTCAGGTCCACGCCCATGGTCGCGGAGAGGCTGTTGATGACGGGGACCATGGTGGCGGCGAAGGGGATGTTGTCCACGAAGGCGGAGGCGACGGCGGAGAGCCAGAGGATGACGACGATCATGAGGACGGTGCTGCCGCCGGTGATGTGGGCGATGCCATCGGCCATGGCCTCGAGCACGCCGGTCTGCTCCAGCCCGCTGACCGCGACGAAGAGGCCGATGAAGAACAGGACGGTCTGCCAGTCCACGCGCCGCAGCAGGTGGAAGGGCGACTTGGTTGCGGCCAGGCCCAGGATGGCGGCGATGACGCCGACGGAGGCGACGGTCAGGCCGGTCTTGGCGTGGGTGATGAGCAGGACGACGATGACGAGGAAGATGACCGTGCTCACGGCGAAGCGGCGCTTGTCGTGGATGGCCGCCTTGGGGTCGAGGGCGCGGGCCTTGGCCGCACCGGCGGGCGAGGCGCTGCGCAGGGACTTGCGGAAGCAGAAATAGAAGAAGGGCACGATGACCACCAGGCCGACGAGG
The DNA here is from genome assembly GCA_934567745.1 of uncultured Eubacteriales bacterium. GTDB lineage: Bacteria > Bacillota > Clostridia > Oscillospirales > Oscillospiraceae > Evtepia. The sequence goes on along the minus strand of CAKTJM010000023.1, from coordinate 5,311 downwards.
GCGATGACGCCGGTGTTCGTCAGGAAGTCGCCGAAGGTCAGGCCGAGGGCGGTGCCGATGATGATGTTGGGGGGATCGCCGCTCATGGTGGCGGAGCCGCCGAGGTTGGCGGTGAAGATCTCCGCGATGATGAGGGGGATGGGGTCGAACTCCAGCAGCTTCGCCAGGCTGACGCTGGCCACGGCCAGGAAGAGGATGACGGTGATGCTGTCGATGAACATGGACAGCACCGCGGAGAGGATCATGAAGCAGATGAGGAGGGGGACGGGCTTATAATCGACGAGCTTGGCCAGCCGGAGACAGAGCCAGTCGAAGAAGCCGGCCTCGCTCATGCACTCGACCATGATCATCATGCCGGTGATGAAGATGATGGTGCTCCAGTTGATGCCGGTGTTCAGCTCGCCCTCGCCGTGGAGCGCGTACCAGAAGCCGGTCTCCGCCATGCTCTGGAAGCTCAGCGCCTCCCACACGGCGGCGGGGCTGCGCATGCAGCAGAGGAAGACCACCACGATGGTCACGGCCCCGGCCAGGAGCGCGACGAGGTAGCGTGGGATCTTCTCGCGCACGATCTCGACGAACATGACGAGGAAGATGAGGACTGCGATGATTTGACTGATCATTTTGGGATGGTCCCTCCTATTTGTTTTGGCGGCTCTGCCGCCTGATTTCACGGTCTGTCGCGGGTCTCTCGGATGAGATGGCAGTCTGTTGTATTTTATCCAGCTTTCCCCTTATCCTGGGGCATATTGGAACGTTTTTCCGTCATTTTGCAGGATCTGTCGTTTCTTGGGAAACGATTTCAGGCAGGAAAAAGGAGCAGGGCTCGTTCCGGGTCCTGCTCCCTGTCTCCAAAGAGCATCTTATGTCCCCTGCCGTGTCCTCATGACAGGGCATGGAAGGCGTCGAACCTGCACAGCTGCTCGCACACGCCGCAGCCGACGCACTGGGTCGGATCGACGACGGCCTTCTTCTCCTTCCAGGAGATGGCCGGGCAGCCCATCTTCATGCAGACCTTGCAGCCCTTGCATGCCTCGGGGTCCACGGCCAGGGGCGGGCGCTTCGCCACGTTCTTGAGCAGCGCGCACGGGCGGCGCGTGATGATGACGGACGGCTCGTCCGCAGCCAGCTCCTCGACGACGGCGGCGTCGGTCGCCTTCAGGTCGTAGGGATCGACCACCCGCACGCGGCGGATGCCCATGGCGCGGCAGAGGGTCTCGAGGTCGATCTTCCCGGCGGGGTCGCCGCGCAGGTTTTTGCCCGTCGTGGGGTTCTGCTGGTGGCCGGTCATGCCGGTGGTGGAGTTGTCGAGGATGATGACGGTGGAGTTCGACTGGTTGTAGGCGATGTCGGCCAGGCCGGTCATGCCGGAGTGCATGAAGGTCGAGTCGCCGAGGACGGCGACGGTGCGGCCCTGGCTCTGCGCGCCCAGGGCCTTGTTGAAGCCGTGGAGCGAGCTGACGGAGCTGCCCATGCACAGGCAGGTCTCGATGGCGTACAGCGGCTCGTAGGCGGCCAGGGTATAGCAGCCGATGTCGCCGAGGACGGTGACCTTGTGCTTGGCGAGGGTGTAGAACAGGCCGCGGTGGGGACAGCCCGCGCACAGCACGGGCGGACGGCCGGGCACGGCCTCGTCCAGGCCCTGCGCGGGCCGGACCTTGCCGAGCAGCCGCTCGGCCACGAGGCCCTGGGAGAACTCGCCGACCAGGGGCATCGTGTCCTTGCCGGTGACGGTCAGCCCGAGCGAGCGGCAGTGCTCCTCGATGACGGGGTCCAGCTCCTCCAGGACGATCAGCTTATCGACCTGGGCGGCGAAGTCGAGGATCTTCTGCTTCGGCAGGGGGTTGATCATGCCGAGCTTGAGGATGGACGCCTGGGGGCCGAAGACCTCGCGGGCGTACTGATAGCAGGTGGAGGAGGTGATGATGCCGAAGGAGCGGTCCTCGCCCAGCTCGACGCGGTTGAGGTCGGTCTCCTCCGCGAAGGCGGTCAGGGCCTCCATCCGGGCCTCGACGATGGGGTGGCGGGGCCGGGCGTTGCCGGGCACCATGACGTACTTGGCGATGTCCTTGACGTAGGGCCGCTCGGGCGGACAGACCGGCTCCTGCGGCTCGACGAGGCTCTGCGAATGGGAGATGCGGGTGCAGAGCTTGACGAAGACGGCGGTGTCGAACCGCTCGGACAGCTCGAAGGCCGCGCGGGTGAAGCGGCGGGCCTCGTCGGAGTCGGCCGGCTCGAGCATGGGCAGCTTCGCGGAGACGGCGTAGTGGCGGGAGTCCTGCTCGTTCTGAGAGGAGTGCATCCCGGGGTCGTCGGCGGCGAAGATGACCATCCCGGCGTTCACACCGGTATAGGAGAGCGTGAAGAGGGGATCGGCGGCGACGTTGACGCCCACATGCTTCATCACGCAGGCGGAGCGCTTCCCGGCAAGGGAGGCGCCGTAGGCGGCCTCCATGGCGACCTTCTCGTTCGGCGCCCACTCGCAGTAGATGTCGTCGTAGCGGGCCGCCTGCTCGGTGATCTCCGTGCTGGGCGTGCCCGGATAGCTGGAGATGATGGCACAGCCGGCCTCGTGCAGGCCGCGGGCCGCGGCGGCATTGCCCAACATCAGCGTCCTCATGGTGAAAAAGTCCCCTTTCCGCGTCGTTTCGATGACGATCCATGATAGAATGGTACGAACGATATCTTAGCATGTTTCCGCCGCCCCGTAAACCGGGTTTCCAGACAAATTTTCGTTCTTTCCTGCGGATTTTTCTTCGGTTCGATGGAAAACGTCCCATTTTCCCCAGTATCTTCCGGAACTGTCGGATCGTGTCGAAACTTGCGGCGACATATTTCCCACATTCTACCATTTTCGCCTTGCGTTCGCTGTCCGAACGTGATATATTGTATACACCGGTCAGGAACGCGCATGGTTTGCTTGGAAATCAACGAGAGGCGGGACTCGCCCGTCCTCTATGGAGGGAGACAACACCGATGGACAACAAGAAGACGATCCTCATCGCCGACGCCAGCGACGAGTTCCGCGCCGCCCTGAGCGATGCGGTCCGCGCAGAAGCCGATCTGGAGTTCATCGCACAGACCGCCGACGGGCAGGAGGCGATCCGTCTCTGCCGCGAGCTTGGCCCCGACATCCTCGTGATGGACCTGGTCCTCGAGCAGGCCGACGGGTTCGACGTGCTCGACGAGGTCCGGGACCTTCCCATCAGCACGCTCATCCTCTCGGGCTTCGCCAAGGGCTGCATGGCCGACCAGGTCGCCAGCTCCGGCGGCGACTATTACATGATGAAGCCCTGCCGCATCCCCTCGGTCGTAGAACGCATCCGTCTGCTCTCGGCCCGTCACTGGGCCGACCGTATCGAAGACGATGACGAGAGCACCCGCCGTACGCTGGAGGCGAACATCACCGCCATCATCCACGAGATCGGCGTCCCCGCCCATATCAAGGGATATCAGTACCTACGCGAAGCCATCATCATGACCGTCCAGGACATGGACGTCATCAACGCCGTCACCAAGGTCCTCTATCCGGAGGTCGCCCGCAAGTTCGGCACCACCGCCTCCCGCGTCGAGCGCGCCATCCGGCACGCGATCGAGGTCGCGTGGGACCGCGGCGACCTCGACACGCTCCAGAAGTATTTCGGCTTCACCGTCTCCAACGCCAAGGGCAAGCCCACCAATTCGGAGTTCATCGCCATGATCGCCGACCGGCTCGTCCTCCAGCGCCGCCAGGCCATGTGAGCCGCCGCCCCCTGCTTCCATAAAAAACCCTTGACAGCCCGCCGGGCGTCTGGTATACTGTTTGCCGTACAAGAAAGAAGGATGTCCTCACCTCCAGCGAGCGACGCGAAGAGGTCCATACGGCAGAGAGTCCCAGGCCCCCTAGGCGGGCCATCTCTTTCCCTGTGTGCGGATACCTTCTTCGGTATCCCCTTTTTTTGTGCCCCGGTACAGGGCACGGCCAAAAACGATGAAATTCTGGAAACGGAGGTGCGTCCACCATCGCTAACACGGCTCATCAGATCAACGAAGAGATCCGAGACAAGGAAGTGCGTCTGATCTCCGCTCAGGGCGAGCAGCTCGGCATCATGCCCCTGGCCCAGGCCATGGACAAGGCGAACGAGGCTGAGCTCGACCTGGTCAAGATCTCGCCCAACGCTGTCCCGCCTGTCTGCAAGCTCATGGACTATGGCAAGTACCGCTTCGAGCAGACCAAACGCGACAAGGAAGCCAAGAAGAACCAGCGCGTCGTGGAGATCAAGGAAGTGCGTATGTCCCCCGGGATCGACGTCAACGATTTCAACGTCAAGGTCCGCAACGCTCAGCGGTTCCTGGCCGACGGGAACCGGGTCAAGGTCGCCGTCCGCTTCCGCGGCCGCGAGATGGCCCACACGGACATCGGCAAGCGTCTCCTCGAGAAGTTCGCCGAGGTATGCACCGAGGTGGCGAGCATGGACAAGGAGCCGAAGCTGGACGGACGGCACATGACCATGTTCCTCTCCCCGCGGCAGAACAAAGACAACAAAAAGTAAAATCTTACAAAGGAGTTTTCCGCCATGCCTAAGATCAAGACCCACAGCGGCGCAAAAAAGCGTTTCAACCTGACGAAAAACGGCAAGGTCAAGCGCGCTCACGCCTTCAAGAGCCACATCCTGAACAAGAAGAGCACCAAGCGTAAACGCGGCCTCCGCGCCGGCGCCTATGCGGACAAGACCAACGAGTCCGCCATCAAGCGCATGATCCTGTATAAATGATCCGACAGATAGGAGGCTGACATACTATGGCAAGAGTCAAAGGCGCGATGATGACGCGCAAGAGAAGAAACAAGATCCTGAAGATGGCCAAGGGCTACTGGGGCGCCAAGTCCAAGCATTTCAAGATGGCCAACGAGCAGGTCATGAAGTCCCTGACCTACGCATACGTGGGCCGCAAGCAGAAGAAGCGCAACTTCCGCCAGCTGTGGATCGCCCGCATCAATGCCGCCTGCAAGACCAACGGCATGAACTACTCCACCTTCATGCACGGCCTGAAGCTGGCCGGCGTGGCCCTCGACCGCAAGATGCTCGCCGAGATGGCCGTCAACGACAAGGCCGCCTTCACCGCCCTCACCGAGATGGCGAAGGCCAAGCTGTGAGCGTTCGGAGCATAGCCATACGATAAGATGAAAAGGACTGGGCAGAGGCCCAGTCCTTTTTTCTGTCTCATTGCGAGTGGGGCGCGGCTCTTGCCGCGCCCCCCAGCGTGTCAAAAAAGCCTCGCAGAGTTTCGCGCTCGGAAGCGCGAAATAAGATCAAATCATTTTCTCCGGTGACAT
>CAKTJM010000022.1 GCA_934567745.1 uncultured Eubacteriales bacterium | reverse complement strand
CCCCAGTCGTTCGTGACGAGGAAGGGATCGTCGCCCCGGTCCACCAGGAGACGGCAGCCCTGCGGCAGGTCCCCGCCGATCGTCAGCGTCACCGTCCGGCTCTCCCCCACCGCCATGGCCACAGAGGACACGCTCGCGGAGAGGGTCGTGGGCTTCGGCTCCGGCGTGGCCGGGGTCGTCGGGGTGGTCGGGGTGGTCGGCGTGGTGTCGGTCTTCTTGCTGTCCATGTGATAGACATAGGCCGCCGAGACCTTGCCGTCACAATAACCGCACCGGGCATATTGGATGACCTGATCGTTCATCGGGTCGTTGTGCGCATAGCAGCGGAGGTAGCCCCTGCTGTCCTGACTGCTGTAGAGCACCACGTGGACGTAGGGGCAGCCGTCCGTCTCCGACGGGCAGTAGAAGAAGACGGGGTCGCCCGGCGAGAGCTTCCCGCTGTTCTTCGGCACGGAGATGCGCCCGTCCGCCTCCCGGGTCAGCTGGTACCAGGTGCCATAGCCGCTCTGCTTGAGCTGCCGGACCATGGTGGTGCAGCCGTTGGCGGTCACCTTACGGCCGCCCGCCCGCAGGCACTTCCGCACGAACTCCGCGCATAAGCCCTTCCCGTCGTTCCAGTGGGCCTTCGCGTAGGAGAGCGCAGCGGCCGGGTCATAGGTCCCCGCCGCCATGGCCGGGGCGGTCGTCAGACCGCAGACCAGCACGAGCGCGAGGAGCACGGACACGATCCGTTTCCCTGTTCGTTTCATCTCTGTCCCCTCCGATCAAAGGATGATGTCCAGCCGGTCCCCGAGGTCCCGGTACAGGAAGGTCACGATCTGGGCGCGGGTGCAGGTGACCGCGGGCGCGAAGGTCGTCTCGCTCATCCCGTTCGTCACGCCGCGCGCCACGGCCCAGGCGACCGCCTGGGCGCAGTCGGCGGGCACGTCGGTGAAGCCGGTGTCCGCCGCGGCCGCCGGTCGGCCGGCGGCCTTCCAGAGATAGGTCACGGCCATGCTGCGGGTGCAGGGCGCGTTCGGCTGGAACGCGCCCGCGTCCACCATCCCGTTCTCATAGGCCCACAGCGCGGCCTTATAATAGAAGGTCCCGCCGGAGATGTCCGTGAACGGCTGGGCGGGCGTCGGGTCCGGCGACCCGAAGGCCCGCCAGAGGAAGGTGAGCACCTGCGCCTTGGTGCAGGTCGTGTTCGGGGAGAAGGTGGTGGCGCTGGTGCCGTTCGTGATCTCCTGCGCGACGGCCCACTGCACCGGCGCGGCGAACCAGCTCCCGCCGGGCACGTCGGCGAAGGCCGGTCCGGCGGCGCAGACCGGCAGCACGCTGCTCAGCATCAGCACAGCGAGGAGCGCCGCGGCGCTCTTTCGGATATCCTTCATGATGGGACCTCCTCTTTCTCTTTCTTCGATAAAAAGATGCTATCACATCGCGCCCCGTTTGGCAAGCAAAAGCGCCGCGCCCGGTTTACGATCCGGGCGCGGCGTTCGTGTCGTCGTGTGTATCCTACTGTCCTTATCTCATCGGAGCCTCAGTTCCCGTAGCCCCAGCTGCCGAAGGGCCAGCTGTAGTTGCCCTGCTGCTGTTGCTGCTGCTGTTCCGCTTCCTTCTGCTTGGCCGCATACTCCTCCTGGGTCTTCTGCTGCTTCGCGTCGCTCTCGGGCGTGGACTCGCCCAGGGTGACGGTCAGGGTCAGGGTCTGGCCGGAGCGGTAGACGCCGACGTCCACCTTGTCGCCGGGCTTATGGCTGTTCTTGGCGGCGACGAGGTCGTTCCAGCTCGTGATGTCCGCATCGCCGAACTTGGTGATGATGTCGCCGGCCTGGATCCCGGCCTTGGCGGCGGGGAGGTCCGGCGTGACCGCGGCCACGAGGGTCCCGGCGGGGATGCCGTAGGCCTGCAGGTCCTGGCCGATGCTGCCGTTCTGCTGGTCGCCGATCAGGCCGAGCAGGGGCTTGCCGCTGACGTAGCCGTTCTGGACCAGCTCGGAGACCATCTGCGCCACGTCGTCCATGGGGATGGCGAAGCCGAGGCCCTCGACGGACGCGCTGGAGGAGCTGCCGCCGGAGGAATACTTGGCGCTGACGATGCCGATGACCTCGCCGTGGCTGTTGAACAGCGGGCCGCCGGAGTTGCCGGAGTTGATGGCGCAGTCGGTCTGGATCATGTTCATCTCCGCGCCGTCGGACATGGTGATCGTGCGGTCCACGGCGGAGATGATGCCGGTGCTCTCGGAGAAGGTCAGCTCGCCGAGGGGGTTGCCGATGGTGGTGACCTGCTCGCCGACGAGCATGTCGGACGAGGAGCCGATCACGACGGGCTTGAGCCCGGTGGCGTCGATCTTGATGACGGCGATGTCGTTGGCCTCCTCACCGCCGACGAGGGTGGCGGGGTAGGTCTTGCCGTCGGAGAAGGCCACGGTGATCGAGTTGGCCCCGCTGATGACGTGGTAGTTCGTGAGGATGTAGCCGTCTTCCGTGATGACGAAGCCGGATCCGGCCGCCGCGCCGGTGACGGTCTGGCCGAAGATGTTGGTGCTGACGATATCGACCGTGATGCCGACGCAGGACTCCACATAATTGGCGTAGATCTCCGCGGTGGTCAGCTCCTTCGAGGTATCGACCGCGGCGGTCGTGACCTGGGTGGGCTGGCGGTCGCCGGTGTAGATGGTGGTGGTGCCGCCGCCGCCGATCAGGTGCGCCACGGGCTGGGCGAAGCCGCCGATCAGGGCGCAGACCAGACACAGCGCCACCACCTTGAGCATGCCCTTGGTCTTCAGGCTCATCTTCCTCCGCGGGCGCTGCGGCTCGTGGCCGCCGGTGGGCGGGGTGGGCTCAGGGGACCCGAATGGATCCTGCTCGAATCTGTCGTTTTGATAGTCGTCCATAAGGTGGCGCCTCCGTTCTGCTGTTTTCTATGGTAGAGAGTATAGCGGACGATCGTGAAGATTCTGTGACCTTTCCGCTGAGATTTTTTGAACAGAGTTTGAAAGTTTTTCGGCCCCGTAGGGTAGAAAAAGGCCGTCTGAATACTTCAGACGGCGACTTTCTTCTTATTTCGTGGGTCTCACTGGGGCAGCTTGTTCAGACGCAGAGTCATCTTGCTCTTGCGGTTGGCCGCAGTGTTCTTGTGCATCAGACCACGGGCAGCGGCCTGATCGACAGCCTTGACGGCTGCTTTGTATCTTGCATCGGCCTCGCTGCGGTTGCCTTCGTTGATCGCAGCGTCAAAATACTTGAGCTGGGTCTTGAGTGCGGACTTAGCAGCCTTGTTCCTCGCGGCCTTTGTCTGATTGACCAGAACACGCTTCTTTGCAGACTTGATATTCGGCAAACCAAACACCTCCTCCGATCGAATTTTATGACACAAAAGTTCTGTGCGAGAATGTATTTTAGCACAAGTCGAACCAAAATGCAACCTTTTTTCTCGAAAATCTGCGTTGGATGCATAATTTTTTCCACATCGCAAAGAATAGGGAAGAAAATTTTCCACTCCACTAGATATGGTGGTCTTTCAGGAGGGATCGCAGGATGACGATCGCACGAAAGCTCGATCTGGCGCTGGAAGCGCGCGATCTGGCGGCCCCGGACGGGGCCGCGCTCGACGGGGTGCGGGTCCGGGAGGACACCCTCCACGGCTTCCCCCTCACGCGGGTGGAGATCCTCGACGAGGACGGCGCCCGGACGCTCGGCAAGCCGGTGGGGACCTACCTCACCCTGGACCTCGACGACCTGCCGCGGGACCGGGCGGACGTCCTGCGCGCGGCGCGGGCGGTGGCGGCGGCCCTGCGGTCCCTCGCCGCCCTCCCGGAGGACGGGCCGGTCCTCGTGGCGGGCCTGGGCAACCGGGCCGTGACGCCGGACCGGCTCGGGCCTCAGACGACGGACCACGTCCTCGTCACGCGCCACCTCGTCGCCCAGCTCCCGGACCAGTTCGGCGCGCTGCGCCCGGTGGCGGCGCTGGCGGCGGGGGTCACGGGGACGACGGGGATGGAGAGCGGCGAGCTGATCGGCGCGGTGGCCGAACGGCTCGCGCCCGCGTGCCTGATCGCGGTGGACGCCCTGGCGGCGCGGCGGCAGGAGCGGGTCTGCCGCACGATCCAGCTCTCGGACACAGGGATCGTCCCCGGCTCCGGCGTGGGGAACGCGCGGATGGCGCTCGACCGGGCGCACCTGGGCGTCCCGGTCCTCGCGGTCGGCGTGCCGACGGTGGTCGATGCCGCGACGCTCTGCCTGGACCTGCTGGACGGCGCGGAGGGCTTCGACCCGGCCGTCTTCCGCCGCGAGGGGGCGGAGTGGTTCGTCACGCCGCGCAGCATCGACACGGAGACGGAGGTCCTCGCCAAGATCCTCGGCTGGGGGATCAGCGCGGCCCTCCATGTGGATTTCTCAGTGGAAGAAGTGGAAAAGTGGACCTCCTGACCCGCTTTTTCTACAGTTTCGCGGCAAAAGGTCCACCTTTTTCTCGTTTTTGTGGAAAGCTCAGGTGCGATATCTCCGGCTCTCCGCGACGGCGAGCCGGTCGCAGCGCTCGTTGTACGGGTCGTCGGCGTGGCCCTTGACCCAGTGGCACCGGACCGTGTGGCGGTCGGTCAGCGCGAGCAGCTCCTCCCACAGGTCGGGGTTGAGCGCGGGCTTCTTGTCGCCCTTGACCCAGCCCCGCTTCTGCCAGGAGCGCGCCCAGCCCTTCTCCAGCGCGTCGATGACGTACTTGGAATCGGACCACAGCTCGACCAGGCACGGCTCCTTGAGCAGGCGCAGCGCCTCGATCACGGCGGTCAGCTCCATCCGGTTGTTCGTGGTGGAGGCCGCCCCGCCGGAGATCTCCTTCTCATGCGCGCCGTACCGCAGGATCGCGCCCCAGCCGCCCGGGCCGGGGTTGCCGGAGCAGGCGCCGTCGGTGTAGACGGTGACCTGCTTCATTCGGCCTCGGTCTCCCTGGCCAGACGCTCGGCCTCCTTGCGGGCCTTGCGGCGAATCAGCGGGCCGGGCAGCACGATGAAGAGGATGCCCAGGATCGTGAAGCCGAAGGCCCCCGCGGTCCAGAGCACGCCGTACCAGCCGAGGCCGCCGGGCAGGATCTCGGTCAGGGCCTTCCAGACGCAGATGGCCCCGATGATGGCCACAGCCACCCCGAACACGTTCAAGATGCGTTGTGTCATGCGATCGTCCATAGGTGTTCTCCTTCCTGATCGACTGTTCTGTTTATCACTCTACTGATCCCTTGCGGACGTGTCTCATCCATCGTTCCCCTGCGGGGCCTCGTCGTTCTCACGCTCGGCCCGGGCCAGGGAGATGACCTTCGTCCCCTCGGAGACCCGCATGACGCGCACGCCCTGGGCCGCGCGCCCATAGGTGCTCACGTCGGAGGCCGCCATGCGGATGATGGTCCCGTCGTCGGAGATGATGAGGATGTCGTCCCCGTCGTCCACGGCCTTGACGGCCGCGGCCTTCCCGGTCTTCTCGGTGATCTGATAGCCCTTGAGGCCGTAGCCGCCGCGGTGCTGCGGCACGCCGCCCGCGCGGACGTACTCCTCGATGGGCGTGCGCTTGCCGAAGCCGTTCTCGGTGATGATGAGCAGGCTCTTGCCCGGGGTGGCGCGGACCGCACCGATGACGTAGTCGCCCTCGCGCAGCTTGATGCCCCGCACCCCGACCGCCGTCCGGCCCATCGGCCGCACGTCGGTCTCCTGGAAGCAGATGGCCATGCCGTCGTGTGAGACGATGAGCACGTTCATCTCGCCGTCGGTCTCCCGCACGGAGATCAGCTCGTCGCCCTCGTCCAGCGTCAGCACCCGCAGGCCGGAGGTCCGGATGTTCCGGAACGCGGCCTTCTCCGTGCGCTTGACGGTGCCGTTGCGCGTGACCATGAAGAGGAAGCCCTTCTCGTCGTTCTCGCGGCCGTGGAGCATGGCCGTGACGCGCTCGCCCGGCTCGAACTGGAAGATGTTGTTCAGATGCGTCCCCTTGGCCGCGCGGCTGGCCTCCGGGATCTGATAGCCCTTCTTCTTATAGACCCGGCCGGAGCTGGTGAAGAAGAGGATGTTGTCGTGGCTCGACGCGGTGAAGAGGGTATCGACGTAGTCCTCCTCGCGCAGGCTCTGGGCGGAGATGCCCTTGCCGCCGCGCCGCTGGGTGCGGTAGGTCGCCACGGGCATCCGCTTCATGTACCCCGCCGCGGTGAGGGTGAACACGCACTCCTCCTCCTCGATGAGGTCCTCGATGTCGATCTCGTCCTCCACGTCGGCGATCTCGGTCAGGCGGTCGTCGCCGTAGCGGTCGCGGATCTCGACCAGCTCGTCCTTGAGCACCTTGAGGAGCTTCTCGCGGTCGGCGAGCAGCTCGGCGTACCAGGCAATCTTCTTCTCCAGCTCGTCGTACTCGTTCTGGAGCTTCTCGCGGTTGAGGCCCTGGAGGGCGATCAGCCGCATGTCGCAGATGGCCTGGGCCTGGACCTCGTCCAGGTCGAAGCGCTGCATCAGGTTCTCCCGCGCGTCGTCGTAGCTGCTGCGGATGATGCGGATGACCTCGTCGATGTTGTCCTGCGCGATGAGCAGGCCCTCCAGCAGGTGGGCGCGCTCCTCGGCCTTGCGCTTGTCGTAGATCGTCCGGCGGGTGATGACCTCCTCCTGGAAGGACAGGTACTCGTCGAGGATGTGGCGCAGGGACAGGATCTTCGGCTGGCGGCGGCCCTGCTCGGTGACCAGGGCGAGCATGTTGATCGCGAAGGTCGTCTGGAGCTGGGTCTGGGTGAGCAGGTGGTTGAGCACCACCTGGGGGTTGGCGTCGTGCTTGAGCTCGATGACGATGCGCATGCCCTTGCGGTCGGACTCGTCGCGCAGGTCGGAGATGCCCTCGATGCGCTTGTCCTTGACCTGCTCGGAGATGGCGGCGATCAGCAGCCGCTTGTTGACCTGATAGGGCAGCTCGGTGACGATGATGCGCGTGCGCTCATGGTTCCGGCCGTACTCCTCGAACTCGGTCCGCGCGCGGACGGTGACGCGGCCGCGGCCGGTCGCGTAGGCCGCGCGGATGCCCGCCCGGCCCATGATGATGCCGCCGGTGGGGAAGTCGGGGCCCTTCACGTGCTCCATGAGGTCGGCCAGGGTCGCCTCCGGATCGTCGAGGACGCAGATGGCGGCGTCGATGACCTCCCGCAGGTTGTGCGGGGGGATGTTCGTCGCCATGCCGACGGCGATGCCGGAGGAGCCGTTGACGAGCAGGTTGGGGAAGCGCGCGGGCAGGACCTGCGGCTCCTTACGGGTCTCGTCGAAGTTCGGGTCCCAGAGGACGGTGTCCTTCTCGATGTCGCGCAGCATCTCGCCGGACATCTTGGCCATGCGGGCCTCGGTGTAACGGTAGGCCGCGGGGGGGTCGCCGTCCACGGAGCCGAAGTTGCCGTGGCCCTCGATGAGGGGGTAGCGCATGGAGAAGTCCTGCGCCATGCGGACGAGGGCGTCGTAGACGGAGCTGTCGCCGTGGGGGTGATAGCGGCCCAGGACGTCACCGACGCAGGTGACGGACTTCTTGAACGGCTTCTCGTGGGTCAGGCCGCTCTCGTACATCGAATAGAGGATGCGCCGATGGACGGGCTTGAGACCGTCACGCACGTCCGGCAGGGCACGGCCGACGATGACGGACATGGCATAGTCGATGTAGCTGTCCTTCATCTCCTTGACGAGGTCCGAGGAGACGATATGCTGGTCCGGGAAGGCGATGTCCTCCGGCCGATAGTCTTTATACTTTGCCATAGTGATGAAAACTCCTTGTCCTAAGGATGAGGGAACGGATCAGGGGGGCGCTCAGATGATGGGGCCGTCTTCTCTGGCCGAACGCTTGAGCAGCCGCACGACGCAGACCACCAGGACGACGAAATAGACGTAGAACACCCATCCGAAGCCGACGAGCAGGAAGTCATAGGCCCCGTGCAGCACGGCGGGCAGGACCCAGGTCCGGCGCAGGGCCGCCTGCGCGGCCTGATGCTGGCCGCCCAGCGCGAGCCACTTGGCCCGGGCCAGGCACACGCCCATGACGATGCCGAACATGGCGTGGCCGGGGATGGAGAACAGCGCGCGCACGATGGCCGTGGAGAGGCCGGAGGTGCAGACATAGAGCACGTTCTCGATGGCGGCGAAGCCGAGGGAGACGAAGACGGCGTAGACCACGGCGTCGAAGCGGTGGTCGAAGGCGCGCTCGTCCCAGACGCGCCGCACGAGGATGCGGTACTTGACGCCCTCCTCGATGAAGCCGGGGATGACGAAATACGAGAGGAAAAGGTAGAGCAGGGGATACCACGCGAAGCCCTCGGCGAACCGCTCGGCGATCAGCTCCAGCACGAGGATGGGGACCATGCCCAGCGCGCCGCGGAGGAACAGGCCCCAGCACAGGCGCTTCGGCTCCGGCTCCAGCCGGTCCATCCGGTGCACGCCCCACATGAGGCACACCGGCGGGATCAGGGCCGCGGCCACCAGGAAGAGGAAGGAGAGCAGCATGAGCGGACCTCCTCAGATGTCGAGGTTCACGACGTACTTGGCGTTCTCCTCGATGAACTCCTTACGCGGCTCGACCTTCTCGCCCATGAGGACGGTGAAGATGGCGTCGGCCTTGACGGCGTCCTCCATGGTGATGCGCCGCAGGGTGCGGTGCTCGGGATCCATGGTGGTCTCCCACAGCTCGTGGGCGTCCATCTCGCCGAGACCCTTGAAGCGGCTGATCTCGACCTTGGCGTTCGGGTTCTCCCCGCGCATCTCGGCGGAGACGCGGTCGCGCTCCGGGTCGGAGAAGGCCACGCGGGTGGTCTTGCCCCGGGTGAGCTTGAACAGCGGCGGCACGGCGGAGTAGACGTAGCCCTGCTCGATCAGCGGCCGCATGAACCGGAAGAAGAAGGTCAGCAGCAGGGTACGGATGTGCGAGCCGTCCACGTCGGCATCGGCCATGATGATGATTTTGTGATAGCGCAGCTTGGCGGTGTCGAACTCGTCCCCGATGCCCGCGCCGAGCGCGGTGATGATGGGGCTGAGCTTGTCGTTGCCGTAGACGCGGTCGGCCCGGGCCTTCTCGACGTTGAGCATCTTGCCCCACAGGGGGAGGATCGCCTGGAACCGGGCGTCGCGGCCCTTGGTCGCGGAGCCGCCGGCGGAGTCGCCCTCGACGATGTAGATCTCGGTCAGGGCGGGGTCTCGCTCGTTGCAGTCGCGCAGCTTCTCGGGCATCTGCCCGGACTCCAGCCCGGTCTTGCGCCGGACGGACTCGCGCGCGCGGCGGGCGGCCTCGCGGGCACGGGAGGCGGTGAGGGCCTTGTCCAAAATGGCCCGACCAACGGAGGGGTTCTCCTCGAAGAACTCCTCCAGCTTCTCCGTGACGATGGCGTTGACGAGGGTGCGCATCTCGGAGTTGCCGAGCTTGGCCTTCGTCTGGCCCTCGAACTGGGCCTCGGTGAGCTTGACGGAGATGATGCAGGTCAGGCCCTCCCGGCAGTCCTCGCCGGTGACCTTCTCGTCGTCCTTGAGGATCTTGGCCTTCCGGCCGTAGGCGTTGAGCGAGTTGGTGAGGGCGCGCTTGAAGCCCTCCTCGTGCATACCGCCCTCCGGGGTGTGGACGTTGTTCGCGAAGGAGACGATGACCTCGTTGTAGCTGTCGTTGTATTGCAGGGCGACCTCGGCCATGGAGTCCTGCCGGGCGCCGGTCATATAGATGACCTGATCGTGGATCGAGGTCTTGTTGCGGTTGATATACTGGACGAACTCACGGATGCCGCCAGCGTAGCACATGGTGTCGGAGACCGGCTCGTCCCCGCGCAGGTCGGCGATGGTGATGGACAGCCCGGCGTTGAGGAAGGCCTCCTCCCGCATCCGGGTGTGAAGGGTCTCGTAGTCATAGGCCGTGGTCTCGGTGAACATCTCCGGGTCCGGCTTGAAGCTGACCTCGGTGCCGGTGCGGTCGGTCGTGCCGACGACATGCATCGGCTCGGTGACGTGGCCGCGGGCGAACTTCATCTCGTAGATCTTGCCGTCCTTGTGGACGTGGACGGTGAGCCACTCGCTCAGTGCGTTGACGACGGACGCGCCGACGCCGTGCAGGCCGCCGGAGACCTTGTAGCCCCCGCCGCCGAACTTGCCGCCGGCGTGGAGGATGGTGAAGACGACCTCGAGCGCGGGCTTGCCGGTCTGCTGCTGGATATCGACGGGGATGCCGCGGCCGTTGTCGCGGACGGTGATGATGTCCCCCTTGCCGATCTCGACGGTGATCTCGGTGCAGTAGCCCGCGAGGGCCTCGTCGATGGCGTTGTCGACGATCTCATAGACCAGGTGGTGCAGACCGCTGGCGGAGGTCGAGCCGATATACATGCCCGGCCGCTTGCGCACGGCCTCCAGACCCTCGAGGACCTGGATCTCTGAGGCGCCGTACTCGTGATCGACCGCCGTGGTGTTCTTGTGTTCGTCCATCGTTCATACCCTCCATTGCCAACAGTTGCGATGATGAAAAGGGCCGTCAGGCCCGTAGATGCTATAGGCCCATCTGTCCCGACTCCAGCCGCCGCAGCAGGGTGGCGCTGGAGAGCTGGGAGAGATAGACGGTGACCTCCCCGCCCTCACGGCAGAGGAGGAAGGACCGGGGCAGATCGTCGCCGATGCTGACGATCTGCTGGTCGCGCTCGGCCCGGGCGAGGAAGTCCCGGGTGGCGCGGGAAGCGGTGGTGTTGTCCAGGTCGAAGATGCCGACCACGGTCCGGTCCGGCACGACGACCGCCCCGCCGAGATGCAGATACATAAAGGCTCGCCCTCCATCCTAACAGATGCGCCGTGCGAAGACGGCCGAAACTCACTCGACGAGCCGCCCGGCGTGGATCCGGATGACCCGGCCGAGGTCCCCGGGCGGGACCTCGCACCCGGTGATGAAGACCTGGCCGCCCTCGATGCGCCGCAGGACGAAGTCCTGCCGCCGCGCGTCCAGCTCGGAGAGCACGTCGTCGAGCAGGAGGATCGGCCACTGGTCGGTGTCGTCGTGGAACAGCTCACGCTCGGCGAGCTTGAGGGACAGGGCCGCCGTGCGGGTCTGTCCCTGGGAGGCGAAGCGGCGGGCGTCCTGCCCGTCGATCTCGGTGAGCAGGTCGTCCTTGTGCGGGCCGGACAGGCAGGACCGGGCCTCGCGCTCGGCCTGGGCGTGGGCGGCCTGGTGCCGCACGAGCGCCTCATACAGCTCCGTGGTCGGACCAAGCGGGTCCTCGACCGTGGAGACGGTGCGATAGGTCAGCGCGAGCCGCTCCCGCCCGCCGGAGAAGGCCTCCTGGATGGGCGCGGCATGCTCGGCGAGCTTCCGCACGAAATGGGCGCGATAGTGGATGACGAGGGCCCCGGCGCGCGCCATGGCCTCGTTGAAATCGTCGAGCAGGGCCAGCAGGCTCGGCTTCTGCTCCCAGTCGCGCAGGATCCTGGTCTTGTGCTCCAGCAGCCGCTCATACTGGCTGAGCGCCTGGGCGTACTTCGGCCGGAGCTGGCAGATCGCGTCGTCGAGGAAACGGCGGCGCTCCGCGGCCCCGGCGCGGATGAGCGCCAGGTCCTCCGGACAGAAGAGGACGGTCTGCACGACGCCGGAGAGCTCCCCGGCGGTCCTGCATTTGACGTGGTTGATCCAGATCTGCCGCCGCGCCCCGCGGGCGAGCCGCAGCTCCAGATGGAAGGTCCGGCCGCGCCCCTCGGTGTCGGCCTCGATCGTGGCCCTGTCCCGGGAAAAGCCGATCAGCTCCCTGTCGCCCCGCGTCCGGTGGGACCGCGCGCCGGAGAGATAGCCGATGGCCTCGAGCAGGTTCGTCTTCCCCTGGGCGTTCTCGCCGCAGATGACGTTCACGCCGGGGTCGAAGGAGATGGAGAGCTCCTCATAGTTCCGGAACCCGTCCAGCCGCAGCCGGTCGAGCTTCATGCGACGACGACGGTGGTCCCGTCGAGGCAGGCCCGGTCGCCGGGGCGGAGTTTCTTGCCCCGCTGGGTGCAGGTCTCGCCGTTGACGGTGACCTCCCCCTCCTGGATGCGGAGCTTCGCCTCGCCGCCGGAGGAGACGAGGTCGGCGAGCTTCAGCAGCGCGTCGAGACGGATGAACTCCGTCGTGATGTCGATCCTTTTCTCCGCCATCTCAGTTCTCCGCCTTCAGCCGCACGGGCAGGATCATGAAGAGGAAGCGCTCCGGCCCCTCCTTCGGGACGATGACGCACGGCGTGATCGCGCTGGACAGCTCCAGCGTGACCTCATCGGCGGGCGCGGCCTTGAGCGCGTCCATGAGGTAGCGGTTGTTGAAGCCGACCTCCAGCCCCTTGCCGTCGCCCTCGGCGGGGCAGCAGTCGTGGGCGGCGCCGATGGCGGTGCGGGTGGTGATGTCGATCTCGCCCTCCTGGAAGCGGCAGCGCAGGGGGCTCTTGAGCTTATCGCTGACCAGCAGGGAGACGCGCTCGATGCACGAGAGCAGGGCGCGGGTCCCGACGGTGTAGCGGATGGGGTTGTTGCGGGGGATCGCCTGCCGCCAGGCGAGGAAGGAGCCCTCCAGCCGCCGGGCGATCAGGATCGTCTGGCCGATCTGGAAGAGGACGTGCCGCGCGCCCTGATGGATCTGGACCGGGGCGTCGGTGTCCTGGCAGATCTTCTCGACCTCGCTCAGCGAGGCGCCGGGGACGACGAACTCGAAGGCGCCGTTGTGTTCGAGCAGCGGCTCGCGCCGCAGCGCCAGCCGGAAGCCGTCGACGGCGACCATGGTCAGGCCCTCGTCATCGACGACGAACAATGCGCCCATGTGGATGGGACGACTCTCGTCCTCGCTGACGGCGAAGAGGGTCTGGCCGATCATGGACCGCAGGACCTGCTCCGGCAGGGCCAGCGCGTGCTCGGTCTCGACGGAGGGCAGTTCGGGGAAGTCCTCCGGGTCGATGCCCATGAGGTCGAACTCGCTCATGCCGCAGCTGATGTGGATCTTGCGCTGCTCCTCCTGGAAGAGGACGGTGTCGTCCGGCAGCTTCCGGACGATCTCGCCGAAGAGCCGGGCGGGCAGCACGAGGGAGCCGGGCGCGACGACGTCGGCCGAGACGGTGGACCGGATGCCGGTCTCCTGGTCGTAGCCGGTGAGGGTGATGGTGCCGTCCTGCGCGGCCTCGAGCAGGAGGCCCTCGAGCGCCGGGATGGTGCTCTTGGGCGAGACGGCCCGGGCGGCGGTCATGATGGCGCTTTGGAGCAGAGCTTTCTCACAACTGAATCTCATGGGTCATCAGGTCCTTTCTATGGGATGTGCCCCCTCCGCCCGTCCGCTCGCGCTATGAGGGGAGGAGGGTCTTAGTCTGTCGTAGTAAGTAGTAGGGGGCCGACGGATGTGGGATCCCCGCGAAAAGCATTGGGCCGCAAAGGGTCCCTGTCCACATGCCCTGTGGGCGGCGGCCCGGGGCCTGTCCACATCGGGGCAGAGGGGACCAAAGATCTCCACACCGCGATCTCCACATATCCACATCTGGCGGTGGAAAACGGGCGGCCGCGTCAGTCGTAGCGGTCGTTGATGTTCGTGCGGATGTCCTTGATGATCTCGCTCGTCTCGGGGTTCGATTTGCAGAGCTTCTCGACGCGCTCGATCGAGTGCATGACGGTCGTGTGGTCGCGGTCGTTGAACTCGCGGCCGATGTCCTTCAGGGACAGCTTCGTCATGCTCCGGATGAGGTACATGGCGATCTGGCGGGCCTGGGCGGTCTCCTTCGTGCGGCTCTGACCGCGCAGGGCCTCCGGCTCGATGTTATAGAACTTGCCGGTCTCCTCGATGATGACGTCGGCGGTCGGCAGGATGTCGGTGTCCTTGAACATGTCACGCACGGCGCGGGTGACGGATTTGGCATCGACGTTGTTGCCGAGCAGGTCCCGGAAGGCGAGGATCTTGTTGACGGTCCCCTCAATCTGCCGGACGTTGGCGGTGATGTTCTCCGCGACGTAGATGAGGACCTCCTCCGGCAGCTCGACGCCCATGCGGATGGCCTTGTTCTTGATGATGGCCATGCGGGTCTCATAGTCCGGGGGCTGGATGTCGGCGAGCAGGCCCCACTCGAAGCGGGTCTTCAGCCGGTCCTCCAGCCGGAGCATCTCCTTGGGCGGCCGGTCGGAGGTGAAGACGATCTGCTTTTTCTCCTCATAGAGGTTGTTGAAGGTATGGAACATCTCTTCCTGCGTGGAGTCGCGCCCGGCGATGAACTGGACGTCGTCCATCAGGAACACGTCGGCGGAGCGGTACTTGTTCCGGAACTCCTCGTTGCGGCCCTCGCGGATGGCGCGGATCAGCTCGTTGGTGAAGGCGTCGCCGCGGATGTAGACGATGCGGTAGTCCGGGTGCTCGTTGTGGATGGCGTGGGCGATGGCGTACAGCAGATGCGTCTTGCCCAGACCGGACTCGCCGTAGATGAAGAGGGGGTTGTATTTCAGACCGGGGTTCTCCGTGACCGCGACGGCGGCCGCGTGGGCGAACTTGTTGGAGTTGCCGACGACGAAGCGCTCGAAGGTATAGTTCTCCGTGCCGGGGAGGAACTTGGGCGCGGTCTCGTGCTTGAGGTACTGGTCGCGCTCCCCCTCGCCGAGGACCTTGACGTCGAGGTCGGCGGAGAAGAGGTCGTAGAGCGCCTTCTTGATGTCGGGCAGATAGCGCGAGGTGACGATGTCGCGCTTGAAATCGGTGGGGATGTACAGGACCAGGGCGTCCTCCTCCAGGGCCAGCGGTTCGGCATCGGCGAACCAAGTGGCGATGGTGGTCTTGGTCATGGTCTGCTCCATGAGGGACAGGATCTTTTCCCAAACGTCGGCAGCGGAGTTCAATGCGTTTCCCCCTTCTCTCGTTTCTCTCGTTCATCCAATACGTATATCGGTTCATTATACCAGAAATAAGATCAGATCGCAAGTGCTCATCTGGTCCGGCGCAGAGCGTCTGGGAAGGCCGGGACGGGCGTCCCGTGGGACCGCCGCATGGTCACTTTTCTATGGTATCGGGGCCGTATCCGGCCCGTTCGATACGCCGGGTAAAAAAATGTCGGCCGCCCCCTTGGTGGTCCGGGGCGGATCGGGACACAATATCTTGCGGAAATGGGCCGTTCTCATGGGAGGACAGGGGGAACGGGGGAAAAAGATCCGAAATTTTGGGTTGACACGGGGCCAAGCGTTCCTTTATAATATACCAAGTGTACTCGAGTCTGCGAGGACACGCTTTCTTGACGACCGCAGCCGGGGCGATCCGGCTGTTGTGGTTGGCGGAGACGATGCGCTCCGCTCGAAATGGATACAGGAGGTGTATCGGAATGGTTCGTACCTATCAGCCTAAGAAGCGTCAGCGCTCCAAGGAGCACGGGTTCCGCAAGCGCATGGCCACCGCCAACGGGCGCAAGGTCCTGGCCCGTCGCCGCGCCAAAGGCCGTGCCCGGCTGACCCACTGAGTGCCGGGGCAAACCGCATAGAGCGTAAAAAAGGGGCGGGGAAGGGATTCCACCGCCCCTCATGAGCGTGGGAAGCTTTTATGCTCTATGGATCTGGGAGGAACAGCCCGTGAAGTATACCGTATCTCTAAAGGAGAATCGCGTCTTCCGCCGACTCTATGCCAAGGGCAAGCACGAGGTCGGCCCGGCGCTGGTGCTCTACTGCCGCCGCAACGGTCGGCCGGAGAACCGCCTGGGCATCACCGCGAGCACGAAGCTCGGCCATGCCGTGGTCCGCAACCGGGTCCGGCGCAGGGTGCGGGAGATCTATCGGCTGCACGAGGGCGAGCTCTTGCCCGGTCACGATATCGTCGTCGTGGCGCGGGTGCGGGCGGTCCACAGCCGGTATCGTGACCTCGACCGGGAGTTCCTCCGACTGGCAAAGAAACTCCGGCTCCTCCGGCCCGTCCCGACCGAGGGGGAGCCATGAAGACCGTCCTGCTGGGCGCGATTCGCTTCTACCGGAAGTACATCTCACCGGCCTTCCCGCCGTGCTGCCGCTTCATCCCGACCTGCTCGGCCTATGCCCTGGAGGCGGTCGAGAAGTATGGCGCCGTCAAGGGGGGCTGGCTGGCCCTGCGCAGGATCCTGCGCTGCCACCCGTTCCACCGGCAGGAGAGCATCGAGTATGACCCGGTGCCGTGAAGACGGTCTTCCGCCCCGGCGCGTGTGCCGCCGTAAACACCCCAAGAACCTGGAGGCGTTGTAATGAGCATCATCCTGACCCCGTTCGCCAAGCTGATCCTGCTGTTCTATAGCATCACGGGCAGCTATGGCGCGTCCCTGATCCTCTTCGCTTTCGTCATCCGACTCGTGCTGTTCCCGGCGTTCCTGAAGGGGCGCAAGGGCATGATGGGCATGAGCAGCCTGACGGAGAAGCAGAAGGTCTTACAGCAGAAATACGCCAAGAACCGGCAGAAGTACAGCGAGGAGCTGGCCAAGCTCTATGAGGAGGAGGGCGTCAAGCCGTCGTCCGGCTGCCTTTGGTCCTTCCTCCCCGTGCTGTTCCTGATGCCACTGTACGCGATCATCCGCCGCCCGCTGACCTACCTGATGGGCATGAAGGAGGACACGTTCAATGCCGTGTCCAACCTGCTCTACGGTACGGTGAAGAGCTACAGCAACGACCAGATCAGCATGGCGCAGGATGTCTTCAACAACTACGACAAGATCGTCTCGTCCATCCCGGACCTGGCGAACATGCCCAAGGTCGATTTCATGTGCCTGGGCGTCAACCTGGCCGACACGCCGCATCTGATGTTCTGGCGGCTGGAGGATTGGGCGACCTGGGCCGTCATCGGCCTGTGGCTGATCCCCATCGTCTCCGGTGTGCTGAACGTCGTCTCGATGCTCGCGACGAACCACATCAATGCCAAGATCCTCGGCAAGAAGCGCGTCATGGACCAGAGCATGCGCACGACCATGATCATCATGCCGCTGTTCTCCCTGTGGATCTGCTTCACCCTGCCCGGCGCCATGGGCATCTACTGGATCGCCAACAGCGTCTTCGCCATCGCGCAGGAGTACGCCAACGTGCCCTTCCTCAAGAAGTTCATGAAGCAGCAGGCCGAGCAGAAGGCCAAGCGCGCCGAGGACGAGAAGGAGCGCGTCAAGCGCGAGAAGCTCGCCCAGGCCGAGGCCCGGAAGAAGAACGCCGAGGAGATGCGCCGCATCCAGATGGAGCGCAAGCTGAACAAGTCCGCAGGCGGCGACAGCCGGATCGGCATCCGCGCCTACGCCCGCGGCCGTACCTTCGACGCCGACCGCTATCAGACCTTCCCCTATCGCGACCCGAACGAGATCGCGAAGGAGCAGTGGGCCGAGGCGCAGCGTCAGGCCGAGGAGAAGAAGAACAAGAAGGGCAAGGGCAAGGTCGCCCCCGCGCCCGTCGAGGCCCCGAAGCCCGCTCAGGAGCCGCAGGAGCCGGTCGAGACGCCGGTCGAGCAGGTCCCGGAGACCGCCGCCGTCGAGGTCCCGGCCGCCGCGCCCGTCGAACAGCCCGCCGTCCCGGAGGTCCAGGAGGAAGAGGAGGGCTTCGTCGAGGAGTCCTTTGAGCCTGAGGAAGAGGACCGGCCCTGAGCCATGAGAAGGAGAACGAACCTATGTTGAAATGGATCGAAGCCACTGGCAAGACGGAGGAGGCCGCCGTGCAGAACGCGCTGGTGCAGCTCGGGCTGGACCGGGACAGCGTCTCCGTGGAGGTCCTCGAACGAGCCAAGAGCGGCTTTCTGGGGTTCGGCAGCACACCGGCACGGGTGAAGGTCACCTATGAGGCCCCGGACGAGGCCCCGGTCGCAGCGCCGAAGCCCGCCCCCGCCCCCAAGGTCTCCAAGCCCGCGGCCCCCAAGGCCCCGAAGCCTGCCCCCGCCCCCGCCGAGCCGCCGAAGCAGGCCGCTCCGGCCGCGGAGGAGCCCGCCGCGCCCGTGCGCGCCCCGGCGGAGCCGCCGAAGCCCGCCGCCGCCCCGGCGACGGAGCTGGACGAGCGCATCCGCGCCTTCCTCTCCGGCCTGCTGGCCCACATGGGCGTGGAGGCCGAGGTGTGCATCGGGCCGAAGGAGGACGGCAGCGTCCTCGTCACCCTGGACGGCCCGAAGCTGGGCGCCCTGATCGGCCACCGCGGCGAGACGCTGGACGCCATCCAGCAGCTGACGAACTACACCGTCA
>CAKTJM010000021.1 GCA_934567745.1 uncultured Eubacteriales bacterium | reverse complement strand
GGTCGATACCGCGCGGTTCTACCTCGACTTCATCCAGGAGGAGTCCTGCGGCAAGTGTACCGCCTGCCGCATCGGCACCAAGCGGATGCTGGAGATCCTCGAACGCATCGTCTCCGGCCAGGGCCGCGAGGGCGACATCGAGACCCTTGAGCACCTCGGCGCGATCATCAAGGACACCGCCATGTGCGGCCTGGGCCAGACCGCCCCGAACCCCGTCCTGTCCACCCTGCGCTACTTCCGCGAGGAGTACGAGGAGCACATCGACAAGCATCATTGCAGCGCGGGCGTCTGCGGCGAGCTGGTCACCAGCCCCTGCGAGAACACCTGTCCCGCCGGCATCAACATCCCCGGCTACATGTCCCTCATCGCCACCGGCGATTACATGGGCGCTGCGCGCATCATGCTGCGCGACAACCCCTTCGCGGGCATCTGCGGCCGTGTCTGTACGCACCCGTGCGAGAGCCGCTGCCGCCGCGGCAGCGTGGACGAGGCCATGAACATCTGCGAGCTCAAGCGCTTCGCCACCGACTGGGCGTATAAGCAGGGCTTCCCGTACGACGAGGACCTGCGTCCCTCCGCCAAGCGCGACGAGAAGGT
Source organism: uncultured Eubacteriales bacterium (assembly GCA_934567745.1). Taxonomy (GTDB): domain Bacteria; phylum Bacillota; class Clostridia; order Oscillospirales; family Oscillospiraceae; genus Evtepia. The sequence goes on along the minus strand of CAKTJM010000021.1, from coordinate 17,648 downwards.
CGCCATCATCGGCGCCGGCCCCTCCGGTCTGACCTGCGCCTATTACCTGGCCCGTCTGGGCTATCACGTGGACGTCTACGAGGCCGAGGACCGTCCCGGCGGCATCATGGCCTACGGCATCCCCGGCTACCGTCTGCCGCAGGACATCATCGACCTGGAGATCGGCAACATCCAGAAGACCGGCGTCAACATCATCCTGAACACCAAGATCGGTCAGGACATCTCCTTCCGCGCCCTGCGCGACAACTATGACGCCGTGTTCATCGCCATCGGCGCGCAGACCGCGCTGCGCATGGGCATCCCCGGCGAGGAGCTCGAGGGCGTGTTCCACGGCCTGGACTTCCTCAAGCGCGTCTACCTGCGCCACGACCTCGACTTCACCGGCAAGAAGGTCGCCGTCATCGGCGGCGGCAACACCGCCATCGACGCCGCGCGTACCGCCGTGCGTCTGCACGCGCGTGAGGTCGTCATCCTCTACCGCCGTTCCGAGGACGCCATGCCCGCCGACAAGGTCGAGATCAAGGACGCCATCGAAGAGGGCGTGCAGATCCGCACCATGGTCAACCCCACCGAGTTCATCGGTATGGACGGCAAGCTCACCAGCATCTGCATCATGCGCCAGGACTTCGGCGCCTTCGACAGCTCCGGCCGCCGCAAGTCCGTCCCCAGCGGTGACGCCTACGTCGAGGACTTCGACGTCGCCATCCCTGCCATCTCCCAGTCGCCCGACACCAACTTCATCCGCGGCAGCATCCGCCTGCACGGCGACCGCATCGTGGGCGACAAGTACACCCAGGCGACCTCCATGCCCGGCGTCTTCGTCGGCGGCGACGCACACCGCGGCCCGAAGGACATCGTCAACGCCGTCCACGAGGCGAAGGTCGCGGCCGCCAGCATCGATGCTTACCTCGGCGGTGCGGGCGTCCTGGACAAGGGCTTCGAGCAGGAGATCACGGACTACCACATCGAGGGCGACATCGTCCCGCACAACCGCTTCCTGACCCGTCAGGTCGAGGCGGAGAAGGCAGTCGACAACTTCTTGGAGCGTAACCTCGGCATGCACGAGCTCGACGCCCGCGCCGAGGCCAGCCGCTGCCTGCGCTGCGATAGGAGGTAAGAGGATATGGCAGACATCAGACTCACCATCAACGGGAAGGAATGCGTCGCGCCCGAGGGCAGCACCATCCTCAAGGCCGCCGAGCTCAACGGCATCCACATCCCGAAGCTGTGCTATCTGGAGGGCATCCACCAGTACGGCGCCTGCCGCATCTGCGTCGTGGAGCAGGTCTCTCCCCCCGCGAAGAACCTCCAGGCGGCCTGCATGGTCCAGGCCCGCGACGGCATGGTCATCGACACGAACAACGCCAAGGTCCAGGAGGCCCGGCGCACCATGTTCGAGCTGCTCCTGTCCAACCACGACAAGAAGTGCCTCACCTGCGCCCGCAACCAGGACTGCGAGTTCCAGGCGCTCGGCCGCGAGCTGGGCGTGGAGGACTCCCCCTATGAGGGCGAGCGCGACCTGCGCCCGCTGGACATCAGCGAATCCATCACGCGCGACCCGAACAAGTGCATCCTCTGCCGTCGCTGCGTGAGCATGTGCAAGAACGTCCAGACCACCGCCATCCTGACCCCGGAGAACCGCGGTTTCCAGACGATCATCACCCCCGCCTTCGAGCTGCCCATCGGCAACACCGCCTGCACCTTCTGCGGGCAGTGCGTCTCCGTGTGTCCCGTCGGCGCCCTGACCGAGACCAGCCACAAGGAGCGCGTCCGCCGCGCCCTGAACGATCCCGACAAGTACGTGGTCGTGCAGCCCGCCCCCGCGGTGCGCATCGGCATCGGCGAGTGCTTCGGCCTGCCCGCCGGCTGCTGCGAGACCGGCAAGCTGGCGGCCGCCCTGCGCCGCATGGGCTTCGACGACGTGTTCGACACCAACTGGAGCGCCGACCTCACCATCATGGAGGAGGGCACCGAATTCCTCGAGCGCTTCAAGGCGATCCTGGACGACGACGTCGCCACCCTGCCGATGCTCACGTCCTGCTCCCCCGGCTGGATCCAGTTCATCGAGCACAACTATCCGCGCGAGCTGGACCACCTGTCCACCTGCAAGTCCCCGCACGAGATGTTCGGCGCGGTCGTCAAGAGCTACTACGCCAAGAAGCTCGGCAAGCGGCCCGAGGACATGTACGTGGTCTCCATCATGCCCTGCACGGCGAAGAAGACCGAGTGCGCCCGTAAGGAGCTGTACAACGACGGCGTGCCGAACGTCGACGCGGTCCTCACCACCCGTGAGCTGGCGGATATGATCCGCACCATGGGCATCGACTTCCTGGATCTGCCCGACGAGGACTTCGACGCGCCCCTGGGCATCTCCTCCGGCGCGGCCGACATCTTCGGCGTCACCGGCGGCGTCATGGAGGCCGCCCTGCGCACCGTGTACGAGGTCATCACCGGGCGCGAGCTGCCCTTCCCGAACCTGCACGTCTCGCCGATCGTCGGCCTGGAGCAGGTCAAGGAGGCCACCATCAAGCTCGAGGACGTCAAGCCCGAGTGGAAGAAGGCCGAGGGCTTCGAGGTCAAGATCGCGGTCGCCAGCGGCTTCGCGGGCGCGCGTGTCCTGATGGACCAGGTGAAGGCGGGCCTGTCTCCCTATCACTTCATCGAGATCATGGGCTGCCCGGGCGGCTGCATCACCGGCGGCGGCCAGCCCCGTCCGCGTGCGGGCCACACACTGGAGGAGGTCCGCGAGAAGCGGATGCAGGCCATCTACGGCGAGGACGAGCGCAAGCTCATCCGCAAGTCCCACGAGAACCCGTCCCTGATGGCGTTCTACAAGGAGTGGGGCGGCCCCGGCTGCCACGCCTCCCACGAGTACCTGCACACGTACTACATCAAGCGCGGCAAGTACAACGAGTACACCGACGAGAACTTCGTGGTGAACAAGTAACGAATGAAACCGACCGACGCGGGCGCTGCCAAAGCAGCGCCCGCGTTTTTGTGCGCAGAAAATGATTGACAAACGATAATTTCTATGCTATTCTCAGCACATGATTATCGAAAAACGATAATCCGAGACAAGGAGGTGCCCTGATGAGAGAAAAGAGACTGGCGGCCTTCCTCGGCGTCGAGGCGGCCGTGTGCGTGGCCCTGTACGTGGGCGTCGCCGCCGCTCCGTCCTGGCTGAGCGCGGCGGCGGCCTTCCCCTTCGAGCAGATCGGCGCGGGCCTGCGGGCGCTGTCCCTCTCCGGTGCGGCGGGGAACGCCGTGGCGGTCGTGCTGTACGCCGTCCTGTCGCTCCTGCCCGTCGCGGGGATGATCGTCCTCGGGCGGCGGGGGTGGCTCCGGGGGGAGGACGCGCTGCTGGCCGTCCTGAGCCTGCTCCTGTTCTACGTGCTGTACGGGATGGTCAACCCCGCGACCCTCCCCGGCTGGCAGGGGCTGAACGACCCGGCGCTGGCGAAGATGGCTCTCGGCGGGGCGGTGTACGCCCTCCTCGTGAGCTGGCTGGTCCTGCGGCTGCTGCGGAGGATCGCGGGCGGCGATGGGACGCAGGTCCGGCGCTGGCTCTCGACGGCCTGCCGGATCCTGGCGGCGGTGTTCGTGTTCGCGGCCTGCGGGCCGGAGCTGGGCGTCATGCTCGACCGCATCGCGGCCGTCCAGGCGGGCAACACCGGAGCGGTGGAGGCGCTGGGCCTGAGCATCGGCTTCGAGGTCCTGGGCTATCTCGCCGACGCGCTGCCGTATCTGCTCGACGTGGTGGTCCTCTTCGCGGCGCTCGACCTGCTGCACCAGCTGGCGGAGGACCGCTTCGCGGAGCCGGCCGTCGCGGCGGCTCACCGGCTCTCGCGGACGTGCGTGCAGTGCCTGGCGGCGACCGTCGTGGTCTCGCTCGTCTACGTGCTGCTCCAGGTCGTCTGCCTCGGGGAACTCGCGTCGCTGCGGGTGGCGGTGACCTTCCCGGTCCTGTCGGTGGGCTTCACGCTCGTCGCGCTGCTGCTGGCCCAGCTCGTGGGCGAGAGCAAGCAGCTCAAGGACGACAACGACCTGTTCATCTGAGGGGGGCGCGGCGATGGCGATCATGGTCCATCTGGACGAGGTCCTGCGGGAGCGGGGCATGACGGCGAAGGAGCTGTGCGCCAAGGTGGGGATCACCGAGGCGAACCTCTCGATCCTGCGCCGGGGCAAGGCGCGCGGTGTGCGGTTCGGGACGCTCGACCGCATCTGCTACTACCTGCACTGTACGCCGGGAGACATCCTGACACACGACGGACGATTGGAGGAGGACGACGATGAGGACTGAGAAATGGATGGCGCTCGTGCTGGCCCTCGCGCTGTGCCTGAGCGGTTGCACCCTCGCACAGCCGGACGGCGCTGCGTCCAGCGGGCGCGACCGGCTGATCGGGGCCTTCGTAAGCAACGGCCCGCTGTACATCGGCAAGGATGGCGTCCCGACCGGCCAGGCGGGCGACCGGGTGGACGCGGTGCAGGACGAGGAGGGCAACTGGAGCTTCCCGGGCCTGGACGGCGTGTGCGCCTATTGGTTCAAGGACACCAGCGATCCGGAGCATCCGGTCGCGGTCTCCGGCCCGAACCAGGGCGCGACAGACGCCCACTATGGTCTCACGATGGGCGACGAGGAGGACCGGGTGGACCTCTCCTTCACGGTCTATCTGTGCCCGCAGGAGGTGATCTGCTGCTCGGTCAGCCCCATCTACCAGACCGCAGACGACCGGGTCTATCTGATCATGTCCGGAGAGGGCGCGAGCTACGATCTCGGTATGGGCGAGGCCATGGGATCCCGGACCCTGAAGGAGACCTATGACGACGGGACGAGGAAGGAGACGGATACGGTAGAGGTCCACTTCAAGACCAGACCGGTCCCGCACCGGATCGAGATCGCGGCGATGAGCGCGGACGACACGCCGATCCTGCGCCTGGGCTACGCGCCTGGGACGCTCCCGGAGAGCTTCTCCCCGCCGGAGGGCACGGCCTATCTCGTGGTCGCGCACCTGAGCGAGGACGGGGCGGGGGCCGACCGGCGCGAGATCGTCCCGGCCGGGCAGAGCTACGCCACGACCTACTACGCCCTGGACAACGGCTTCTTCGGCACGCAGTCCACGGAGCTGATCTGGAAGGACGCATGAAAAAGGCCCTCAGACATATCGTCTGAGGGCCTTGTGGCATCTATCATCATTCGGTCGTGCCGTGTTCCTCTTCTTCGATCTCCCGCAGCAGCTTGCGGTCCGCCTTCGAGCTCAGGTCGAGCTTGGCGTACATGTCGGGCCGCCGGTCGCGGGTGCGGACGATGGCCTGCTTGCGCCGCCACTTGGCGATGTTGGCGTGGTGGCCGGAGAGCAGGATGGGCGGGACGCGGCGGTCGTGCCAGACCTCCGGCCGGGAGTACTGCGGGGCCTCCAACAGACCGTCCCAGTGGCTCTCCTCGGTGAAGCACTCCGGGTCGGACAGGACGCCCGGCACCATCCGGCACACGGCGTCCGCCACGGCCATGGCGGGGATCTCGCCGCCGGTCAGGACGAAGTCGCCGAGGGACAGCTCCTCGTCCACGCACTCCTCGATGAAGCGCTCGTCTATGCCCTCGTAGTGGCCGCAGACCAGGATCAGCTCGTCATAGTCCCGGCACAGCCGCTTGGCGTGCTCCTGGGTGAAGACCTGACCGGCAGGGGAGAGGTAGATCGTGTGGATCCGATGCCCGGCCTCCTCGCACAGATGCGCCCAGCAACGGTAGAGCGGGTCGGCCTGCATCACGGCCCCGTGCCCGCCGCCGTAGGGGTAATCGTCCACCTGCTTCTGCTTGTTGACCGTGTAGTCGCGGATCTGGTGGCAGTCGATGCGGATGATGTCGCGCTCCTGCGCGCGGCCGAGGATGGATTCGCACAGCATGTCCCCGACGACGTCGGGGAAGAGGGTCATGATGTGGATGTGATACCGGAACGACATCGGCTCACATCCCTTCGATCAGCCGCACGGCGACGTAGCCGCCGTCCACGTTCGTCTCGACGATGAACTCCGGGACGGCGGGGATCATGTGCTCGGCCGCGCCGCCGCGGACGACGTAGACGTTGCTGGCGGGGGGCGTCAGGACATCCGCGATGGTCCCCAGGACGGCCCCGGTGTCGGCGTCGCGGACCTCCAGCCCGTAGAGGTCGGCCAGGAAGAAGGCCCCGTCCTCCAGCTCCACGTCCTCGCGGTCGATGCAGACGACCTTGTCGCGCAGGCGCATGGCGGCGTTGACGTCGTCGATGCCCGCGAAGCGGACGAGGACGCAGCCCTTGTGGACGCGGCCGCCGCGGACCTCGTAGGGCTGGCCGTCGATGTACAGCGTGTCGAAGTCGAGCAGGTCGGCGGGGTCGTCGGCCCAGGGGAGGATCTTGACCTCACCGGCGATGCCGTGGGTGGAGACGATCTTACCGGTCTCCAGATAGCGTTGTTTCAAGGGACATCCCTCCTGACTGTTTCCTTACGGATACGAAAAGATGGCGGCCGCATTCGCGTCCGCCATCCCTGACTGTTGCCATGAGCTTCGAGATCCTGTCCTTCAGTCCATGATCTCGACGGAGACCTTTTTGCCCTGGCGCTGTGCCACGGAGCGCATGAGAGTGCGGATCTCCTTGGCGATGCGGCCCTGGCGCCCGATGACCTTCCCCATGTCGCTGGGATCGACCCGGAGCTCGAGCACGACCGTGCCGTCCTCCTCGGTCTCCTGCACGTCCACAGCCTGGGGATGCTCCACCAGGTTTTGGGCGATATACGTGAGCAAGTCCTTCATAAAGGCCCTCCAAATCAGATGGCGTTGGCCTTTTTCAGCAGCGCCTTGACGGTCTCAGTGGGCTGAGCGCCGGTCTTGATCCAAGCCTGAGCGCGTTCCGCGTCCACCTTGATGGCAGCGGGCTCCTGCAGGGGATCGTAAGTGCCGATCTCTTCGATGAAGCGGCCGTTGCGGGGATAGCGGGAATCGGCGACGACGATGCGGTAGAAGGGATTCTTCTTGGAACCCATTCTGCGAAGTCTGATCTTGACCATGGTATGTTTCACCTCCAAAGTGTTGTCTTTACTATGGGAACCGTGACGATGACGGAAACCAACTGGTGTCAGAACGGCAGCCCGGGCATCCCGCCGGGGAGCTTGCCGAATTTGCCCTTGCGGCGCTTACCGGCCAGCTTGGACATCTGCTTGGTGACCTGCTGGGCCATGTCGAACTGCTTGAGCAGCCGATTGACGTCCACGACCTGGAGCCCGCAGCCTGCGGCGATGCGCTTCTTCCGGCTGCTGTTGAGGATGCTGGGATCCTCGCGCTCGCGGGGGGTCATCGAGAGGATGATGGCCTCGGTGTGGGCCAGGGCCTTCTCGTTGATCGTCGCGCCCTCGAGGGCCTTGGCGTTGACGCCGGGCATCATGCCCAGGATCTCCTCCATGGAGCCCATGCCCTTCATCTGGACGATCTGATCGTAATAATCCTGTAGGGTGAAGCGGTTCTTCTTGAGCTTCTCGGCCAGCTGCTGGGCCTTCTGCATGTCGAACTGCTGCTCGGCCTTCTCGATGAGGGTGAGCATGTCGCCCATGCCGAGGATGCGGGAGGCCATGCGGTCCGGGTGGAAGACCTCGATGTTCTCGAGCTTCTCGCCGGTGCCGATGAACTTGATCGGCTTGCCGGTGACGGCCTTGATGGACAGGGCCGCGCCGCCGCGGGCGTCGCCGTCGAGCTTGGTGAGGACGACGCCGTCGATGTCGAGGGCCTCGTCGAAGGTCTTGGCCGCGTTGACCGCGTCCTGACCGATCATGGCATCGACCACGAGCAGGATCTCGGTGGGGTGGACGGCGTCCTTGATATCCTGCAGCTCCTGCATCAGCGCCTCGTCCACGTGGAGCCGACCGGCGGTGTCGAGGAAGACCATGTCGTTGCCGTGGCGCTTGGCGTGCTCGATGGCGGCCTGCGCGATGGCGACGGGGTCGGTCTGGCCCATCTGGAAGACGGGGATCCCCAGCTGGCCGCCGACGACCTCAAGCTGATCGATGGCGGCGGGACGGTAGACGTCGCACGCCACGAGGAGCGGCCGCTTGCCGTTCTGCTTGCGCATCAGCCCGGCGAGCTTGGCGGCGTTGGTGGTCTTGCCCGCGCCCTGGAGACCGACCATCATGACGATGGTGGGGGGCTGGGAGGCGATCGTGATCTTGGTGGTGTCGCCGCCCATGAGGGCGATCAGCTCCTGATCGACGATCTTGATGATGGCCTGGGAGGCGGTGAGGCTCTCGAGGACCTCGGTGCCGACGGCCTTGTCGGTGACGCGGCGGATGAAGTCCTTGACGACCTTGTAGCTCACGTCGGCCTCGAGCAGGGCGAGACGGATCTCGCGCATGGCCTCCTTGACGTCGGCCTCGGTGAGACGGCCCTTGCCGCGCAGCTTCTTGAACGCGGAAGAGAGCTTTTCGGTCAGTCCTTCAAATGCCATGGGGTCACTCCTCCCTCTCCAGGGCCTCGACGGCTCCGCGCAGACGGCCGCACAGCTCCGCCAGGGCGGCGTCGTGCAGCTTCTGCTCGTTGAGCGCTTCCAACTCACCGCACAGCCCGTTGATGTCGCCCAAAATGGCGCGGGTGCGGTGGAACCGGCGGATGAGGCCGGTCTTCTCCTCGACGTCCTCCAGCGTCCGCTCGGCGCGGACGATGGTGTCGCGCACGCCCTGACGGGAGATGGCGTAGTTCTCCGCGATCTCGGCCAGGGAGAGGTCGTCGTTGTAGTAGAGGTCATAGAACTCGCGCTGCCGCTCGGTGAGCAGGTCGCCATAGAAATCGAACAGCATCGCCATGCGATAGGCTTGGTTTTTCATAGCGGCCCTCCCGTACAGCGTGTAAAGCGCATTTCCTTTACAACGATACGTATCTTACCGCATCCCGCCCCGCTTGTCAAGAGCCGATCGACATTTTTTCCGGCCATTCCGCGCCATTGTGCGCTCCGCCCAGATGTTTCGCGAAAAGCCGGGCCGATGTGTTGACTTCGCAGAGGGGATATGATACAAAGAGAGCAGGAAAATCCTGTGATCGGAGGGGAAAGAGATGAAGAAGATCGAGCGTACGGCCCTGGTCGTCGTCATCGCGGCGGCCCTCATCGGGGGCCTCGCCGTCTATGTGTGGGCAGTGGATTCACGGGACCACGGGCCGCGCAGCGTGCATGCGACGTTCCTGCACGAAGAGGACGGCGTGGCGGCGGTGAGACCGCATCGCCTGTCAAAAAGAGATGAGACTTTTCAGCGCACTGGGCGGCCCATCCGGGCCACCCTCGTCTGCTATCCGCTATCTTTAGTTCCCGATGCTTTACTTTCCGCCAGATCGTGGTAAAATAAAGTATTCCAATGTGCATCCCAAAGGAGGCGCGCCATGCTGCCCATCACCGAACGGATCCTCGCCCCCGGCGTCACGCTGCGGGCGGTCCAGACGAAAAAGTTCAAGACCTCCGTGCTCAGCGCGAGCTTCCTCGTGCCCCTGCGCGCGGAGACGGCCTCCCTCGACGCGGTCCTCCCGGAGGTCCTGCGCCGCGGCACCCAGGCCCACCCCGATATGGAGTCCTTCTCCGCCATCCTCGACGATCTCTACGGCGGCACCCTGGAGGCGATCGTGCGCAAGAAGGGGGAGTGCCTGGCGGTCGGCTTCTGGGGCAGCTTCCTGGACGACGCCTTCGTCCCAGAGCCGTCCCACATCCTGGAGGACGCCGCGGCCCTCCTGGGGGAGGTCCTGCTGCGCCCGGCAGGGGAGGGGGCCTTCGTCCCCGCCTACGTCAGCGGGGAGCGTGACAATCTCGTGGATCGGATCCGCCGCCGCGTCAACGACAAGCGGGGTTACGCCCTCTCCCGTCTGCGCGAGCAGATGTGCGCGGGGGAGCCGTTCGGCGTGAGCAGCCTCGGCACCGAGGAGACCGCCCGCGCCATCGACGGCGCGGCCCTCGCCGCGCGCTATCAGGAGATCCTGCGCACGGCCCCCCTTACCTTATATTATTGCGGCTCCGCGGAGCCGGACCGCGTCGAGGCGGCGCTGCGCACCGCCCTCGCCGCCCTGCCGCAGACCGTTCGCGCCCCCATCCCGGCCACCACCGCGCCGGAGCGGCCCGCCGGGCCGGTGCGGACCTTCGAGGACCGCATGGACGTCGGTCAGGGCAAGCTCGCCCTCGGCTTCCGCACGGGCGGGGCCTTCCGGGGGAAGGACGCCATCGCCCGCGGCCTGCTGCTCAACGCCGTTTACGGCGGGAGCACGACCTCGAAGCTCTTCCTGAACGTCCGGGAGAAGCTCTCCCTCTGCTATTTCGCCAATTCCAGCGTGACCATGAGCAAGGGCGTCCTCTTCGTCTCGTCCGGGGTGGACTTCGCCAACTTCGCCCGGGCCGAGGAGGAGATCCTGGCCCAGCTCGCGGCCTGCCGCGCCGGGTCCATCGACGCGGAGGAGCTGGAGAGCGCCCGGCGCTACGTCCTCAACTCGATCCGCTCCAACCTCGACGCCCAGGGCCGCCTGGAGGAGTATTGGCTCAGCCGCGCCGTCTCCGGCACGGCCTTCCCGCCCGAGGAGCTGGCGGACGCGGTCGCACGGGTCCGCCGCGACGAGGTCGTCCAGGCCGCACAGGGCGTGGCGCTGGACAGCATCTACCGTCTGCTGGGAAAGGAGGCCTGAGCCATGCAATGCCATCGTTATGAGGTCCTCGGCGAGACCGTCTATGAGGAGACGCTGGAGAACGGCCTCCGGGTCTACGTCTTCGCCAAGCCGGAGTTCGGCAAGTGCTACGCCTTCTTCGCCACCCGCTACGGCGGGATGGACACCCGCTTCCGGCTCGACGGCCAGTGGCTGGACACCCCGATGGGCATCGCCCACTATCTGGAGCACAAGATGTTCGACACGCCCGACGGGGGCAACGCGTTACAGGAGCTGTCGGCCCGCGGCGCGTCGCCCAACGCCTTCACCGGCGCGGCGATGACGGGCTACCACTTCTCCTGCACGGAGGGGTCCTGGGAAAACCTGCGGACCCTCCTGACCTTCGTCTCCGTGCCCTATTACACCGAGGAGAGCGTGCAGAAGGAGCAGGGCATCATTGGCCAGGAGATCGGGATGATCGAGGACGACCCGAGCTGGCAGTCCTATCATCTTCTCATGCAGGGCCTCTACGCGGCCCATCCGGTGCGCAACTCCGTGGCGGGGACGGTCGAGTCCATCTCCCACATCACGGCGCAGACGCTCTACGACTGCCACCGTGCGTTCTATACCCCGTCGAACATGGTCCTGTGCGTGGCGGGCGACGTGGACCCGGAGCGGGTCTGCGCGCTGGCGCGGGAGATCCTCCCGCAGGAGGAGCGCCCGCCGATCGAGCGCGACCACGGCGAGAGCGAGCCGACCGAGGCCGCGGTCCCGCTGACCGAGCGGACGATGGCCGTGGCGGCCCCGCTGTTCCGGCTGGGCATCAAGGTCCGGCCGGAGACCGACCCGGCCGCGCAGCTGCGGCAGCGGCTGCTGGGCGACCTGGCCTGCGAGGCGCTCATGGGCAGTTCCAGCCCGCTCTACCGCCGCCTGTACGAGCAGGGACTGGTGAACGCCGGGTACTTCTGCGGCTACGGCGACTATCCCGGCTGCGGCTTCCTGATCGCGGGCGGCGAGAGCCGCGACCCCGCGGCGGTCCGCGACGCGATCCTCGCCGAGGCCGCGCGCGTGGCGGTGGAGGGCCTGGACGAGGGCCTGTTCCAGCGGCTGAAGAAGGCCGCCTACGGCGCGTCCGTCCGGGCGATGAACTCCTTCGAGACCCTGTGCATCAACCAGGCCGAGAGCTATTTCTGCGGCCAGGAGCCCTGGACCTTCCCGGCGGTCTACGCCGGGCTGTCCCGCGCGGACGCGGAGGCCTTCCTGCGCACCTGGCTGCGTCCGGAGCAGCTCGCGCTGGTCGTCATCCGGCCGGAGGGGCAGGCATGAACACCGTGACCTTCCCCGGACTGGGCCTGACCTTCGACCTCCCGCGGGTCGCCTTCTCCATCGGGAGCTTCCACATCTACTGGTACGGCGTCATCATCGCCATCGGCTTCGTGGCCGGTACGGTCTTCTGCGTGCGGCACATGGCCCACCGCATGGGCCTGCGCGGCGACGACCTGGTCGACATGATGCTCTTCGCCGCCCCCGGCGGGATCGTCGGGGCGCGGCTGTACTACATCCTCTTCAACTCGGCCAATTTCCGCCGCGCCGACGGCAGCCTCGACCTCAAGGCCTGTCTGAACGTCCACAACGGCGGCCTGGCCATCTACGGCGGGGTGATCGCCGCGGTGCTGATCGCCTTCCTCGTGGCGCGCTACAAGAAGATCCCCTTCCCGGCCCTTTTGGACGCCTGCACCTGCGGGCTGCTGATCGGCCAGATCATCGGGCGCTGGGGGAACTTCATGAACGTCGAGGCCTACGGCGCCGAGACGGACCTGCCCTGGCGCATGGGCATCGAGAAGGGCGGGCAGTACCTGGAGGTCCACCCGACCTTCCTCTATGAGTCCCTGTGGAACCTCATCGGCCTGTGCCTGCTGCTGTGGTTCGTCCATCGGGGGCGGCAGCGGTTCGACGGCGAGCTGTTCCTGCGCTATGTGGCGTGGTACGGCCTCGGCCGCGGCTTCATCGAAGGGCTGCGCACGGACAGCCTCTACCTGTTCTCCACGGGCATCCGCACCTCTCAGCTCCTGGCCTTCGTGAGCTGTGCGGCGGCGGTGTGCTTCCTCATCTGGAAGCGGCACGGCCATGCGGACCCGAACGAGCGATACTGTGAGCGAACCAAAGGAAAATAGAGAGGAGACAACGACATGGGACCCATCATCATGGACGGTAAGGCCCTGGCGGCCAAGGTCAAGCGCGAGGTGCGCGCGGAGGCGGAGGGCCTGCCCCGCCGCCCCGGTCTGGCGGTCATCATCGTCGGCGACGACCCGGCCAGCCGCGTCTACGTCAACAGCAAGCGCAAGGACTGCGAGGACTGCGGCTTCCTCAGCGAGGAGTACGCCCTGCCCGCCGGGACGAAGCAGGAGGAGCTGATCGCCCTCATCGAGAAGCTCAACGGCCGCGAGGAGATCGACGGCATCCTCTGTCAGCTCCCGCTGCCGAAGGGCCTGGACGAGGAGGCCGTGCTGATGGCCATCTCCCCGTCGAAGGACGTGGACGGCTTCCACCCGATGAACATGGGCGCGCTGCTGGTCGGCAAGGAGGGCTTCCTGCCCTGCACGCCCTACGGCATCATGGAGATGCTGCACGAGTACGACATCGACCCGAAGGGCAAGCGCTGCGTGGTCATCGGCCGCTCGAACATCGTCGGCAAGCCGATGGCGCTGCTGCTGCTCCAGGAGCACGGCACCGTGACCATCTGCCACTCCCGCACCCAGGACCTGGCGGCCGTCTGCCGTGAGGCGGACATCCTCGTCGCGGCCGTCGGCAAGGTCGACATGGTCACGGCGGACATGGTCAAGCCCGGCGCGGTCGTGGTCGACGTGGCCATGAACCGTAACGCGGCGGGCAAGCTCTGCGGCGACGTGGACTATCCGGCCGTCAAGGAGATCGCCTCCGCGATCACGCCGGTCCCCGGCGGTGTCGGCCCGATGACCCGCGCGATGCTGATGAAGAACACCCTCATCGCAGCCAAGACCCACCTCGGCAAGTGAGGGACTTGTCCTGACGGACAGAGTATGGTATAATCAGTCTGATATCCTAACGACGGAGGGACACACACCATGAGCGAAGTCAGAGAATATTACTCCCGCAAGGAGGAGCACGGGGACGTGTTCATCTCCGAGGACGTCCTGGAGATGATCGCCGGGGCGGCCGCGCTGGAGGTCGAGGGCGTCACCGCCCTGACCGGCGGCAGCATGAGCGAGCAGCTGCTCGGGCGCAAGAAGTTCTCCAAGGGCATCAGCATCCTTTGGGAGTCGGACGAGATCACCATCGACATCTCCATCCAGATCAAGTACGGCAGCATCATCCCAGAGGTCGCCCGCAAGGTCCAGGACACCGTCATCGCCAACGTCGAGGCCACCACCGGCCTGCATGTGGCGGCGGTGAACGTCCGCGTCGGCGGCGTGACCTTCGTGCGCGACGAGGAGTGAGCGAACGAACGCTGGCAGGTCCACGGCGATTTTTGCCGTGGGCCTATTTTTTTGCCCAAAAAGTGGGCAAAAGTTTGGGGAAGTTCGGAAGAAAGGGGCTTCCTTTTTTGCATATACAGTGTATAATTAGAATATACGATATGTGATCCGAATTTGGAGGGACCGTCATGACCAGATCAGCCGCGCGAGAGATCGCCATCCATTGCTCCTATTCCCTGGGCTTTTCCCACGAGACCGCCGAGGAGTTCCTGAGCGAACGCCTGAACAAGGAGAGCTTCCAGCGCTGGGGGGAGGAGGATCCCCTCTACCGTGAGTGGCCCAACGAGAAGCAGGTGCGGTACATCGAAGACATCGTGCGCGGGGTCGCCGAGCACGGGCCGGAGCTCGACCAGTACATCGCCCGCTACGCCCGCAACTGGAGCTTCGAGCGCATCCCGCGTACCGCGGCGGCCATCATGCGCGTGGCGATGTATGAGATCCTCTACGTCCCGGACATCCCCGCCGCCGCCGCCATCAACGACGCGGTGGAGATCGCGAAGAAGTATGAGGACGCGAAGGTCGTCTCCTTCATCAACGGCATCCTCGGCTCCTTCTACCGCGCCGAGTTCCCCGACGAGGCCCAGGCCAAGCCGGTCGCGAAGGAGGACTGACCCATGGCCGCCGTCTTAGGGCTGGACACCAGCAACTACACCACCTCCGCCGCCTGGTTCGACGGCACGCGCGGCGAGAACGCCGGTCACCTCCTGGAGGTCGCCCCCGGCACGCTCGGCCTGCGCCAGAGCGAGGCCCTGTTCCAGCACGTCAAGCGCCTGCCGGAGATCGTCCGGTCGCTCAAGCGGCTCGGCCTGCCGGACACGCTCGCCGCCGTCGGCGCGAGCACCCAGCCGCGCGAGGTCGAGGGCTCGTACATGCCCTGCTTCCTCGCCGGGTCGTCCCAGGCGCAGGTGATGGCCACGGCCCTGGGCGTGCCGTTCTTCCCGTGCTCCCATCAGCAGGGGCACATCGCCGCCGCCGCCTGGTCCGCCGGGCGGCTGGACCTGCTCGACCGGCCGCACCTCGTCTGGCACCTCTCCGGCGGGACCACCGAGCTGCTGTACGTCCGGCCCGAGGGCGTCCTCGTCCGCGCCGAGCGGATCGGCGGGACGTCGGACCTGGCCGCCGGTCAGCTCATCGACCGGACCGGCCGCCGCCTGGGGCTGGATTTCCCCGCGGGCAAGGCCGTCGATGCACTCTCACTGGGCGCGAAGGAGAAGGAGCGCTTCGCCGTGAAGGTCGCGGGCTCGACCTTCTCCCTCTCTGGCCTGGAGAACCGCATGGACGCCATGGCCGAGGCGGGCCGCGCGCCCGAGGACATCTGCTGGTACGTGCTGGCCTCCCTCGCCTGGGCGGTCGAGCGGGCCACGAAGCAGGCGCTGGAGGACCGGCCCGGCCTGCCCGTGCTGTGCGCGGGCGGCGTGTCCGCCAACCGGCTCCTGCGCGGGGCCATGGAGGAGCGCTGCGGGGCCGTCTTCGCCGAGCCGCGCTTCTCGACCGACAACGCCATGGGCGTGGCGATCCTGACCTGGCGCAGTCTGCACGGAGGGGCCGTATGACCGAAGCCATCTCCGTCACCGCCCTCAACCAATACGTCAAGGGCCTCCTCGAGCGCGCCCCCGCCCTGAACGGGGCCCTGGTGCGCGGGGAGCTGTCCAACTATAAGCGCTACCCCTCCGGCCACCACTACTTCACCCTGAAGGACGCCGAGAGCAGCATCCGCTGCGTCCTGTTCCGGCGGGAAGCCGCGTCCCTGCGCTTCGTCCCGGAGAATGGGACGAAGGTGATCGCCGGGGGCCGGGTGTCGCTCTACCCCCGCGACGGGGCCTATCAGCTCTACTGTACGAGCCTCGTCCCGGACGGGGTGGGGGAGCTGGCCCTCGCCTTCGAGCAGTGTAAGGAGCGCCTGCGGCAGGAGGGCCTTTTCGACCCGGCCCGCAAGCGGCCGCTCCCGGCCTTCCCGAAGCGGATCGCGCTCGTCACCTCCCCGGCGGGGGCGGCGGTGCGCGACATGATCCGCATCCTCGGCCAGCGCTGGCCGCTGACCGAGGTGGTGGTCGTCCCCGTGCACGTGCAGGGCGACGGCGCGGCGGAGGAGATCGCCGCGGCGCTCGACCTCGTGGGCGCGCTGGGGGGCTACGATCTCGTCATCACCGGGCGCGGCGGCGGCTCGATGGAGGACCTGTGGGCCTTCAACGAGGAGGTCGTCGCGCGGGCGATCGTCCGCTGCCCCGTGCCGGTCATCTCCGCCGTGGGGCACGAGCCGGACGTGACCATCGCCGACTTCGCCGCCGACGTGCGCGCCGCCACGCCGTCCCACGCCGCCGAGCTGGCGGTGCCGGACCGCGCGGAGCTGGCCGAGGGGCTGGACCACCTGTCCGCCCGCATGGGCCAGGCGATGGGCCGTGCCCTGAGCGTCCGCCGCCAGGGTCTGGACCGGCTCGCGCACAGCCACGGGCTGCACGCGCCCCTGCGTCTGGTGCAGGAGCGGCGGATGCAGCTCGACCGCCAGTCCGACCGGCTCCGCCACGCGGCGTCGCTGCGGCTGAGCGGGGACCGGCAGCGGCTGAGCGGTCTGGCGGCGTCCCTCGACGCGCTCAGCCCGTTCAAGGTCCTCGCGCGCGGCTATGCCATCGCGCAGGGGGCGGACGGCCGTGTCGTGTCGTCCACGGAGCAGGTCGCCCCCGGCGACGCGCTGACCGTGCGCGTGACGGACGGGACCGTCGCCTGCACCGTCACAGGAAAGGAGGAGCGCCAATGGCGGAGAAACAGAAGCTGACCTTCGAGCAGGCCCTTGCCCGACTCGAGGAGATCGTGGCCGCGCTCGAGAGCGGGGATCGCCCGCTGGAGCAGTCCCTGTCCCTGTATGAGGAGGGGGCGAAGCTCATGAAGCAGTGCACGACGCTGCTGGACCGGGCCGAACAGAAGGTGCGGAAGCTGAGCCTGGACGAGACCGGCGAGGTGACCGAGGCCCCCTTCACACCAAAGGAGTGACCCACTATGGAATGGAACAGACAGCTCGCCGCCGACCAGGAACGGATCGAAGCGGAGCTGATCGAATACGCCGCCGCCTGGCCCGCCTACGGCCGCCAGCGTGAGGCGATGAGCTACAGCCTCCTGTCCGGGGGCAAACGGATCCGGCCCGTTCTGGTCCTGGAGACCTGCCGTCTCTTCGGCGGCAGCATCGAGGCGGCGCTGCCCCTGGCCTGCGGGCTGGAGATGATCCACACCTATTCCCTGATCCACGACGACCTGCCGTGCATGGACGACGACGATCTGCGCCGCGGCAAGCCGACGAACCACAAGGTCTTCGGCGAGGCGTCCGCCGTCCTGGCGGGCGACGGCCTGCTCACGGCGGCCTTCGAGGCGGTCGCCGGGGCGGAGCTGCCCCCGGAGCGCGTCGTGCGCGCGGTGCGCGCCCTCGCGGCGGCGGCCGGACCGGCCGGGATGGTCGGCGGCCAGGTGCTCGACCTGCTCGGCGAGGGGCACAGCCTCTCCCGGGAGGAGAT
>CAKTJM010000020.1 GCA_934567745.1 uncultured Eubacteriales bacterium | reverse complement strand
CTGGCCGAGCGCGTCGCGCGGCGGCCGGACCGGTTCTCCGGGTTCGCGGCCCTGCCGATGGCGCGGCCCGAGGAGGCCGCGCGGGAGCTGGAGCGCTGCGTGCGGGAGCTCGGCCTGTGCGGCGCGATGCTGTATGGGACCGGCGAGGGGGCGGCGTATGACGCCCCGGCGTGCCGGGCCGTCTTCGCGGCGGCCGAGGCGCTGGGCGTGCCGGTCTCCTTCCACCCCGCGCCGCTGCCGGAGGCCGTGCAGGCGCAGTATTTCCGGAGCGAGGCCCTCTCCCCTGCCGTCAACGCGAAGCTGGCCGGGCCGGGCTTCGGCTGGCACGCCGAGGCGGGGCTGATGACGATCCGGCTGATCCTCTCCGGCCTGTTCCGGGACCACCCGGGGCTGACGATCCTCTCCGGGCACTGGGGCGAGCTGGTGCCCGCCTTCCTCGACCGGCTCGACCGGGTCTTCCCGGTCGAGGTGACCGGGCTGCCGGAGACCGTGTCCGCCTATTACCGCAAGCACGTCTGGCTCACCCCCGGCGGGATCCTCTCGCCGGTGCAGCTCGACCTGTGCCGTCAGGTCGTGGGGAGCGGACACATCGTCTATGCCCTGGACTGGCCGTACATCAAGGCCGACGGGGCCAGGGCCTTCCTCGACCGGCTCCCGCCGGACGAGCGCGAGGCCATCGCCTGGCGCAGCGCCGACGCGCTGCTGGGCATCGAGATGACAGAGAAAAGGAGCGACCTCACATGACCCTGCGCGAGCTGGCCCCCGGCGCACACGCCACCGTCACCACCGTCGGTGGGGACGGCGCGCTGCGGCAGCATTTCCTGGACATGGGCGTGATCCCCGGCGCGGAGGTCACGCTGATCAAATACGCCCCCATGGGCGACCCGATGGAGCTGCGCATCCACGGCTATGAGCTGACCCTGCGCCTGGCCGACGCCGAACGGATCGGCATCGTCCCGGTGGACGCGGGGGCGGCGGACGACACGCCGCCCTCCGGCTGGCGGACCGTCCCCGGCCCGCTCGTGGGGAACGAGGTCCACCCCGGCCTGGGCGAGGGCGGCAAGTACCACGTCAAGGCGGGCGAGGATCCCCTCCCCGAGGGGACCCTGCTGACCTTCGCCCTCGCGGGGAACCAGAACTGCGGCAAGACGACCCTCTTCAACCAGCTCACCGGCGCGAACCAGCATGTGGGCAACTTCCCCGGCGTCACCGTGGACCGCAAGACCGGCACGATCCGCAGCCACGCGGACACCGAGGTCACCGACCTGCCCGGCATCTACTCCCTCTCCCCCTACACCAGCGAGGAGATCGTCTCGCGGACCTTCCTGCTCGACGAGCACCCGAAGGGGATCATCGACATCGTGGACGCGACCAACATGGAGCGCAACCTCTACCTCACCATGCAGCTCATGGAGCTGGACGTGCCCATCGTCCTCGCCCTGAACATGATGGACGAGGTGCGCGGCAACGGCGGCTCCGTGCGCATCAACGAGATGGAGAGCCTGCTCGGCATCCCCGTCGTGCCCATCTCCGCGGCCAAGAACGAGGGCGTGGACGAGCTGGTCGATCACGCGATCCACGTCGCGCAGTACCAGGAGGGGCCGGGGCGGATCGACTTCTGCGGGCCGGAGGACCACGGTGGCGCGGTCCACCGCTGCCTGCACGGCATCATGCACCTGATCGAGGACCACGCCCAGGCCGCCGGGCTGCCCATCCGCTTCGCGGCCAGCAAGCTCGTCGAGGGCGACCCGCTCGTGCGGGACGCCCTGAAGCTGAGCCAGAACGAGCTGGAGATGATCGAGCACATCGTCTGTCAGATGGAGGCCGAGCGCGGGCTGGACCGCGCCGCCGCCATCGCCGACATGCGCTTCTCCTTCATCCAGCGGCTCTGCGCCCAGACCGTCGTGAAGCCGCACGAGAGCCGCGAGCACGAGCGCAGCCGCCGCATCGACGCCTTCCTCACCGGCAAGTACACCGCCCTCCCCGCCTTCATCGGGATCATGGCGCTGGTGTTCTTCCTGACCTTCAACGTGATCGGCGCCCTCCTGCAGGGGCTGCTGGAGGACGGGATCGGCTGGCTGTCCGACACCGTGGCCGCCGCGATGTCCGCCTGGGCCGTCCACCCGGTGCTCCAGTCGCTCGTCATCGACGGCATCTTCACCGGCGTCGGGACCGTGGTCAGCTTCGTGCCGATCATCGTCGTCCTCTTCTTCTTCCTCTCGCTGCTGGAGGACAGCGGCTATATGGCCCGCGTCGCCTTCGTCATGGACAAGCTGCTGCGCAAGATCGGCCTGTCCGGGCGGAGCATCGTGCCCATGCTGATCGGCTTTGGCTGCACCGTGCCGGGCGTCATGGCCAGCCGGACCCTCCCGTCCGAGCGCGACCGCAGGATGACCATCCTGCTCACGCCCTTCATGAGCTGCTCGGCGAAGCTGCCCATCTACGGCTTCTTCACCGCGACCTTCTTCCCCGGCCACGGGGCGCTCATCATGGTCGGGCTGTATTTCCTGGGCATCCTCGTCGGCGTCCTGGCTTCCCTGCTGTGCAAGAGCACCCTCTTCCGCGGCGAGGCCGTCCCCTTCGTCATGGAGCTGCCCAACTACCGCCTCCCCGGCGCGAAGAACGTCGGGCACCTGCTCTGGGACAAGGCCAAGGACTTCCTCCAGCGCGCCTTCACCGTCATCTTCCTCGCGACGATCGTCGTCTGGTTCCTCCAGACCTTCGACCTCCACCTGAACGTCGTGGCGGACCCGCAGACGAGCATGCTCGCCGGGGCCGCCGGGCTGATCGCGCCGCTCTTCGCGCCGCTCGGCTTCGGCGACTGGCGGATCTCCACCGCCCTCATCGCCGGGTCCCTGGCCAAGGAGAGCGTCGTGTCCACCCTCTCCGTCCTCTTCGGCGGGACGCAGGCGCTGCTCGCGACGCTGACGCCGCTCGCGGCGGCCAGTCTGCTGGTGTTCTGCCTGCTGTACACCCCCTGCATCGCCGCCATCGCGTCCGTGCGGCGGGAGCTGGGCGGACGCTGGGCCGCGGCCGTCGTCGTCGGACAGTGCGTCATCGCGTGGCTCGTCGCCTTCGTCGTGCACCTGATCGGATCGGGGGTGGCGTGATGGGCGCCGTCATCGAGATCGCCATCGTCGTCGGTCTGGCCGCCTGGGGCGTCGCGGCGCTGCGGTCCCTGCGCAGACGCAGGGGCGGGTGCGGCTGCGGCTGCGCGGGGTGCCGAAAACAGCATGAGAAAACGGACTGAGCGTTCCGCTCAGTCCGTTTCTTTTTCCTTCTCCTCCTGCCGGGCGATCGAGAGGTAGTCGTGGCCGGTCTCCTTCTCGCTGGGGATGAAGAGCGCCGCCGGGCCGTCCCTGCGGTGGGACTTGGCATAGGTGTAGCCGATGCACGAGAAGACCACCGCCCCGAGGAAGTTCACGAAGAGGTCCTTCATCGTGTCCAGCAGGCCCACGTCCACATAGCCCCCCAGCCCGAGCGCCTGCTGGCTCCCGTCGCTGTGGACCACGATCACGTCGGCGATGTCCCGCACCACCACCGGGCGGTTGCTCATCGCCGGGTCCAGCAGGACCGTACTGATCTGGTGCAGGACCGTGTCCTTCTGCATGTCCAGCAGGAAGACCCGGTCCATCGTGCACTCGAAGAACTCCCACAGCACCCCGACCGTCATCGAGAAGCAGAAGGCCATGAACGCCAGATAGAACGGCGAGAGCGCGAACGCGCCCCCCTCCTTCCGGTTGAGCAGCCAGACGAGCGAGAAGCCCACCGCCGCGCACAGGAAGCCGTTGACCATGTGCAGCATCGTGTCCCAGAACGGCAGATGGAGGTAGAACGCCTGGATCTCCCCCATGATCTCCGCCGCGTAGATGAAGCACAAGATCGCGATCTCCAGCCCCACGGGGATCTCCACCCGGAGCCGCACCTGCACCCAGCTCGGCACGTACAGCAGCGCGAGCGTCAGCGCCGCGAGGAAGACGCTCTCATAATTGTGCAGGAATGCCTGGCGCACCAGGCACACCACCACCAGCAGCCGCAGCACCGAGAAGACCAGGAACGAGCTGCGGTGCTCCCGCAGCTCACACCGGACCGCCTCGCGGAACGTCCGCTTCTTCCAACGCCGCTCTTCCCTGTCTGCCCGCATCGCGCGCCCTCCTTCGTGTGTCATAGCAGGCAGTATACCACGATCCGGCCCGCCGTCCAAGCGTTTTTCGTCCAAAAAAGGGGGGAGACCGATCGGCCCCTCCCCTTTTCGTCTCTTCGATGTCAGTCCTTCAGCGACGGCGGATAGGCCCCGCTGTCGTGGAGCGCGCGCAGCGCCGCCGCGACGATGGGGCGGTCCTCCTGATAGGTCACGCCGAACCACACCGCGTCCGTGTCCAGGACGGACACGCGCAGCTTCCCCGCGCCGATCAGCCGGTCCACCAGCACCGGCAGCAGGCACTCCGCCTTGATCGCGTCCGGGGCCAGACCGCGCAGGAAGTCCTCGAAATACGCCTGCATCTCCTCGAAGATCCACGGCGTGAAGCCCCAGAAGTTCATCGAGACCACGCTCTCCGGGTCCTGCGGGACCTCGCCGTCCTCGGTGAGGTCGGCCAGGTGGCCGTCCGGGAACTTCTTGATCTTCAGCGTCTCCTTGACCTTCTTCAGCGCCCCGTCCTCCGTCTGGCACACGCCGCGGGAGACGGTGCCGTTGTCGCTGACGGTGTTCTTCAGCCGATAGCCGACCATCGCGCCCGCGCCGCGCTCCGGCAGCGTCAGGAGCGTGTCGATGATCGTCCGGAACGCCGACGCGCCGTAATAGTCGTCCGCGTTGATGATCGCGAACGGCTCCGTGACCTCCCCACGGGCGCACAGGGCCGCGTGGACCGTGCCGAAGGGCTTCGTCCGCTCGGCGGGGATGTCATAGAACTTCGGCACGCTGGAGAAGTCCTGGAAGACGTACGCCACCTCGACGGGGTCGCCGTCGGGCGTGTGCAGCTTGGCGATGCGGTCGCCGCAGAGGGCGCGCAGGGTCGCCTCCATGTGCGGCTTGATGATGAACACGATCTTGTGGAACCCAGCCTGGATCGCGTCGTAGACGGAATATTCCATGATGGCCTCGCCGTGCGGGCCGATGCCGTCGGTCTGCTTCTCGCCGCCATAGCGGGAGCCCATCCCGGCGGCCATGATGACCAGAGTCGCTTTCATTTTCGTTCCTCCCAATGCCCCGTCCGGGGCGTTCTGGCCCTATTGTAGCGCAGTCGGCGCGATTTTTCCAGTCTTCGCAAAGTTTTTCTGTCCTTTTCCCAAAAAATATGATTTACTGTAGGGAGAACGATGACGAGGCTCCAAAGGAGGTACACGAAATGGATGCTTTGACGCTGCGCTGGCTGGGGCATGCCTGCTTCCAGCTCACCTATGAGGGCTATACCGTGGTCTTCGACCCCTTCGCCGACGACTATGTGCCCGGCTTCGGGCGGCTGGACGCCGCCGCCGACCTGGTCCTGTGCTCCCACCAGCACGCCGACCATAACGCCGCTGACGCGATCCGGCCCCTGCGCGGGCACCGGGACCCGTTCACGGTGGAGGAGATCCCGACCTTCCACGATCCGGCGGGCGGCGCGCTGCGCGGGCCGAACACGATCCACCTGCTCACCGCCGGGGACCTGCGCGTGGCGCATCTGGGCGACCTCGGCTGTGCGCTGAACGAGGAGGAGAAGGCCCGGCTGCGGGACCTGGACGTGCTGATGGTCCCGGTCGGGGGCTTCTACACGATCGGGCCGGAGGAGGCGTGGGACCTGGTCCGCGACCTGCGGCCGCGGGTGACGGTGCCGATGCACTACCGGCTCGGGCGGGTCGGTCTGCCCGCCGTGCAGGAGTTGGGGGCCTTCCTGGCGCTGGCCGACGGGGTGGTGCGGTATCCGACGGACACGATCGTCGTGGATGCCCAGACGCCGCGGCAGGTCGCCGTGCCGACCTTTGGGAAGTGAAGAGCGAGGGCCGGATCCCGATCGGGGTCCGGCCCTCTTGCGGTGTATATGCAGGAAGCGGCGGGATCCCGCCGCTTTTCTCATGTACACAAACAGTCATCGTCCATCCTCCGAAATTGTTGAAATCCGTTGTGATGCAAGGGATATCGTGGTAAGACAAGTGTGGAAACGCTGTCCGGGCACACGGGCGGACACACTTGAGAAAAGAGGAGGAACACCATGAAGAAGAGATGGTTGGCCATCTTGATGGCCGTGATGATGGCGATCTCGCTGCTGCCGACGGCGGCGTGGGCGGAGGAGACGCCCCAAACAGGAAGCGACTACGCAGACCTACCGGGCGTCAACTACTTTTACTTCATGAGCAGCACGGAGGATGAGGATGATGCGATCGTAGTCGCAACGAAGGTGCTGCATGAAGGCGACGAAGCGATCACCGATTTCAGCAACGTCGTGGTCCCGATGGCTCGTACGCAGGGCGTAACGGGCTGGTATGCAAACAAGGATCTGACGCAACAAGTCCATTCATTATCCTTCAGCGCTGAACACTCTAAGATCACCTATTTATTCCCGAAAATTGGAGACGGCTTTTGGCTGACGTTCGTTTCAAATGGCGGCACTTATACCTCTCCGAGATTCTGTGCCGGTACTGCTTCCGCGCCGACTGTTCCAACCAAGTACGGCTATGATTTTGGCGGCTGGTATACGGACGAGGGTCTCTCCACATCTGCTGATTTCTCGTCTATTACGGAAGCATGCACGCTTTATGCAAAGTGGACGCCCAAGACTGATGGACACGACGGCGTGGTATTACGCCGACATGCAGGAGGCCACGAACTCGCACCAGTACGAGATGAAGACCGACAGCGACAAGAACAAGTATGAAGTCTGGACGAAGATGCTGCCGATCCGCGACTGGGAGGCGTTCGAGAAGGCGTGGTCCGACGCAGGCTCCGCCAGCAACCCCGGCGAGGTCGTCAACAAGTGAAGATCATGTGAATAGCAAAGGAGCACGACCGGGTGGTCGTGCTCCTTTTCGTTATTTGCCAAACAGATCGCTGTGTGTGCCCGTCCATGCCAGTGTCAGCAGGAGCTTCCCGTCATCGATCCGATAGATCAGGAGCCAGTCCGGCTGGATGTGGCACTCTCGGTAACCGACATAGTCGCCGGTCAATGCGTGGTCACGGTTCTGTAGCGGCAGCGTCTCGCGGGCGGCTAGCTTTCGGACCACATCGTCCAGCAGCTCGATCCTGCGTCCACGCTTGATCGCCAGCTTGTAGTCCTTCTTGAACTGGTTCGTCCATACGATGCTCAG
Source organism: uncultured Eubacteriales bacterium (assembly GCA_934567745.1). Taxonomy (GTDB): domain Bacteria; phylum Bacillota; class Clostridia; order Oscillospirales; family Oscillospiraceae; genus Evtepia. Next base: position 11,043 of record CAKTJM010000020.1, on the reverse strand, counting down.
TTTCATCGCTTCAGCTCCCGCAGCGCTTCCTCCACATCGTCGTAGCCCTTCACGTCAGGGTCCCTGGCGAGACGCTCCGCTTCCCACATCGCCGTGGCAAGGGACGCGCTGGGGGTACCGAGCTTCACCTCGAAGGGGAAGCCACCGGCCCGGAGCGATTGCCGCAGGAAGACGTTGATCGCGGTGGTCAGGTTCACGCCCAACTCACCGTAGAGCGCTTCACACTGCTTTTTGATGTCGCTGTCCATACGGACGCTGAAATTGGTCGTAGGTGCCATCGTACCGCCTCCTTTCCCCTCTATTGTACCCCAAATATACGCAGGATGCAATGCACGATCTGTCTATCAGACGCAAATATTTTTCACAGCCCCCGCGAGAACTCGCTGCGGATGCGGCTCTTGCCTGCCAGGGCGCTGTCGATGGCGGCGAGGAACTTCTCGCGGTCGTCCGGCAGGGTGCCCTTGAGCGGGACGTAGTTCGAGGCGTGGTTGCTCGTGAAGTGGAACGGACCGTAATTTAGGCCCTCCACCAGCGCGCGGTTCTCCTCCAGGTACTCCCGGGCGGTGATGAGCTGGAACCGGCCCGCCTTCACGTCCTGATACATGGGGGAGTTCGGCTCCGGCATGTAGGAGAGACAGGAGACGTGGTTCGCCTTCATCTGGTTGAGGACGCGGACCGTCTCCTGGATGTGCTTCTTCGACGGCTCGCCGGGGCCTGCCAGGCCGAGGATCACCGTGACCCAGAGGTCGATCCCGGCCTTCTTGATCATCGCGGCCGCTTCGAGCATCTGGGCGGAGGTCACGCCCTTCTTCACCTTCAGCAGCAGCTCGTCCCAGCCGGTCTCGACGCCGAGGTAGGCGCGGGACAGCCCGGCGCGGCGCAGCTCATCGAGCTGCTCCTGCGTCTTGGTCATCGTGCTGCGCGTCCCGGCGTAGGTCGTCACCTGCCGCAGGTGCGGGAAGGCCGCGTACAGCGCCTCCAGGATCTGGAGGAGCTGCTCCTGCCGCATGACGATCGCGTCGCCGTCGCAGAGGAAGACCTTATCGATGTTCTCCGCGCCGTAGTAGGCACGGGCCATCGCGATGTCCTCCAGGATCTCCTTCATCGGGCGGATGTGGAACTTCTTCGTCTTGTACATCCCGCAGAACGTACACTTGTTGTTGGAACAGCCGACGGTGCATTGCAGCAGATAGCTCCGCCACTCGCCGGGCGGCCGATAGATCTGGCCTTCGTATCTCATACGCCTTCCCTCCTGTCTGTGCCGTCGGCCGGGGCCGACGGGATCAGCTTCTTCACGGCCTTCTCGGCCTTCCTCCGCGGGAGCATGACCTCCCGGCCGCAGCCCTCACAGCGCAGCCGCAGATCCATGCCCACGCGCAGCACCTGCCAGCGGCGGCTGCCGCAGGGGTGCTCCTTCTTCATCTCCAGGATGTCGCCAATGGCGATGTCCATACGGTCGCCTCCTCTCGGCCCGCTGGCAAGTTTTGCCCGCTCGGGCCATATCATCATAGTAAAGATAAACAGGTATTGGAAAAGGAGCATCGCTTTATGGTACGACACTACCTTCCCGAGGGCCGTCTCCTCGCCACGCCGGAGAACCGCGCGCGGTGCACCGGTCTGACGGCCCTCCAGATCGCCCGCGCACGGGAGACCGTCCTGGAGGGACGGGCGACCCTGTGCACCCCTGAGCACGACCTGACCGTCGCCGTCGGGCCGCTCACCGGGATCGTCCCGCGTGAGGAGGCCGCGCTCGGCATCCGGGAGGGCCGCACCCGGGAGATCGCGATCCTCTCCCGCGTGGGCAAGCCGATCGCCTTCACCGTCACGGATATCCGGCCGGACGGGACGCTGCTCCTCTCGCGGCGGCGCGCGCAGGAGCTGGCGCTCGGCTGGCTGCTGGACCAGCCGCCGGGGACCGTGCTGCCCGCCACCGTGACGCATCTGGAGGGCTTCGGGGCCTTCGTGGACGTCGGCTGCGGGGTCCCCTCGCTGATCGGTATCGAGCACTGCTCCGTGGCGCGGATCGCACACCCGTCCTGCCGGTTCGTGCCGGGGCAGGAGATCTTTGCCGTCCTGACGGGGACGGACCCGGCGGCGGGGCGGGTCGCATTATCGCACAAGGAGCTGCTGGGCACCTGGGCGGAGAACGCCGCCCGGTTCGCGCCGGGGATGACCGTGCCGGGCCACGTGCGGGGGATCCTCCCCTATGGCGCCTTCGTCGAGCTGGCCCCGAACCTGACCGGTCTGGCGGACCGGACGGAGGGGCTGGCGGAGGGGGACCGGGTGTCGGTCCACATCAAGGCGATCGTGCCGGAGCGGATGAAGGTCAAGCTGACGATCCTCCACCGGCTGGACCCCCTGCCGGAGCCGCCGCCGCTGGACTACCGCATCACCGCGGGGCGGATCGACCGCTGGCGGTACTCCCCGCCGGAGTGCGTCCGGCCGCCGATCGAGACGGTGTTCAGCCCTTGATCTCCTCCCAATAGCGCCGCGCGGCCTGCTCGGTCTTGTTCTCGCCGTAGCGGTAGTAGGTCCGCCCGACCAGCTCGTCGGGCAGGTACTGCTGCGCGACGTAGTGGTGGGGGTAGTCGTGGGGGTAGCGGTAGCCCTGCTCCCGCTCCTGCCCGCTGCTGTCCGCGTGGACGTTCTGTAGATGGCGGGGATAGTCCCCCGTCCGGCCCGCCCGGACGTCCGCGAGGGCGGCATCGATGCCGAGGACGCCGGAGTTCGACTTCGGCGCGGTGCACAGCAGGATCACCGCGTCCGCCAGCGGCAGGCGCGCCTCCGGCAGACCGAGCTGGAGGGCGCTGTCCACGCAGGCCTTGACGATGGGGATCGCCTGCGGATAGGCCAGGCCGACGTCCTCGCAGCAGGCGCAGAGGATACGGCGGCAGGCGGAGATGAGGTCCCCGGCCTCGATCAGGCGGGCGAGGTAGTGCAGGCCCGCGTCGGGGTCCGAGCCGCGGATCGACTTGTGCAGGGCGGAGAGGATGTCGTAGTGATCGTCCCCCGCCCTGTCGTAGCGCATCGCCGACCGCTGGGAGAGGGCGCGGGCCTCCTCCAGCGTGAGCGTGACCCGGTCCAGGTCGCGCGCGTGGGCGGCGAAGAGGGCCTCGACCGCGTTGAGCGCCTTACGCACGTCGCCGCCGCAGCTGGTGGCGATGTGCTCCGCGACGCCGTCCTCACAGGTCAGGGCGACGCCGCGCGCCGCGGCGAGCCGGGCCATGCCCCGCTCGACGACCGGGTGGACGTCCTCGGCGCGGACGGGCTTGAACTCGAAGATGGTCGAGCGGCTCAGGAGGGCGTTGTAGACGTAGAAATAGGGGTTCTCGGTGGTGGAGGCGATCAGCGTGAGCTTCCCGTTCTCCATGAACTCCAGGAGCGACTGCTGCTGCTTCTTGTTGAAGTACTGGATCTCGTCGAGGTACAGCACCACGCCCTCCGGGGCGAGGAGGGTGCCCACGTCGTTCATGACCGCCTTCACGTCGCTCAGCGAGGCGGTCGTGGCGTTGAGCCGGTGGAAGGGACGGTGGATCTGCGCCGCGGCGATCTCCGCCACGGTGGTCTTGCCGGTGCCCGACGGCCCGTAGAAGATCATGTTGGGGATGGTGCCCCCCTCGACGATCCGGCGCAGGACGCCGCCCTCTCCCAGTATATGCTGCTGGCCCACCACCTCGTCGAGCGTGCGCGGGCGCAGCGCGTCCGCCAGCGGCTGGTACATCGATCCACCTCCTGTCTATCGTATCCTTCCCCTCAAAAAAACGAGGAGGATGACGCGGCCGTCATCCTCCTCATTCTATCAGCAGAGAGCTTATTCGTAAAGGGGATATTTCGCGGTCAGCTCAGCGACACCGGCGCGGATCTCGTCCTGCGCGGTCTCGAACTCGGTGGCGGTCTTCCACATGAGCTTGCCGATGACCTTCATGTCCTCCTCGCGGAAGCCGCGGGACGTGGCGGCGGGGACGCCGACACGGATGCCGCTGGTGACGAACGGGGACTGAGGATCGTCGGGGATGGTGTTCTTGTTGACGGTGATGTTCACCTGGTCGAGGCGCTTCTCCATCTCCTTGCCGGTGATGTTGGCCGGACGCAGGTCCACGAGCATCAGGTGGTTGTCGGTGCCGCCGGAGACCAGAGCGAAGCCGGCCTCCATCAGGCTGTCGGCCAGGACCTTGGCGTTCTTGATGACCTGCTCCTGATAGGTCTTGAACTCGGGCTTGAGGGCCTCGCCGAAGGCGACGGCCTTGGCGGCGATGATGTGCATGAGCGGGCCGCCCTGGGTGCCGGGGAAGATGGCCTTGTCGATCTTCTTGGCGATGGCTTCGTCGTTGCTGAAGATGACGCCGCCGCGCGGGCCGCGGAGGGTCTTATGCGTGGTGGTGGAGACGACGTCGGCATAGGGGATGGGCGAGGGATGCAGGCCCGCAGCCACCAGACCGGCGATGTGCGCCATATCGACGAACAGATAGGCGCCGACCTCGTGGGCGATGTCGGCGAAGGCCTTGAAGTCGATGATGCGCGGATAGGCGGAGGCGCCGGCAAGGATCATCTTGGGATGATGCTTCTTGGCCAGGTCGCGGACCTGATCGTAATCGATGCGGTGGGTGACGGGATCGACACCGTAGGGGACGATGTTATAGTTCAGGCCGGAGAAGTTGACGGGGCTGCCGTGGGTCAGGTGGCCGCCGTTGTCCAGGCTCATGCCCATGACGGTGTCGCCGATGTTGCAGAGCGCCTGGTACACGGCGAAGTTGGCAGATGCGCCGCTGTGGGCCTGGACGTTGACGTAGTTCGCGCCGAAGAGCTGCTTGGCGCGGTCGCGGGCGATGTTCTCGACCACGTCGACGCACTCGCAGCCGCCATAGTAACGCTTGCCGGGATACCCCTCGGCGTACTTGTTGGTGAGCACGGTGGATGCCGCTGCCAGGACGGCTTCGCTGACGAAGTTCTCGGAGGCGATCAGCTCGATGTTCCTCCGCTGACGGTCGTATTCGGCACGCACGGCGTTGCCGACCTCGGGATCCTGCTGGGTCAGGAATTCAATGACGTCTTTGACCACGATTCTCGCTCCTTTTCATAGAAGTTCAGATGGTTCCGCGGACCGCGTCAAGACACCGGCCCCACGTTACGACATCATTATACTCCTTTTCCCGAAAAAAACCAATGATTTCTTTTCCGGATCATGCTATACTATTTCCACGCATTTTTACCAAAAGCGCCAAAAGGATCGGTGATCTTTCATGAAAACTCAGCAAGATGTCTATTGCATCGTCCAGGAACTGAAGCACCTCTATCCCGACAGTCTCTGCTCGCTGCCCTATGAGAAGGACTATGAGCTGCTCTTCGCCGTGCGGCTGGCCGCCCAGTGCACGGACGAGCGGGTCAACCAGGTCACGCCCGCGCTCTACGCGCGGTTCCCGACGCTCGACGCCTTCGCGGAGGCGACGCAGGAGGAGGTCGAGCCGTACGTCCGGTCCTGCGGCTTCTTCCGGTCGAAGGCGCGGGACATCGTCGCGGCCGCGCGGATGCTGCGCGACGAGTACGGCGGGCGGGTCCCCGGCACGATGGAGGAGCTGCTGCGCCTGCCCGGCGTGGGACGCAAGACCGCCAACCTGATCCTCGGCGACGTCTACGGCGCGCCCGGCGTGGTGGTCGCGGACACGCACTGCATCCGGATCGCGGGCCTGCTCGGCCTGACCGACGGGACGAAGGACCCCGCCAAGGTCGAGGCACAGCTGCGCGCCTGTCTGCCGCCGGAGGAGTCGAACGACTTCTGTCACCGCATGGTCCTGCACGGGCGGGCCGTCTGCCGCGCGCGGCGGCCGGACTGCGCACGGTGCGCCCTGCGGCCCTGGTGCGACCACTTCCAGAAGGAGGACCAGGCCGACTGAACGTTTTTTCAGGACATCGGGAACCATAGGGACCGCTGATGCGTGTTAGGGGCGAGGACCTCAACAGGGACGCAGCCGCGCCCCTGCTCGGAAGGACCCCGCATGGGTCCTTCGACAGTCTAAGGGACGCGGCCGCGGCCCATGCATCGAAAGGAGGCGGCACCCATCGAACGCCAAGCATACGAAGAAGCGGTCCTGCGGCACAGCGACACCGTCGTGCGCATCCTGCTGCTGCGCTGCCGCCAGCCGGCGGACGTGGAGGACTGCTATCAGGAGGTCTTCCTGAAGCTGCTCACCTGCCGGAAGCCGTTCCGCGACCAGGAGCACGTCAAGGCGTGGCTGATCCGGACCGCCCTGAACCAGGCGGTGAGCCTGCACCGGCAGTTCTGGCGGCGGAACGTCGCCCTCGTGGGGGACAGCCCCTTCCCGCCGGAGGCCGTCGCGCCGGAGAGCGGCGCAGCGGCCCTGCTGGAGGAGATCCGCGCCCTGCCGGGCCACCAGCGGGAGGTCCTGTACCTCCACTGCTGCGAGGGCTACTCCGTGGAGGAGGTCGCCCGCCTGCTCGGCGTGCGGCCCGGGACGGTGAAGTCCCGGCTCAGCCGCGCCCGCGCCGCCCTGAAAGAACGCCTACAGGAGGGACTGACATGAGATACGAAGACCTGAACGACATCCGCACGCCCCGGAGCTGGCAGGCCCGCGCCCTGGCCGCGCAGACCGGAGAGCGGCCCCGCCGCCGCGCCGCCCTGCGGCCCGCCGCGATCCTCGCCGTGGTGCTCTGCCTGTGCGCCGGGACGGCGCTGGGCGTGGGCATCTATCAGCACGAGACCATGAACCCGAAGCTCGTCGCGGACTACGACGCCCTGCGCGCCGACGTGGAGGCCAACGGCTACGACAGCTATTCCTACGGCGGGCCGAACGGCACCGTGGGCATCCCCCGCGACGAGATGGTCGCGGGGCGGCTGGAGAAGTCCGACCACTGGGCCGACTCCGCATGGATCGGCGGCTCCGTCGCCCTGGAACAGGACGTGACCTGGTCGTCGATGGACCTCATCTCCAACGAGGGCCCGGTGAAGGAGCGGGTCGTCTTCGACGGCGGGCAGGAGCACCGCCGGACCGAGGCCTGCGCCCTCTCTCCCCTGCTGCTCCAGGCCCGACAGACCGGCCACGCCGCGTGGGACCTGTCGTGGGTGGCGGAGCGGTACGACACCGTCCCCTATGCCAACACGTACTACGTCATCACGGAGGGGGCCGACGACTACCTGGGGAGCTATTTCGGGACGCTCTGGCTCAGCGGCGAGACGGGCTATTTCACCCTGGACTATCAGGCCACGACCTGCCACGTGCCGTGGGCGCAGGATTACATCCTCGACGGGTACTATGAGTGGGTGGAGGACTACACCACCGCCGACGGGCTGCCCTGCGTCCTGACGGCGAGCGGGGACCAGATCTGGGTCTCGTCCGTCTCCCCCCACTTCACCCTGGACCTGTACGCCGTCGATATGGACCGGGACGCCGTCAAAGGCGTGCTCGACCACCTGGGTCTCACCTTCGCCACGGAGCTGGACGGCTGCCGCGGGCGGTGAGGGACAAAGACCTCATAAAACCAAAACGAAACGCGCGCCCGACCGGTCTTTTGGCTGGTCGGGCGCTCTCTCGTGCCCTTTTCGCGCGGCGGGCGGCCGTCTGCGACCGCTTCCCTCTTGCATCGCGCGCGGCGCTATGGTAGAATCAAGTGTTATATCAGACGAACATCAAGAGGAGGAGAGCCTTTTGTCCAAATATGCTTCCGAGATCGAGCGGCGACGGACCTTCGCCATCATCTCCCACCCCGACGCCGGTAAGACGACCCTCACCGAAAAGTTCCTGCTCTACGGCGGGGCCATCGCCCAGGCCGGTCAGGTCAAGGGGAAGAAGAACGCCCGCGCCGCCGTCTCCGACTGGATGGAGATCGAGAAGCAGCGCGGCATCTCCGTGACCTCCTCCGTGCTGCAGTTCCAGTACGACGGCTTCTGCATCAACATCCTCGACACCCCCGGCCACCAGGACTTCTCCGAGGACACCTATCGGACCCTCATGGCCGCCGACTCCGCCGTCATGGTCATCGACGCCGCCAAGGGCGTCGAGGCGCAGACCCGCAAGCTCTTCAAGGTCTGCGTCATGCGCGACATCCCCATCTTCACCTTCATCAACAAGATGGACCGCGAGGCCCGCGACCCCTTCGCCCTGTGCGAGGAGATCGAGAAGGAGCTGGGCATCGACACCTATCCCGTCAACTGGCCCATCGGCTGCGGCAAGGAATTTTTGGGCGTCTACGACCGCACGAAGCGGGAGATCATCCACTTCTCCTCGAACACCTATGCCAAGAAGGCCGGGACCACCCAGATCGACCTGGACGATCCCGTCCTCGTGGACATGCTCGGCCAGGCCAAGCGCGACCAGCTCATCGAGGACATCGAGCTGCTCGACGGCGCGTCCTGCGACTTCGACCTCGACCGCGTGCGGCACGGCAAGCTCTCCCCCGTCTTCTTCGGCTCCGCCCTGACCACCTTCGGCGTCGAGCCGTTCCTGGAGGAGTTCCTCCGCATGACCACCCCGCCCCTGCCCCGGCACTCGAACGAGGGCGTGATCGACCCCTTCGACGATAACTTCTCCGCCTTCATCTTCAAGATCCAGGCCAACATGAACAAGGCGCACCGCGACCGCATCGCCTTCCTGCGCGTGTGCTCCGGCCGGTTCGACGCGGAGCGGGAGGTCTACCACGTCCAGGGCAAGCGCAAGCTCCGCCTCTCCCGCCCGCAGCAGCTCATGGCCGCCGAGCGCGAGATCATCGAGGAGGCCTACGCGGGCGACATCGTCGGCGTCTTCGACCCCGGCATCTTCTCCATCGGCGACACCCTGTGCGCGCCGGGGAAGAAGTTCCGCTTCGACCCGATCCCCACCTTCGCCCCGGAGCACTTCTCCCGCGTGCGCCCCGTGGACACCATGAAGCGCAAGCAGTTCCTCAAGGGCGCGGAGCAGATCGCCCTGGAGGGCGCGATCCAGATCTTCAAGATCCCCTACACCGGCATGGAGGAGGTCATCGTCGGCGTCGTCGGCACGCTGCAATTCGACGTCTTCCAGTACCGGCTGCTGAACGAATACAACGTCGAGATCCGCATGGAGGGCCTGCCCTATCAGTTCCTCCGCTGGATCTCCTCCGAGGAGCCGCTGCAGGAGACCGACCTCGTCCTCGGCAACGACACCAAGCTCGTGGAGGACTATAAGGGCAACCAGCTCCTGCTGTTCAGCTCCTTCTGGTCCATCAAGTGGGTCTGCGACCACAACCCCGGCCTGGTGCTCACCGAGTTCCGCGAGCCGGACGGCGACGAGGACTGAGACAGACAGAAGGAGGACGTCCCATGAAGCCCTTGATCATCGGCATCGCCGGAGGGACCGGCTCCGGCAAGACCACGCTCGTCGAGCGGCTGCGCGAGCAGTTCGGCGACGACATCAGCGTGCTCGCGCACGACAGCTATTACAAGGCGCACCACGACCTGCCCCTGGAGGAGCGGCGGCTGCTCAACTATGACCACCCCTCCTCCTTCGACACGGACCGGATGATCGCCGACCTGGAGCAGCTCCGGGCCGGGCGCGCCATCGAGCGGCCCGTGTATGACTACACCATCCACGACCGCACGGAGGAGACCGTCACCGTCCCGCCGAACAAGGTCATCCTCGTGGACGGGATCCTCGTCTTCGAGGACCCCGGTCTGCGCGACCTGATGGACATCAAGATCTTCGTCGATACCGACGCCGACGTGCGCATCCTGCGGCGGATCCTGCGGGACGTCAAGGAGCGCGGGCGGAGCCTGGACTCCGTCGTCGAGCAGTACCTCTCCACCGTCAAGCCCATGCACGAGCAGTTCATCGAGCCGTCCAAGCGCTACGCCGACATCATCGTCCCCGAGGGCGGCAAGAACCTCGTCGCCATCATGATGATCGTCCAGCGCATCGCCTATCACATCGAGCACGGCGACGTCGTCTCCGAGCAATGACCCGCCCCTCCGGCAGAGGGGGGCACGAACCGAGCGATATCAATTGGAATGGAAAGGATAGACACGATATGGAACGCACACAGATCGCCCGCATCTTCGCGGACATGGAACAGTTCGGCGGTCAGGACGTGACCGTCTGCGGCTGGGCCCGCACCATCCGCGACATGAAGACCTTCGGCTTCATCGAGCTCAACGACGGCTCCTGCTTCCGCAACCTGCAGGTCGTCATGGATGCCAACGCCCTTGAGAACTATCAGGAGATCGCCCGCCAGAACGTCGGCGCGGCCCTGATCGTCCACGGCAAGGTCGTCCTGACCCCCGAGGCCAAGCAGCCGCTCGAGGTGAAGGCCGACGCCATCGAGGTGGAAGGCCCCTCCGCCCCCGAGTACCCCCTGCAGAAGAAGCGCCACGGCGTGGAGTTCCTCCGCACCATCGCCCATCTGCGCCCGCGCACGAACCTGTTCTCCGCCGCCTTCCGCGTGCGGTCCGCGGCGGCCTTCGCCATCCACGAGTACTTCCAGCACAAGGGCTTCGTCTACGTCCACACCCCCATCATCACCGCCTCCGACTGTGAGGGCGCGGGCGAGATGTTCCGCGTGACCACCCTGGATCTGAAGGATCCCCCCAGACTGCCCAACGGCGAGATCGACTACAGCGAGGACTTCTTCGGCAAGGCCGCGAACCTGACCGTCTCCGGCCAACTCAACGCCGAGAACTTCGCCATGGCCTTCGGCAACGTCTACACCTTCGGCCCGACCTTCCGCGCCGAGAAGTCCAACACCCAGCGCCACGCCGCCGAGTTCTGGATGATCGAGCCGGAGATGGCCTTCTGTGACCTCGCCGGTGACATGGACGTCGCCGAGGGGATGATCAAGTACGTCATCAACGCCGTCCTCGAGCGCTGCCCGCAGGAGATGGAGTTCTTCAACGCCTTCGTGGACAAGGGCCTGATCGCGCGGCTCCAGCACGTGGCCTCCTCCGACTTCGGCCGCGTGACCTACACCGAGGCCGTGGACATCCTGATGAAGAACAACGAGAAGTTCGACTACAAGGTCTCCTGGGGCACCGACCTGCAGACCGAGCACGAGCGGTTCCTGACCGAGCAGGTCTATCAGAAG
>CAKTJM010000019.1 GCA_934567745.1 uncultured Eubacteriales bacterium | reverse complement strand
GCAGCTCATCGGCGGCATCATCCTGCACCAGGGCCGCATCGCCGAGATGAAGACCGGTGAAGGCAAGACCCTGGTGGCCACCCTGCCCGCCTACCTGAACGCCCTGAGCGGCGAGGGCGTGCACATCGTCACCGTCAACGACTACCTGGCCAAGCGCGACAGCGAGTGGATGGGCAAGGTCTACCGCTTCCTCGGCCTGACCGTCGGTCTGGTCATCCACGGCGTCGATCAGAAGGGCAAGCAGGCGGCGTATGCGGCTGACATCACCTACGGCACGAACAACGAGTTCGGCTTCGACTATCTGCGCGACAACATGGCCATCTACAAGGCCGAGCTGATGCAGCGCGGCCACGTCTTCGCCATCGTCGACGAGGTGGACTCCATCCTGATCGACGAGGCCCGGACCCCCCTCATCATCTCCGGCATGGGCGAGCAGTCCACCCAGCTCTACACCCTGGCCGACAACTTCGCCGCCAGCCTGAAGGGCCTGACCGTCGCCAAGGTGGACGACAAGCAGGAGGAGGCCGAGGACATCGACGCCGACTACGTCGTCAACGAGAAGGCCCGCGTCGTCACCCTCACCGCCCGCGGCATCGCCAAGGCGGAGAAGACCTTCGGCGTGGAGAACCTCGCCGACCCGCAGAACTCCACCCTCTCCCACCACATCAACCAGGCCATCCGCGCCCGCGGCCTGATGAAGCGCGACATCGACTACGTCGTCAAGGACGGCGAGGTCATCATCGTCGATGAGTTCACCGGCCGTCTGATGTATGGCCGCCGCTACAACGACGGTCTGCACCAGGCCATCGAGGCCAAGGAGAAGGTCACCGTCGCCCGCGAGTCCAAGACCCTGGCCACGATCACCTTCCAGAACTACTTCCGCCTGTACAAGAAGCTCTCCGGCATGACCGGTACCGCGCTGACCGAGGCGGAGGAGTTCTCCTCCACCTATGAGCTGGACATCGTCGAGGTCCCGACGAACCGGCCGATGATCCGCATCGACCACCCCGACGAGGTCTATAAGAACGAGAAGGGCAAGTACGACGCCATCGTGCGCCAGATCGCGGCCTGCCACGAGAAGGGACAGCCCGTCCTGGCCGGTACGACCTCCATCGAGAAGTCCGAGGCCCTGTCCAAGCTGCTCGCCCGCCAGGGCATCCGCCACAACGTCCTCAACGCGAAGAACCACGAGAAGGAGGCCGAGATCGTCGCTCAGGCCGGTAAGCTCGGCGCCGTCACCGTCGCGACGAACATGGCCGGCCGTGGTACCGACATCATGCTCGGCGGCAACGCGGAGTATCTGGCCAAGAACGACCTGCGCAAGGCCGGGATGACCGAGGACCTGATCGCCGAGGCCACCGGCTTCGCCGAGACCGACGACCAGGCCATCCTCGACGCGCGGCGCATGTTCGCCGAGGCCGAGGCCAAGTACAAGGCCGAGCTGGCCCCGGAGGCCGAGAAGGTCCGCGCGGCGGGCGGCCTGTTCATCCTGGGCACCGAGCGGCACGAGTCCCGCCGCATCGACAACCAGCTGCGCGGCCGTTCCGGCCGTCAGGGCGACCCCGGCGAGAGCAAGTTCTACCTGTCCATGGAGGACGACATCATGCGTCTGTTCGGCTCCGAGCGGATGCAGAACATGATGGAGACCCTCAAGATCGACGACGACACGCCCATCGACGCGAAGATCCTCTCCAACGCCATCGAGAACGCGCAGAAGAAGGTCGAGTCGAAGAACTTCCAGGCCCGTAAGAACACCCTGGAGTACGACGACGTCATGAACGTCCAGCGTAACGTCATCTACAAGGAGCGCCGCCAGGTCCTCGACGGTGTGGACCTGAGCGAGAAGATCCGCGCCATGATGCGCCGCTGGATCGAGGAGTCCATCAACGGCCACCTGGGCGAGCACCACCACATGGACGCCGAGAGCTGGCAGATGGCCACCGAGCCGTTCCGCGGCCTGTTCTTCGAGCCGACCGAGATGCAGTTCACCGACGAGGAGCTGGCGGGCTATAAGCCGGAGCAGCTGATCGACATGATCGACGAGCTGGCCTTGGCCCGGTACGACGCCAAGCAGGCGAGCCTCGGCGACGAGCTCATGCGCGAGCTCGAGCGCGTGATGATGCTCCGCACGGTCGATGAGTACTGGATGGACGACATCGACGCGATGGAGGAGCTCAAGCGCGGCATCCAGCTGCGCGCCTATGCCCAGACGAACCCCGTCAACGAGTACAAGAAAGAGGGCTTCGCCATGTTCGAGGGCATGATCGCCGCCATCCAGGAGGAGACGATCCGCCGCATCCTGACCGCCCGCGTGCAGACCGACGAGGTCCGGCGCGAGCGCGTGGCGAAGGTCACCGGCACCTCCGGCGGCAGCGACGAGTCCCTGAAGAAGGAGCCGGTGCGCCGCAAGGCGGCCAAGGTCGGCCCGAACGATCCCTGCCCCTGCGGCAGCGGGAAGAAGTACAAGAAGTGCTGCTATCTCAAGGACAAGGCAGCGGGCAATCAGCAGTGAGGTCCCGCCATGTCCTTCACGAGATGTGACGTCGGCGGCGTCGTGTTCCACACGGCGGACGCCATCACCGCCGCGGGGGGCGTGGTCCACGGCTTCGCCACCCGCCTGGGCGGCGTGAGCCGGGGCGACTGCGCCCAGCTCAACCTCGGCATGACCCGCCACGACGACCCGGCGGCCGTGCGGGAGAACTACCGCCGGTTCTGCGCCGCCGTGGGGGCGGACGAGGCCAGCCTCGTCATGACCCATCAGGTCCACGAGGACGGGGTCCGCGTCGCGACGCGGGCGGACGTCCTGCCGGACCTGCTCGATCCCATCCCCTATCGGACCGACGCCCTGGTGACGAACGAGCCGGGGCTGGCCCTCGTCATCTATTACGCCGACTGCATCCCGGTCCTGCTGTACGACCCGGTCCACCGCGCCATCGGGGCGGTGCACTCCGGCTGGCGCGGGACGGCGGCGCAGATCGCACCGAAGGCCCTGGCCGAGATGCAGGCGCGCTACGGCACCGACCCGACGGAGGTCCTGGCGGCCATCGGCCCCGGGATCTGCCCGACCTGCTTCGAGACGGACGACGACGTCCCGGACGCCATGAGCGCCCGGCTCGGCCCCATGGCGCGGAACTTCGTGCGGTCCGGCGCGGGCGGGAAGTCCCACGTGGACCTCAAGGGCCTGATCGCCTGGGAGCTGCGCCAGGCCGGGATGGAGCGGATCGAGACCCTGCCCCTGTGCACCGGCTGCCGCCCGGACCTGTACTGGTCCCACCGGAAGCTGGGCGACCGCCGCGGCAACCAGGCGGCCATCATCCAACTGCTCTGATCCCCATCCCACGCTAGGAGGCGTCCCCCAGTGCGCAAGTTCCTGACCAAGCTCAACGAGTTCCGCGAGAGGCGGATCGAATACAGCGCGCGCCGCCCGTTCCGGGCGAGCGTGCCGTTCCTGTCGGTCACGGCGGTGGTGCTCGCAGCCGCCATCGTGGCGTCCTCGTGCTCCTTCTGCTACACGGTGCGGGCCGACGGGCGGTCCGTGGTCTACTTCCACGGGACGGAGACCTATGACGCCGCCGTGGTGCAGGCCGAGACCCGCGCCTCCGTGATCCTGGAGACCGCGTACTCCTTCGACGAGGACCGCGTCTCCGTCCGGCCCGCCCTGGCCCCGAAGGAGGACATCGAGACGATGCCGGCCGTGGCCGACTCCCTCATGGACCTGATCGACGAGCTGGAGCACGTCTACACCCTCACCGTCGACGGTGTCCGCGTCGGCGCGGCGGAGGACGAGGACGTCCTCCGGCAGGCCGTCGCCCAGGTCGAGGACAGCTACGCCGTCGAGGGGACCCTCTCCGTGGAGGTCCTCAGCGAGGTGAGCATCCGGCAGGAATATCTCCCCGCCGCCGAGGGCACGACCGATCTGGAGACGGTGGTCGCGGCCCTGAGCGAGCCGATCCTCCAGTGCTTCCCGTACACGGTGCGGGCGGGCGACACGGTCGAGGGCATCCTGGACCGTTTCGGCATGGAGCAGGAGCGGTTCCAGGCGCTCAACCCCGACGTGGACCTCACGCTCCGCGAGCCGGACGAGGAGGCCATGGCGTCGCTCCTGTACATCGACGAGGGCACCCCGCTGGAGGAGGGCCTGACGCTGACGATCGAGCAGTCCTGCCCGCGTCTGGCGGTCGCCACGGTGTCCGAGGTCGAGCTGACCCGGACGATCGAGCCGGAGAAGCAGGCCCAGCCGGACAGCGGCATGTTCACCGGTGAGGAGCGCATCCTCCAGGAGGGCGCGGCCGGTGAGGAGCGGGTGCTCGCGCGGGTGGAGGCCCGCGGCGGCCTGACCATCGCCAGCGAGGATCTGGAGACCGAGACGCTCACGGAGCCGACGCCCCTGATCGTCGCCACCGGCACCCAGCCGAAGCCGGAGCTGCCGGAGGGCTGCCTCTTCCTGTGGCCCGTGCGCGGTCCGATCACGTCGGACTACGGTTATCGCTATATCTTCGGTGCGAACGACTTCCACCGCGGCGTGGACATCGCCGCTGCGGAGGGCACCGCGATCAACGCCGCCGAGGCCGGTACCGTCCTCTTCGCCGGGGAGCGGGGGACCTATGGCAACCTGGTGATCGTGTCGCACCACAACGGGTTCTTCACCTATTACGGCCACTGCTCGAAGCTGCTCGTCTCCGCGGGCGACGAGGTCCGCCAGGGCCAGGTCGTGGCGGAGGTCGGCTCGACGGGCCGGTCCACCGGGCCGCACTGCCACTTCGAGGTCCGCTACGGCGGTTCGAGCATCGACCCGCTGCTGTATCTGCCAGGCAAGGACGGCCCCGTGCGCGTGCCCGTCGTCGAGGAGCCTGCCGCCGTCGTGCCGGTCGAGCCGGTGGGGCCGGTGGAGCCGGCCGCCCCCGCCGAGGAGCCGACGACCGACGCCGTCACCGGCGCGAGCTACGATCCCCTTGAGGACGAAGCTCCGTAAGCGAGCCAA
Source organism: uncultured Eubacteriales bacterium (assembly GCA_934567745.1). GTDB lineage: Bacteria > Bacillota > Clostridia > Oscillospirales > Oscillospiraceae > Evtepia. The sequence continues at coordinate 14,038 of CAKTJM010000019.1, read as the reverse complement.
ACGAAGACATCACGACAAAAGAAGACCGGAGGATCGTCCCCCGGTCTTCTTTTCTCCCATTTTTCAGCCCTCGGCCACCAGGCCGCACAGGACCTGGCCCGTCGCCCGCGCGAAGAGCCGCGCCCCGGCCAGGGCCTCGTCCAGCGTGTTCCCGTGGCTGCCGATCTCGACGAGGAGCGAGCCCTTCGTCAGCTGCTGGTTGAACCGCGCCGTGCGCAGCGTGATCGGACGAGCCAGGTCCGGCCAGAGCGCGTCCATCTGCCGCTGGAGCTGCATCGCCAGGGCCAGGTGCTCCGTCCAGTCGGGGAAATAGGCCCCGGCGTCGTCCGTCCCGACGAGGAGCATCACCTGGGCGGTCTTGACCCCATCGACCTCCAGGACCGGCTTGTAGACCGTCCCGTCCGCGCCCACGAGGGCGTCGCGGTGGACGTCCAGGACCATCTGGACCGTCGGGTGCTCCGCCAGGACCGCCTCGATCCCCGCCCGCGCCCGGTCATAGGCCCCGTCGTAGGCCGGATAGTCGTACAGCGTCGTGTCGTGCAGGACGCTCAGGCCCATCTCGCCGAAGATCCGCGCGATCTCGTCCCCCAGGCGGATGACGCTGTAGCCCGCGTCGGTGGTGTGCGCCGTGCCCGTCTCCGTGTACGGCTCCGTGCCGTCGCGCGCGAAGGACTCCGTCCCGTGCGTGTGGACGATCAGGATCTGGGGCCCGTCCGCGGCCGGAGCGAAGCGCAGCGGCGTCCCCGCCGCCGCCACGGCGGCGAGATCGACCGCCTTCTGCGTGCGGTTGAACAGCGCCGTGCCCGTGATCGTCTTCTCGCGGATGTCCGCGGGCGTCACGGCGGTGAGCTGCTGCTCCTCGGCGGCGTCCTCCGCCGGGACCGGCTCCGCCGCCTGCGGGGGCGCGGCCTCCGCCGCCAGCCCGTCGGCCCAGCGGGCCAGGAGCGCCGACTCCCCCAGGAGCATCCGCTCGAGCAGCGGCACCTCGCGCTGCGGCAGCACCGCGGCCGCGGCCGCCTCCGGCCCCGCCGCCGCGAGGGCCATCCCCACGCCGCCCAGCGCCAGGAGGACCGCCAGCGCCCGCCGCGCGCCTGTTTTTCTACGTCCCGTCATACCGTACCTCCTTCGCGTGTGCTCGTCCTAGAGACTATGCGGAGCGGCCCTGCGGTATGCCCGCCCAGCGGCCCCGCGCCGCGCCGCCCGAGTGTGCGATGAAACGATATGTGGAACGGATCTGGACCAGCTCCTTCGTCACCTTCCTGCGTGACGCCATCCTGCTGTACTTCGACCGCCGGGTCCCCCAGGCGGCGGCCTGCTTCGCCTATTTCGTCCTGCTGACCGTCTTCCCGGCCCTCATCTGCGTCTCGGCGGTCCTGGGCGCGCTGGACATCGACATCGCCAGCCTCATGGGCCAGATGGAGACGATCCTGCCGGCGTCCGCGTTGGACCTGCTCAGCAGATACCTGCGCTACGTCTCGCAGCACGAGTCGCTGGGCTTCTTCGTGGCGGGCCTGGCGGCGTGCTGGTTCTCCGCGGCGGGGGCCTTCCGGACCATCGCGCGGGTGATCCTGGACGTGTACGAGGACGTCTCCCAGACGGTCGTGCGGGGGTTCGTGACCAGCTTCGTCTTCCCGCTGGCCCTGCTCCTGACGGTGGACGTCTCCGTCTTCGTCGTCGTCACGGGGCAGAAGACCCTCGCCTCGCTCACGGAGCGCTTCCCCTTCCTCCACCCGGCGGCGGACCTGTGGTCCTGGACGCGCTACGTCCTGCTGTTCGCGATCTTCTGTCTCTTCCTGCTGGCCGTGCTGAACATGGCGGCCCCGCGGGGGACGCCGCGGCTGCCCGTGCTGGTCAGCTCCGTGGTGTCGTCGCTGGCGCTGGTGGTGTCCTCGGCCGTGTTCTCTTGGTTCATCGGGATGAGCTCGCGGTACTCCCTCGTCTACGGCTCGCTCGTCTCGCTGATCGTGCTGCTGCTGTGGCTGTACCTCTGCGGGCAGATCCTCTTCCTGGGCATCGTCTTCACCAGCGTGTGGTACCACCGCTGGCGCGGCGTGCGGCAGACCGTCCACTTCCCCCGCCGCGAGGACGGAGAGCGGAGCGAGCGGTGAGGAGGATACGACGCCCTGTGCGGCCGCTCAGCGCCCCTGTACGCCTTTTTCGCATGCTATGAGTAAAGACCACCGCTTTGAGCTCGTCGCCCTCTCAGCCGCGTCTGCGCCCCGAGAAAAGAACGAAACGCCGGACCAAGACATCCGTCTCGGTCCGGCGTTTTTATCGTCTCAAAAAATTTCGCGCCCGCAGGCGCGAAATAAAGTCCAGTCATTTTTTGCACGGCTCCGCCGCGCAAAAAATACTTCTCAGCCTGCAAGTGTGCGAGTCGTCCGTCGAAGACGGTCGGCGAGTGCGCGCAGCAGGCTGCATCCCCTGATCTGAGGACCCAGCGAAGCGGTCCTCAGATCCCTATACTAGCAGTCCGTCCGGCGGCTCCGACATGGTGCTCTCCGCGGCGCGGAGGGTCTTGCGCAGGAAGATGGCGCTGAGCGTGAGGGACACCAGCTCGGCGATGGGGAAGGCGAGCCAGACGAGGTCCAGCACGCCCGTCTGCGCCAACAGCCAGGCCGCGGGCAGGAGCACCACGAGCTGACGGCAGACGGAGACGATCAGGGAGTAGAGCGGATCGCCGATCGCCTGGCAGACGGACCCGGCGGGGATGCAGAACCCGGCCAGGACGAAGTGGATGCCGATGATGCGCAGGGCCGGGACGCCGATGGCGAGCATGCCCTCCGAGGCGTCGAAGAAGCTCAGCAGGACGCCGGGGATGCTCTCGAAGAGGATCGTGCCGACGATCATGATGCAGATGGCCGTGCAGACGGCGAGCTTGATCGTGCCCTTGACGCGCTTGGCGTTCCGCGCGCCGTAGTTGTAGGCGATGATGGGGACCATGCCGTTGTTCAGGCCGAAGATGGGCATGAAGATGAAGCTCTGCAGCTTGAAGTAGGCCCCGAAGACGGCGGCGGCGGTGGAGGTGAAGCCGAGCAGGATGCGGTTGATCCCGAAGACCATCACGGAGCCGATGCACATCATGGCGATGGAGGGGAAGCCGACATGGTAGATGGCGCGGACGGTCGGCCCGTGCCAGCGGATGTGCCGCAGGCTCAGGTGGATGTCGGGGTTGCACTTGAGGTTGAGGATCAGCCCGAGCGTGGCACCGACCCACTGGCCGACGACGGTGGCGACGGCGGCCCCGACGACCTCGAGCCGGGGGAAGCCGAAGAGACCGAAGATCAGGATGGGGTCGAGGACGATGTTGATGCAGGCCCCGACGATCTGGCTGATCATGGAGAGGTGCGCGCGGCCGGTGGATTGCAGGAGCCGCTCGAAGGTGATCTGGAGGAAGAGCCCGATGGAGCAGCCGAGACAGACGACGGAATAGTCCGCGCCGTATTTGGCGATGACGGCCGAGTCGGTCTGGACGGCGAAGAAGGCCCGGGAGAGCGTCAGCCCGATCGCACAGAAGAGGACGAAGGAGCACAGCGCGAGGAAGATGCCGGTGTTGGCGGCGCGGTCGGCGCGGTCCTGCTCCTTCGCGCCGAGCGAGCGGGAGAGGAGGGCGTTCATGCCGACGGTGGTGCCCGCGCAGACGGCGATCATCAGGTTCTGGAGGGGGAAGGCGAGGGAGACGGCGGTGAGGGCGTCCTCGCTGATGCGGGAGACGAACACGCTGTCGACGATGTTATAGAGGGCCTGGACGAGCATGGAGATCATCATGGGGACGGCCATGCTGGCGAGCAGGCGGCCAACGGGCATGACGCCCATCTTGTTCTCGGCGGGCTTGGCGGTGGACAACAGGGATCCCTCCTTATCGGTTCGTTCTGGCCGCCCCCCTGGCGGGGAGCAGCCTGTATACTTTATCACATCTGTCCGTGAAGTCAATGGGAGAAATCGACAAGGAAGCGCGGCGGCGGCCCGGCCGATCTTGACACGGAAAAACGCCCGCGGGCCAATGGCTCGCGGGCGTTTCCAGATGCTGTCAGATGGGTGCGCTCGGATCAGAACACCGGCACGACGGCGCCCTTGTAGGTCTCGTTGATGAAGTCGCGGACGGCGTCGGTCTGCAGGGCCTTGATGAGGGCCTGGACGGCGGCATCGTCCTCGTTGCCTTCCTTGACGACGATGACGTTGGCGTAGGTGGCGGAGTCCTCGGCGATGGCGTCCTCAGAGGCGAGGGAGTCTTCCACCGGATCGAAGCCGGCGGCCATGGCGAAGTTGGAGTTGATGACGGAGAGGTCGACCTCTTCGACGGTGTTGGCGAGCATGGCGCTCTCAAGCTCCATGAACTGGATGTTCTTGGGGTTGGAGGTGATGTCGTTGGGGGTGGCCTCGAGACCGGCGGCCTCATCGATCTCGATCAGGCCCTGGGCCTGGAGGAGCAGGAGGGCGCGGCCCTCGTTGGTGGGATCGTTGGGGATGGCGATGGTGGCGCCGTCGGGCAGCGCGTCGATGCTGGTGGTCTTGCCCGCATAGATGCCCATCGGCTCATAGTGGATGGCGGCGACGCTCACGAGGTGGGTGCCGTTCTCCTGGTTGAAGTTGTCGAGGTAGGGCTGATGCTGGAAGAAGTTCACGTCCTCCTCGCCCTCTTCGACGGCGGTGTTGGGCATGACGTAGTCGTTGTACTCCTTGACCTGGAGATCGATGCCCTGCTCGGCGAGCACGTCCTTGACCTGGGCGAGGATCTCGGCATGGGGCACGGGGGTGGCGGCGACCTTCAGCACGACGGGCTCGGTGGTGTCGCCGTCGGTGGAAGAGTCATCGGCAGGGGCGGAGCCGCAGGCGCACAGACCGATGGCGACGGTCAGGGCGAGCAGCAGGGCGAGAAGCTTTTTCATTTTCGTTTCCTCCTTGTTTTGGTTGGATCGCGGGGGTGCCTGTCTTATCGTAAGCGCTTATCGAGGCGCGTAGACAGAAAACTGAAGATGGACTGGATGACCTGGACCATGATGACGATCAGGATGACCGTGACCCACATCATCTCCGGGACCCTTCGGACGTAGCCGTACCGGATGGCCAGATCGCCCAGGCCGCCCGCGCCGATGGCGCCGGCGATGGCCGTGTAGGCGAGGATCGTGATGATGGAGATGGACGCGCCGAGGATCAGCGAGGGCTTCGCCTCCGGCAGGTAGACCTTCCAGACGATCTGGGCGGGGGAGGCGCCCATGGACTGGGCGGCCTCGACGACGCCGGCATCGACCTCCGCCAGGGAGGTCTCGACCATGCGCGCGATGAACGGCGCGGCGGAGACGACCAGCGGGACGATGGCGCCGCGGACGCCGATCTTGGTGCCGACGATGAACTTGGTGAAGTCCATGATGGCGATCATCAGGATGATGAACGGCAGGGAGCGGCCGATGTTGACGACCCAGCCGAGGATGCGGTTGAACCACTTGTGCGGCCAGATGCCGTGCGGCTGGGTGACGTTCAGCAGCACGCCGAGCGGCAGGCCGATCAGATAGGCGAAGACCGTGGAGACGGCCACCATGATGAGGGTGTCCACGGTCCCCTGGCCGAGGAGCTGGCCGTATTGGGCCATGAAAGCGGAGATATCAGGCATCGGTGCGGACCTCCTCTACGGTGATGTCGGGCTGGGAGCGGACGTAGTTGAGCGCGCGGGTGGCCTCCTCCGAGTCCTCGGGCAGGCCGAGGAGCATGGTGCCGAAGGCCTTGCCGTCGATGTTCCGGGTGTCCGCACCGAGGATGTTCACCTTCACGCCGCAGTCGATGGCGAGGGAGGCGATGAGCGGCTCATAGGACGAACCGCCGTTGAAGGCGATGCGGATGACGTGGGCGGGCGGGAGCTGCTCGATCTTGACCCCGCCGGGGTAGACGAGCTTGCGCCCGATGTCGGTCTTGGGGTGGGAGAAGATCTCGGTCACGGAGCCCTGCTCGGCCACGACGCCGCCGTCGAGGATGGCCACGCGGTGGCAGATCTCCTCGATGACGCTCATCTGGTGGGTGATGACCACCACCGTGACGCCGAGCTTGCGGTTGAGCTCCTGTAACAGGGCCAGGATCGACAGGGTGGTCGTCGGGTCCAGGGCGGAGGTGGCCTCGTCGCACAGGAGGACCTTCGGGTCCGTGGCCAGGGCGCGGGCGATGGCGATGCGCTGCTTCTGGCCGCCGGAGAGCTGGGCGGGGTAGGCGTTGGCCTTGTCGCTCAGCCCGACGATCTCCAGCAGCTCGCGCGCCTTGGCGACGGCGTCGGCGCGGCGGGTGCCGATCAGCTCCAGCGGGAAGCAGATGTTGTCCAGGGCCGTGCGCTGCATGAGCAGGTTGAAGTGCTGGAAGATCATGCTGACCTCCTGTCGGGCCTGGCGCAGCTGGCGGGCGGTCAGGCGGGTCATCTCCCGCCCGTTCACGATGACGGAGCCGGAGGTGGGCCGCTCCAGCAGGTTCATGCACCGCACGAGGGTGGATTTGCCCGCGCCGGAGAGGCCGATGATGCCGAAGATCTCTCCGGCCTCGATCGATAGGTCGATATCCTCCAGGGCGTGGACGGCGTTCGGCCCGGTGCCGAAGGTCTTGTTCAGCCCCTGGATCTGGATGATGGGGTCGCTCACATGCGTCTCCTCTTTTCTTTCTGTCTGTCTTGGCGGCGGCCGACGAGCGGCCCCGGCGCATCAAAAAACCGTCCTTGACGTACTGTCAAGGACGGCTGGAAGTCATAGCCGCGGTACCACCTTGGTTCGCGCGCCCCCTCGCGAGGGCGGCCTTGGAGGGTGCCAACACACCCCTGCGCGTTCACGGGCGCACCCGTCGCAGCCTAATGGGAGGAACGATCCGACCCAACTCGGTGCGCGGCTCCGGGACCATCTTCGGCGAGGCCTTCCGCGTCCCTTCCCACCGACCGGGACTCTCTGTGCCGTAGCTCCTCGCGTACTCTTCTCTTCATTGCCTTTGCAACGGTATCGTCTTGTTGCTGAGAAGTTTAGCGCAGGACGCCCCTTTTGTCAAGGGGCAAATTCCACGATCCCGGTGGGTCTCTCTCAGCCCCGTTTCGGCGTATAGACCCGGATGGAGCAGCGGACGGAGACGGCCGTGCCCACGACGGCGGCGACGAGGAGGATGGCGGTCAGCGGCAGGGCGTGCCCGGCGGCCGGACCGGCCCCGTCGCGGAAGAGGAGGAAGCACACGGCGGCGAAGGCGGCGATCATCCCGTAGAAGAGCATCCGCCCGCGCTCGACCCCGTACCGGAAGAGGACGGGCAGGAGGACGGCGGTCAGCAGCAGGGGCGTGACCACGATCAGCGGCATCGCCGCCACCAGCTCCGCGAGGTCCCCGCCCCCGCGGACGAGGCCCACGACGGCCTGGCCCAGGAGGGAGAGCACGGCCGCGGCGGCGATGCTCACCCAGCTGAGCACGTACTTGCCCAGCACCAGGTCCCGCCTGGTGTAGGGCAGCCCGGCGGCGTAGAAGTCCCACCGGGCGCGCTCGTCATAGGCCAGTGCGGTGATGGGCAGGAGGGCGGCGTACCAGGTGGCGAAGGCGGCCCAGGCCGTCCCGCCCAGCACGGCGAAGAGGACGATGATGACGAGGAAGATCTTGGCCTGCCGGAGCAGGACGCAGGCGTCCTTATATAACGAAGCTCTCATGTCCGGTCCCTCCTTGCCAGGAAGAGGATGATCTCCTCCAGATCGGGCCGCGCGGCGGTGAAGCCCGCCGGGACGGCGTCGCGCCGCACGAGGGCGCGCAGACTGTACGGCTCCTCCCGGACGCCGAGGACGGCGTCGGGGGCGAGGACGTCGCGGTCGGCCCGCGACAGCGACACGACGGCGTAGTCGTCCAGCAGCCGGTCCTTCTCCTCGAAGAGGAGGAGACGGCCCTTGTGGAGGAAGGCGATGTAGTCGCAGACCTTCTCCAGGTCGCTGACGATGTGGGAGGAGAGGAGGACGGAATGGTCCTCGTCGCGGGCGAAGCCCAGCAGCAGGTCGAGGATCTCCTCGCGGACCATGGGGTCCAGCCCGCCGGTGGCCTCGTCGAGCAGGAGGAGCTTCGCCTCGTGCGACAGGGCCACGGCGAGGGCGAGCTTCATCTTCATGCCGCGGGAGAAGTCCTTGAAGGGCTTCTGCTCGGGCAGGTCGAAGCGGCGGAGGAGGTCGGCATAGGTCCCCGGCTGCCAATCCCGATAGGTCAGGGCCATGAGCCTGCCGACCTGGCGGGCGGTCATGATCTCGGGGAAGGTGGCCTCATCGAGGACGACGCCGAGGTCCTGGCGCGTCTGGGGATAGGCGGGGTCGCGCACGTCGGTCCCGAGGACGGCGGCGGAGCCCGCGTCGGCGTCGATGGCCCCGAGGAGGAGGCCGATGGTGGTGGATTTCCCGGCCCCGTTCTCGCCGACGAGACCGAGGATGCTGCCGGAGGGCAGGGAGAAGGTGAGGTCGCGCAGGGCGAAGTCCCCGTAGGACTTGGTCAGCCCGCGGACCTCGATGGCATTGGTCATGAGGATCATTCCCTTTCATCGTTGAGGAGATGGAGCATCCGGACGAGATCGTCCTCGGTCAGGCCGCACCCGGCGGCGAGGGCGAGGGCCTCGGTGAGGTGCCCCTCGATCTTGGTGAGGTTGGCTTCGCGCAGGAGGGCGGTGTCCGCCTCGGCGACGTAGCAGCCCTTGCCGGGGACGGTGGTGAGCAGCCCGGCGGCCTCCAGCTCGTCGTAGGCGCGCTTCGTCGTGATGACGCTCACGCGGAGGTCGCGGGCGAGCGCGCGGATGGAGGGGAGGGCCTGGCCGGGGGCCAGCGCGCCGGAGAGGATCTGGTCGCGCAGCTGCGTGAAGATCTGGTCATAGATGGGCCGGTCGCCCAGGTTGTTGAGCAGGATATCCAAGTGCATCATCCATTCTGTACATGTACGGTATACACAGTATACTCAGTGAAGGGGCGATCGTCAAGAGGGAAATGCGCGCGGGCCGCATTTTCCTGTTCCCAAGGCCGCGGAGTTGGTGTATACTCAAGGGAGAGAGGAGGCGGAGCGGATGGAGAAGGGACCGAACGTGTTCGAGATGCAGCGGAGGCTCGCGCCCGTCTTCGATCGGTACGGCATCGCGCGGGCGGTCGTGTTCGGGTCGGTGGCGAAGGGGACCGCGACGGAGCGGAGCGACCTCGACCTGTTGGTGGACAGCCATCTGCGGGGCCTGCGGTTCGTGGGCTTCGTGGAGGACGTGCATCAGGCGGCGTGGATCCCCGTGGACGTGTTCGACGTGTCGCACATCGAGCCGGGCTCCCGCATCGCACGGGAGATCCGCACGACGGGGGTCACGATCTATGAGAAATGAGCAGTGATAACAAATAGGAAAGCGCCCTCAACTGGAGAGTTGGGGGCGCTTTTAGACATATCGTGCATGGGACGATCGGGTCGCGGCGGGCGGCGATGAACGAGAGCGGCTGGACCGGCTTCCGTCCTGCGGGTCATTCGCCGCCCCCAGTTGCGTTACCGATGATACAAGCGATGCCGAGCAGGAGCATGATGATGCCAGCCCAAAGGATGATCTCCACGCTTGAGCTGGCCGCGCCAAACTCGTCTGCCAGTTGATACTCCCAACTGGTCCTCTTTATGATCCCGATCGTCGTGCAGATCGCACCGACAAGAGCGAGAAGGGGGCCGATGACTTTACTCATATTACTTTCTCCTTTCTGGATTTGCACCTATATAGGTGCAAATCCATCATAACACGTTCCTATAATGATGTCAACAGAAAATGTTCCGATATAGGTGCATGAGGGGATGTCGAGATGAACGTGGAGGTAGAACGCCGGGTAGGACAGAACATCCGGAGACTGCGAGAGAGGGCAAAGCTGACGCAGGAAGTCACGGCCGCACAGCTGCAAGTACGCGGCTGTGATGTGACGCGCAGCGCGCTTGCCAAGATCGAAGTAGGGCAACGGCATGTCTATCCCGATGAGATCATTGCGCTGAGAGATATCTTGAAAGCGAGCTATGAGGAGATATTCGAGTAAAGAGGGACTCGGACAGGAACGATCTGGGAGCTGTATCGAAAAGGATAGAAGATCCGAGAAGACCTGCTTTTGCCGCGGGCCTTCCCGAATCTTTGCTGCGTCGTATAGGGGGAACGAGTGTCACGAAGGCGGGTCGAGGTTCTCCTCCACCCCCAGGTCCTCCGCCGTGAGGGCCATGAGGTCATCCTTCGTCGGCGCGGCCAGGGCCGCCACGCGGTCGGCCTGGCGGGCCACGGCCGTCTCGAAGACGTTGCGGACCTCGCGCGCGTTGCCGAAGTTCTCGTCCCGTTCGTCATAGAGTTGCTGGAACCGCGCCCGCGCCTGTGTCTCCGCCTCCGGCGTGAGGGCGTAGCCGTTCTTCCGGCACATCGACTGGAAGATCTCCATGAGCTGGCCCGCGTCGTAGTCGGCGAAGACCAGATGCTTGTTGAACCGGCTCTCCAGACCGGGGTTGGCGTGCAGGAACCGCTCCATCGGCTCCGTGTAGCCCGCCACGATGACCACCAGGTCCCGCCGGTGGTCCTCCATCCCCTTGAGCAGGACCTCGATCGCCTCGCCGCCGAAGTCGGAGGGGCTGTCCGGGGTGAGGGCGTAGGCCTCGTCGATGAACAGGATCCCGCCCAGCGCCTTCTCGATGACCTGGCTCGTCTTGATCGCCGTTTGGCCCACGAACCCGGCCACCAGGCCCGAGCGGTCCACCTCGATCAGCTGCCCCTTCGGCAGGACGCCGATCGCCTTGTATAGGCCGCCCAGCAGCCGCGCCACCGTCGTCTTGCCCGTGCCGGGGTTGCCCTGGAAGACCATGTGCAGCGAGAGCGGCGGCACCGGCAGGCCCGCCTCCTCGCGCAGCCGCCGGACCTTCACCAGGTTCACCAGGCTGTGGACCTCCCGCTTGACCTGATCCAGGCCGCACAGGCCGTCCAGCTCCGCCATCAGCTCGTCGAGCGAGCGCTCCGGCGGGGCCTCCGGCTCCTGCGGAGGCGCGGGATCGGCCTGCGCCGCCTGCGGGGCCCGATCCCGGTCTGCGGGCCAGAGCGGGGCGTCCGCCGGGTCGTGGGCGACGTAGGGCGCGACGGAGAAGGGCGTGCGGTCGCCCGCCAGCCCGTCCTTGTCGCACTGGATGCGCAGGACGTCCAGATAGCTCTGGATCGCTGCGCCCTCGTGCGGGCCGACGCGGCCGTCCACCGACGCGAAGAGCAGCAGGAGCAGCGCGAGCGTCTGGAGGAAGCGCCGCGAGACGCTCCGCCCTGTGCGGGCGTCGTACTGGCGCATCTTCTCGAAGAAGGGCGGCGCGGGCAGGTGCGTCGCGGCGTCGCTCTGCCGCACGAGGTCCCAGAAGAGGACCGACGGCGGGGTCGTCCCGTCGCTGTAGATGGCGTTCCAGCACTCCGCGTGGCCGGGCGTGAGGGGCGCGCCCTCGGCGTGCCAGACGGCCAGGGCGCAGCGGCGCGCCCAGTCGTCCGCGTCGCGGCTGACGGCGACGCGCAGGCCGGGGTCCGGCAGCTGGCGGCGGAAGGCGGAGAGGAGCTCGGTGTATTCCTTGTGGAGGGAAGAGGCGTCCATGGCGGTCACTCCTGCACTTTTTTTACTTGATTATACGGGAAACGGCGGGCGCGGTCAAGATATGGTGGTCTCGTGGCGGCGTCGGGGGCGGGGGGAGGTTGACGGCTTTCGTCGAACTGTGGTACAATACCATGAATGTATCCGGGGGCCATCTGCCCCCAGACCCGGACGGACCGCCCTCCGACCGCCGCCCGGGCCAGCCATAAGGAGGATCCCGAATGGAAACCAAACGGATGACATTGAAGAGCCAAACGGTGCAGTGCCCCCACTGTGGGGAGTACTACTCCGTGACATACAGCCACTGCCCCTTCTGCAGTGCGGGCCGCCGCGAGGCCGAGGCGGAGAAGGCCGCCAAGGGCGGTCTGTTCTCGCGCCTGGGCGGCGGGGAGAAGAAGAAACGCCCCGAGCCGCGCGAGGAGCACCGCACCGAGCATCGCGCCGAGCACCGGAGCGAGCGCCCGGCCCGTCCGGAGCGTCCGGTCCGTGAGGAGCAGCCGGAGGAGCGCCGCAAGCGTCCCGCTCCGGCGGCGGATCCTGCCCGCAGGAGCGGCCACCACGCCGGCCAGCGCAAGAAGACGAGCGAGATGACCCCCGAGGAGCGCGCGGCCAACCGCGCCGAGCGTGAGGCCCGCGCGGCCGAGCGCAAGCGGGAGCGCGACCGTCTGGCGCGGGAGGCGGCGCTGCGCGCGACGATGGAGCCGCCGAAGCCCGCGGCCCCCACGCCGGTGTACGAGGAAGTGACCGTGCCCGAGACCTTCGGCTACACGACCGAGCCGGAGGCCCCCGGCCAGGCCGCCCCGCAGACCGCGCCGGTCCAGCAGGAGGCCCCCGCCCAGCAGACGGCGCCCGCCCAGGGGACCGAGCCGCCCGCCGATCCCGTCGAGCGCAGCCGCTGGGACTTCGTGCAGGAGCTGAAGAACGCCCCGGTGCCCCCCATGGCCCCGGTGGAGCCGATCGCAGACATCACGGTGCAGACCGCGGCGGGATCCGCCGCGCCTGCGGCCCCTGTCCAGACCGCGCCCATCCAGCCGACCGCTCCGGTCCAGCAGGCAGCTCCTGCCCAGCAGGCAGCTCCTGCCCAGCAGGCCGCTCCGGCCCAGCCGACGGCGGCTCAGCCCGCGGCCGGGAAGGTCGAGAGCGAGGAGGACCTGGACGCCCTCCTGCGGGAGATCCGCGGGATGCTCAGCGACAGCCCCGTCCCGACCCTCTCCGCCGACCAGCTGAAGAAGCCCGTCGCGCCGCCCGCCGAGGCCGTCGTGACGCCGGTCGTGCCGCCCATCGACCAGACCGAGACGACCGTCGCCACGGCCGTCGAGGAGGAGCTGGTGGAGGCCGCCGTGGCCGAAGAGGTCGCCGCGCCCGTCCAGGAAGCGGCCCCGGTCCAGCAGGCGGCTCCCGCCCAGCAGACGGCTCCCGTCCAGGAGCCGACGCCCGTCGCCGCGCCCGCGGCGGAGGAGATCCCCGCCGCCGCGCCCATGCAGGGCGGGGCCTGGCAGGTCCCCGGCGAGGAGCCGGCGGCCGCCCCCGCGGAGGAAGCGGCCGAGCTGCCCGCCGAGAAGCCCCATGCGGCGAGCTATGAGGACGTGGTCCCCGAGGAGGCCACGATCGTCCTGCCGACGGTGGACGAGCTGCCCACCGCCGCGCCCGCGCCCCGCGCCGAGCGGCCGGAGCCGGTCCACCACGCGGAGCAGCAGCATCCGCGCCCCAAGAAGAAGCAGAAGAGCGGCCGTCCGCCCATCCTGGCGATCGTCTCGCTCCTCATCATCATCGCCGCGATCGTGATCGTGGTGCGCTATGTGGTGCCGACCTTCCAGAACGGCCTGTTCAGCGGGCTGTTCAGCCAGAGCGACACCGTCGCGCCGGAGTCCGTCGCCCTCGACCAGGCCGAGCTGTCCCTGACCGAGTCCGGTGCGACGGCCCAGCTGACCGCGGTCTTCGCGCCCGACGGCAGCGGCGGGACCGTGACCTGGACCACCAGCGACGAGGCCGTCGCGACGGTGGACGAGACCGGTCTCGTGACCGCCGTGGCCCCCGGCACGGCGACCATCACGGCGACCGTGGGCGAGAGCCTGTCGGCCACCTGCACCGTCACCTGCGCCTGGACCACGGAGCCCCCGGCCCCGACCGGTCCGACCCTGAGCGCGACCCAGATCACGCTGGACGCGGCGGGGAAGACGAACCAGCTCCAGGTGACCGGCACGGAGAGCGCCGTGACGTGGAGCAGCGACCAGCCCGACATCGCGACCGTCGGCACGGACGGCACCGTCACCGCCGTCGCCAAGGGCAGCGCGACCATCACGGCGACCGTCGATGGGCAGACCCTGACGTGCAGCGTCACCTGCCTGTGGTGATCGGCGATCCCATCGAGATAAAACGAGCAGCGTGTCGAAAAAGCCTCGCAGATGAGCGCCCGCAGGCGCCATGGAAGCGACTGACCGCCGAAGGCGGCTCTTGGCGAGTCCCAG
>CAKTJM010000018.1 GCA_934567745.1 uncultured Eubacteriales bacterium | reverse complement strand
TCAGCACCGTGTCCGTTTCTTTCGCGTCAATAACGGCCTGGCGCAGATGGGGGCCGATCTCCGTCTCCTCGGCCATCATGAAGCGGGTGCCGACCATCACGCCGTCCAGCCCGGCGGCCAGCGCGGCGTACATCGTCCGCCCGTCGCACACGCCGCCCGCGCCCACGACGGGGATGCTGCACCGCTCGGTCGTCAGCGGCCACTGCACGATGGACCCGACCCCGGCCATGCCGGGATGCCCGCCGCCCTCGTAGCCGACGATGCACACCGCGTCACAGCCGACGGCCTCGGCCGTCTTGGCGAAGCGGGAGTCCGGGATCTTGTGCATCACGACGCAGCCGTTGCCCTTGAGCGTGTCCATGAACGGCTCCGGGTTGGACCCGGCTGTCTCGACGATGCGGACCTTCTCGTCCAGGATCGCCTGGACGAAGCCCTTGATCGGCCCGTCGGGCTTGGTGTCCGGCAGGAGAGAGAGGTTCACACAGAACGGCTTGTCCGTCAGACGCTTGGTCAGCTGGATGTCCGCCTGGAACTCCTCCGGGTCCTCATAGGTCGTCACGTTGATGGTGCCCAGCCCGCCCGCGTTGGAGACGGCGGCCGCCAGCCGGGGCTTCGAGAGCCATTGCATCGCGCCCTGGATGATGGGATACTCGATGCCGAACAGCTCGGTGATCCGTGTTTTCATATCCTACGCCTTCCTCTTCTTTTCTAACGTTTCCATGACCGCTTTCGATCGAAAGGATCGCTCTTTCTATAGTAACAACTTTCCCCCCAAAGGTCAACTGCTTTTCGGCATCTCTGCACAAAAATGGTTGACACACAAGGGCTGTGGACTTATAATATAGGAATCAGAGCACGTGCGATCCGGCGGAGGGCCGGATGGAAGGATCATAGAAAGAGGAGGAACGACCATGGAATTCAAGAACGCGACCATGGAGGACTTCGATGTGGCGTTCGACTACATCGAGAAGCTCTGGACCTACAACACCTATGACAAGGAAGTCATCCGCAAGGTCTACGAAGAGGTCATCACGGACGACAACAGCTTCGCCTTCTTCTGCATGGAGGGGGACGAGTACCACGGCTTCTGCCACGGCGACTACTTCAACACCTTCTGGATGTCCGGCCTGACCTGCTACGTCTCCAGCATCATCACCAACGAGGAGGACCGCGGTAAGGGCTACGGCATCAAGCTCATGGACCACGCCAAGGAGCTGGCCAAGGCCAAGGGCGCGAAGGCGATCACCCTCGACTCCGGCCTGCCCCGCAAGCCCGCGCACCGGTTCTATGAGATCTACGGCTTCGAGAAGAGCTGCTACGGCTTCGAGCTGATCCTCTGATCCGGCCCGCCGCACAGCTGCGCCTGCGCATACGAAAAGCTGCATGGACGAGGTCCTCGCACCGCCGGGGACCTCGTTTTTTGGCGTCCTTATGCAGCCGCGACGAAACTTTCTTGCATGAACCGTTGTTTTTAGTTATTTTACTACTTTACAAATAAGTAAAAGAAGCTATAATGTAACTAAAGAAAACGGAAGGCGGTCGATCGCCGGTCGCCGATCCGGGCAAGCTAAAGGATCTTACGATGTGCAGAAAGGAGCGCATGTTATGTCTACCTATTATTTCGTACCGAGCCGCAACGTGTTTGGTGAGGGCGCCGTGGGAGAGACCGGCCAGCTCATGAAGAGCCTGGGCGGCACCAAGGCGATGATCGTGACGGACGCCTTCCTGGCGACGCATCCGATGACGGAGCGCATCTGCCGGTACCTTGAGGAGGCCGGGGTCGGTTCGACCGTCTTCGGCAAGGCGGAGCCGAACCCGAAGGACACCAACGTGGTCGAGGGCGTGGCCTTCTATCAGGAGCATGGGTGTGACTGCATCGTCTCCCTGGGCGGCGGCTCCTCCCACGACTGCGCGAAGGGCATCGGCCTGGTCGCCACGAACGGCGGCAAGATAAGCGACTACGAGGGCGTCGATCAGGCGCACGAGGCCCTGCCGCCCCTGGTGGCCGTGAACACCACCGCCGGGACCGCCTCCGAGATCACCCGCTTCTGCATCATCACCGACACGACCCGCAAGATCAAGATGTGCATCGTCGATTGGCGCGTGACCCCGTCCATCGCCATCAACGACCCGGAGCTGATGGTCGGCATGCCGCCCGCCCTGACCGCCGCCACCGGCATGGACGCCCTGACCCACGCGGTCGAGGCCTATGTCTCCTCCGCCGCCAACCCCCTGACGGACGCCGCCGCGATCAAGGCGATCGACAAGATCTCCCACTACCTGCCGCAGGCCGTGGCCAACGGCACCTATGGCAAGGCCCGCAGCGAGATGGCCTACGCCCAGTATTTGGCCGGCGTCGCCTTCAACAACGCCTCCCTGGGCTACGTCCACGCGATGGCGCACCAGCTCGGCGGCTTCTACGACCTGCCGCACGGCGTGTGCAACGCCCTGCTGCTGCCGTACGTCTGCCAGTTCAACCTGATCGGCAACATCGAGCGCTTCGGGACCATCGCCAAGACCCTGGGCGAGGACATCGACGGCCTGTCCCGCTTCGAGGCCGGTGAGAAGTGCGTCGAGTCGCTCAAGCGCTTCGGCCGCTACTTGGGCATCCCGGCCAGCCTGAAGGAGCTGGGCGTCAAGCCCGAGGACTTCCCGCTGATGGCCGAGCACGCGATGCAGGACGCCTGCGCCGCGACCAACCCGCGCATCGCCACCAAGGACCAGATCATCGCCATCTACCAGGCCGCCTACGACGGCTGAGCCGACACGCCTCCGCATCCGATCATGACGGATCGAGAAAAATAGGAAGGGCTGCTGCGATCTTGATCGCAGCAGCCCTTTTCGTGTGTCTGGGCTGGGGGCTCACTCCCGATAGTCCTTCACGTCCTGTAGGAACTGCTCCCACGCCTCCGGGTGCTCCACGAAGTACAGCGGGCAGAGCTTCCCCGTCACGTCGTAGTGCCGGATCACGTCCCCGCGGTCCAGGCCGAACTCGTCGCACAGCCAGGCGGTCAGGCGCACGAGGGAGTCGTAGCTCGCCTGGGTGAACTGGCCGGTCTCGTCCGGGTGGCAGACCTCGATGGAGATCGTGTCGCGGTTGCGCTCGTTCGTCGCGGAGGACTTCTCCGTGAGCGGGACGCACTGGATCGCCTCGCCGTCCAGCCCGATGACGAAGTGCGAGCTGACCGGGGTGTCCGGCTGGTCGTAATAGTCCCGGTTCTGCTGGGCGGTGGTGCCGGGGTTGCCGACGTAGTGGATCGCGATGTCGGTCACGCGGTCGATCGGCTCGCCGCGGCGGCCGGAGCCGTTGACCTCCACGAGCTGGACGCTGACCCAGCTCGGGACATGGTCCACGTTGAACCGGCGGTCCAGCCCGGTGACGTGTAGCAGACCGCGCGCGGCGATCAGGACCAGCAGGACGAGGACGATGATCCGCACGGGGCCGAGCCTGCGGCGGCGGCGACGGCGTGGGGCGGCGCGCCGGGTCTCGGCGTGCCGGGGAGCGTAACGGGTGGCGGGCATGGGATGTCTCCTTCTTTCGGGTGTGTGTTCGTCTGTGTGTCAGAGGGGCCGGGTCGCCTGGGCGAGCCAGGCGGCCTCGTCCGGCGGCAGCAGCGGCGTGAGGGTCGTGCGGACCCAAGCGTGGTAGTCGTCCAGCAGCGCGCGCTCGGCGGCGGTCAGCTCGTCCGCCGCGATGGCGTCGCGGTCGAACGGGGTGCAGGTGAGCGTCTCGAAGCCGAGGAAGCCGGGCTGACGCTCGACGCAGAGCGTCAGGTCCTCCAGCCGGATGCCGTAGCGCCCGGCCAGGTACAGCCCCGGCTCGTTCGAGGTGATCATGCCGGGGCGCAGGGGGACCTCCCGCCCGCCGGAGCGGCGGCTGATGCTCTGCGGGCCCTCGTGGACGCTCAGGACGTGGCCGACGCCGTGGCCGGTGCCGTGGTCATAGTCCAGCCCCATGGCCCAGAGGGGCTGGCGGGCGAGGACGTCCAGGTCCCGCCCGGTGCAGCCCGCGCGGAAGGTCGCGGCCCCCAGGGCCAGATGCCCGCGCAGGACGGCGGTGTAGTGCGTGCGCTGTTCGTCGGTCAGCGGGCCGAGGGCATAGGTCCGCGTGCAGTCCGTGGTGCCGCAGCGGTAGTGCCCGCCGGTGTCGGCGAGGAGGAAGCTCTCGGCGGCCAGCGGCGCGTCCGTCTCCGCCGTGGCGGAGTAGTGGACGATCGCCCCGTGCGGCCCGTAGGCGAGGATGGGGTCGAAGCTCGGCCCCAGATAGTCGGGGTCGGCGCGGCGGAGCGCCTCCAGCCGTTCGGCGGCGGAGCGCTCCGTCATCGGGACCCGCCCGACGTTCGTCTTGAGCCAATACATAAAGCGCGTGAGCGCCAGCCCGTCGGCCAGGTGGGCGCGGCGGGATCCGGCGCACTCGGCGGCGGTCTTGACGGCCTTGCGCGCGTCGGTGGGGTCCGGCGCGTCGGTGTAGGTCAGCCCCTCCGGCAGCGTGGCCAGGACGCGGAGACTGACGCGCCGGGTGTCCAGCAGGACGCGGCCCTCGGCGGGCAGATGGGCGACGAAGTCGTAGAACCCGTCATAGTCCCGCACGGCGACCCCGTCGGCGGTGAGGGCGTCGCGCAGGGCCGGGGAGAGGGCCTCCGGCTGGACGAAGAGGGTGCAGCCAAGGGGCGTGAGGGCGAAGTAGGCCAGGAAGACGGGGGTGCAGGCGATGTCGTCCCCGCGCAGGTCGAGCAGCCAGGCGATGTCGGTCAGGCTCGTGAGCAGGTGGACGGTGCACCCGGCGTTCTGCACGTCGGCGCGGAGCCGGGCGAGCCTGTCGCGGCGGCTCTGGCCGGACCACTGCGGGTCCATGGCCCAGATGGGCCGGGCGGAGCGGGGCGGCCGGTCGGTCCAGATCTCGCCGACGAGGTCGAGCCGGTCCTCGATGCGCGCGCCGCGCCGCCGCGCGAGGGCGGCGTAGCGGGAGCCGGTCCAGGCGTCCACGCAGCGGCCGTCGAAGCCGAGGACCTGGCCGTGCTGGAGGCTGTCGCGGAGGAAGTCCTCGATGGTGGGCGCCCCCGGCTGGCCCTGCTCCATCAGGCGGATGCCGGAGCCTGCGAGCTGGTCGCGGGCCTGGAGGAAGTACCGTCCGTCGGTCCACAGTCCGGCCCACTGGGGGAAGACGAGGAGGGTCCCGGCGGACCCGGTGAAGCCGGAGACCCAGGCGCGGCAGGCGAAGTGGTCGCCGACGTATTCGCTGCCGTGGGGGTCGGCGGTGGGGACGAGGTAGGCGTCGATGCCGCGCGCGGCCATGGCGGCGCGGAGGGCCTGGAGCTGAGGACGCATGGGGAGGACTCCTTTCTGAGGACCATGATACGCGCCAAATCTTAAGAGATCGTGAAGCGGCGCTTGTATTTTGATAAAATCAGTATAATCGCCCCGCCGACATCCGTCAAGCGGGGCGCGACATGACCCAGGGGGGCGCGGCTCACGCCGCGCCCCCCTGGGCGTGCAATAGAGGAAGGAGCAAAGGTGTGTCATGCGTCGTTGCCAAAAAAGCAGAGGTACCTTAGTCGATGAGCTCCTCGTTGGCCGCCGCGACGTTCTCGAACATCGCCGCCTCGCGCTCCTCCTTGGGGATCGCACGGCGCTGGCCGCTGGAGGCGATGTACAGGACCAGACCGATGAAGAGCCAGCCGAAGAACATCTTGGTAGCCAGGGCCCCGGCATAGAAGGGGACGGACGGGATGAACGTGCCGACCAGGACGATGCCGGAGAAGATCGCGGAGAACATGCCCATGCCGATGCCGCCGGGGATCTTATACGGACGATGCCAGTTGGGGTGCTTCTTGCGCAGCGCCACCAGAGAGCAGGAGGTCAGGAACCAGGACAAGACGAACGCGGTACCGGAGAAGCAGGTGACATCGTCGATCAGACCGACGCCCACGAACGGACCGATCAGGGACAGGACCAGGACGACGATCAGGCCGGGGACGGGGATGCCGCGGGCGTTCTGCTTGGCGAAGATGCCGGGCATCAGACGACCGCGGGCCATGCCCATGAGCAGGCAGGCGGAGGCCATGAAGAAGCCGTTCCAGGTGGTGAACAGACCGGCCATCGCGCCGATGACGAGGAGCCAGTAGAGGAAGGTGCCCAGCGCGCCGTTCCCGTAGACCTCATAGAACAGGTTGGCCGAGCAGGGGCGGTCGAGACCGTAGAACTCGTGCCAGGGCATGCCCGCGCCGAAGCAGAAGAGCAGCATGGCGTAGAAGATACATGCCAGGGCGACGGACAGGACGACGGTCTTGCCGACGGCGGCGATGTCGCCGCCCGCCTCCTCGACGCCCTGCGGGATCGTCTCGAAGCCGGCCAGGAAGAACGGAGCGGTCGCCAGGATGGCGAGGACGCCGCCGAACATGGAGTTGTGGGAGAGGCCCTCCTTGACGGTGTTGTCATAGTAGGGCTGGAGGTTCTCGATGGAGCCGCCGCCTACGACGGCGGCGATCGCGCCGACGACGCCGATGGCCACGAGCATCACGCACAGGATCTTCTGTACGAACGCCGCCGAGGCCAGGCCGCGCATGTTCAGCGCGAAGAGCAGGAACGAGCAGATGGTGCCGATGATGATGGTGATCAGGAAGATCGGCTCCCCGCGCACCGTATAGAGCGGGGTGCCGCTCTTGATGCCGGGAATCAGATAGTTCAAAACGGTGGTGATCTGGATGGCCTCCCAGGGGATGATGGCGACGAACGCGCCGAAGGCCGCCCAGCCGGAGAGCACCGCGACATGCTGGTTGAACGCCTTATAGGCGAACGCCATGCCGCCGCCGGCGACGGGGAGCATCGGGACCAGCTCGCAGTAGCACAGGGCGATGGGGACCATCATGATCAACGCGAACAGATAACCAAGGCCGGCCGGCACGGGGCCGCCGGAGTTGACCATCCAGTTGTTGATGGAGACGGCCCAGCCGACGCCGACGATGGCGCCAAAGCCGATGCAGAAGAAATCTAGTGCGCTGACTTTTTTCCGATCGTTGTTATTACTCATAGCTTACCTCTTTTCTGTCGACCGCCCCCAAGTGGGACGGCGCTGGGTGGATCCTCTCTTCCGGTGTCTAGGCGATGGGGGCAGAGGGGGAGCTCTGCATGAGCCTTGGCGTCACCTCCTTCCGGGGACTGGGCGGATCCGCGCGGCGGACCCAAGAAAACTGTACAGAGTGTCCGAATAAGACAATGTCATTATAAAAAAAGATGAAGAAATTGTAAAATCGAGAACCTTTATGGAACTATAGAAAATTTCTTGCATGAGATGACCTGCCCGCCATGCTATACTATGAGAAGGGACCATGGGATATGAAAGGCGAGGACGCCCGCCGTAGTGGCGGACGCCCTCTGACTAGGAGCAATAAGGGAGAGAAAAGCATCGGGGCCGTGGTCAAAATCTTTCCCATGAAGATTTAGTGAAACGTCTCTCTGTCAGGAAGAAGGGGACAAAGAAAAAGGCGTACTGCCGAGGTAACAGCACGTACGAAGGATGTGACCGACGCGCTCTCCCTTTGCGACTTTAGTATATCAGGTCGAGAGATCGTTGTAAAATCGAGAGATCGTATAGATCCATTGAACTTCTTTTCTATGCAGGAATGGCAGAGTATGGTAAAATGATGAAATATGGGATATGGGCGATCTGCGAGTGATCGACCGCATCCGCAAAGGAGGAGGCTATGGGTAAGTATCTGGCAGTCATCAAGACGGCGGAGTGCGGGAGCCTCACGCGCGCGGCGCAGGCGATGGGCTACACCCAGCCGAGCTTGGGGTACATCATCAACAACATCGAGGACGAGCTCCAGGTCAAGCTGTTCTATCGCGACCAGCGCGGGATGACGCTGACGGAGACGGGCAGACAGCTGCTGGAGATCATGCAGCAGATCGAGACGATGGAGGAGCGGCTCTTCCAGATGGCGCGGGTGAGGAACGGGGAGCTCCTGCGGGTCGGCATCTTCCCGAGCACGGCGTCTCAATGGCTCCCGGCGATCCTGGAGGACTTCTACCGGGCCTATCCGGGGGCGATGGTGAAGCTGGTGCACCAGTTCTACTTCCTGGACGGGGAGACGAGCGTAAAATCTCATTCCCTGGACTGCTGCTTCTTCACGGGCAAGTGCCCGGCGGGGCTGGAGACGGCCCTGCTGTATGAGGACCCGTATCACCTGGTCGTCCCGGCGGACAGCCCGCTGGCGGAGCGGGATGAGGTCTCGGTGTGGGACGTGGCGGGCCGGGAGCCCTTCATTCCGAACAACGAGAGCTTCGACCCCGGCTGCGCGATCTGGGACGTGTACCAGGCGTTCGAGAAGGTCAAGCGCCTCGACTGTCAGCCGCAGGAGAACCAGATGACGATCGCGATGGTCGAGCAGGGGCTGGGCGTGACGCTGCTGACGGAGCTGTGCCTGTCGGACCTTTTGCCGGGCCGCCGCGTGGCGCTGGTGCGGCCGAAGGAGGACCTGAAGCGGCCGGTGAGCCTGCTGTGCCCGCGGGAGACGGAGCGCTCGACGATGCTGTCGGGGTTCGTTCGGATCGCGCAGCGGGTCGCGGCCGGCTGGGCGGCGGCGCGCCAGGGCGGCGCGTGAGCGCGCGGCAGCGCAATAGGATAAAGGGAACGCGAGTCGTCAGGACGAGATCCTGACGGCTCTTTTTCATGGAGCGGGCCGGACGTCCGGCAAACCGCGGTCCCCCAAACGGGGACCGTGGCGGGGCCTCCGGGACGAGTTTCGCGGAACGTGTACGTTGGCGTACACGTTTTGGGGGATGTCCGGCCATGGGTGAAAGGAGGTCTCGTATGGAGAGCATCATCGTAGCGGCCCTGGCGCTGATCGGGACGCTGGCCGGGGCCTATCTGGCCAACCGCCGCACGACGGCGCTGATCGTCTACCGGCTGGAGGAGCTGGAGAAGAAGGTCGAGCGGCACAACCAGGTGGTCGAGCGGACCATGCGGCTGGAGGCGGCGCAGGCGCTGCTGGAGGAACAGGTGAAGACGGCCGGGCACCGGCTGGACGGGATGGAAAGGAGACAGGAGCTATGCTGAACGTGCGTTGGTGGAGAGCGGCGGCGGTCCGCGCGGTGCGGACCGTGGCGCAGGCGGCGATCGGTGCGATCGGCGCGGCGGCGGTGTGGGGGGAGGTGGATTGGCGCGTGGTGGCCTCGGCGGCGGCGCTGGCGGGCGTGCTGAGCCTGCTGACCAGCGTAGCGGGCCTTCCGGAGGTCGGGGAGACCTGACGAAGAAATCGCCGTCGCCCGAAACAGGGCGGCGGCGTTGAAGGATAGGGCGCGGTATGGTATGATCTTCTCGTCTCCGCAAGGAGACATCCCCCACGTGGGGGCAGAAAGGTGCTGTTACAAGACGGCGGTCAGTCACTTCCCAGGAAAGAGCGGTGGACGCGATGTGTGGACTCCTGATCCTGGCGTGCTTGGCCTTGGCGGCCTGGCTCTTCACCATAAAAGCGTGCTGACCGCTTGGCTGGCACCCAAACGGTCAGCTTGATTTTTTTCAAGTACCGATAAGAAGGGGCCGACCACTTGTAGCAGTGCCCTTTCTTGCATCCATGATACCCTCCCGCGCCCTGTCCTGTCAAGCGACGGACAGGGCGTTTTTGCGCCCGGAAAGGAGATCCATGGACCGACCACCCATCTCGTACCTACAGACCGATCCCCGCTGGGCGGGGCAGGACTACTCCGCCCCCGGCGAGCGGACCACGGTCCGCGCCTCCGGGTGCGGGCCGACCGCCATGGCCATGGTCCTCGCGACCTGGGCCGATCCGGCGGTCACGCCCGCGACCGAGGCCGCCTGGGCCCTCGCCCACGGGTGGAAATGCCCACGCTCGGGCACCTATTACGGCTATTTCGCCGCGGCGGCGGCCCGCTGCGGGCTGACCTGCCGCCGCCTGAACGGCGCGACCGTCTACGGACGGCCCGACGCGCCCGTCCACGCCCAGGCCGCGCAGGCCCTGCGGGACGGCAAGCTCGTCCTCTCGTGCATGGGGCCGGGCGACTGGACCCGAAGCGGGCACTACGTCCTGTGCTGGCGGCTCGACGGCGGCGTCGTCCGCATCCACGACCCCGCCAGCACCCGGGCCGCGCGCACCCGGGCGGGCTGGTCCCGCTTCTGCGCGCAGGTGAAGTATCATTGGGTCATCGACCCGCCGAAGGAAGGAGCGAACGATATGACGAAAACAGAGGTCAAGGCTCTCATCCAGGAGGTCCTCGCCGCCCAGGCCAGCGGGCCGCTGCCCGACTGGGCCGAGCCGGAGCTGCGCGCCGCCATCGCCGCCGGGATCACCGACGGCAGCGACCCGATGCGGCCCGTCCCGCGCTATCAGGCCGCCATCATGGCCCTGCGCGCGGCCCGCCTGATGTCGGATCAGCAGAGAAAATGACGACTGCCAGCCGCACGCCGAGGAAATATCGTATATTTTGTGAACAGAGCGTATTCGTTTTGTGAACTCTGGCACTTTGCTATTGACAGTGCTAAAAATGGTGGTATGATAAAGCTGTCCTTGAGAGAGGGGCACAGGAAAGCCCCCCGCGAGGACGAGACAGCACACAGACAACGGTCCGAGACGGACCGATCACATGAGGAGGTATGACATATGCTGCCCAGCATTTTTGGTGAAGACCTGTTCGATGATTTCTTTTCCGATCCCTTTGGCACCCGCTTCATGCAGGGCCGCGATCCTCTGTTCGGCAAGCACGGCAAGGCGCTGATGCGTACCGACGTCCGGGAGACCGAGGACAGCTACGAGCTGGACGTCGACCTGCCCGGCTTCAAGAAGGATGAGATCGACCTCGACCTGCAGGACGGCTACCTGACCATCCGGGCCGCGAAGGGCCTGGACAAGGACGAGCAGGACAAGCGCGGCAAGTACATCCGCCAGGAGCGGTATGCCGGCGCCCTGAGCCGCAGCTTCTACGTCGGTGAGGCCGTCGAGCCGGACCAGGTCACGGCGAAGTTCGAGGATGGCATCCTGCGCCTGACCGTCCCCAAGACGGCGAAGAAGGAGCTGCCCAAGACGTCCACCATCGCCATCGAATGAGCGCCGCGCGCGGGCCTCTTCCGCGCCCCCTTCGATCGCTTCGCTCTCTTTTCTCTTGATCTTTCCTCTTTTTCTCTTTTCTCTCATAGAAGATCCCCCTCTCTTGGGCGGCGTCCGGCCGCGGTCGGACGCCGCCTTTCTCCCTCCATCCGCCTTGCCCGGTGCACACCGGGCACCATTTGAAAAGGAGTCTGTATCATGAAAAAGCTCTTGATCCTCACCGCCGCCCTGTGCCTGCTCGGCCTGACCGCCTGCGGCACGCCGACCGATGACGGGCAGCAGCCCGCCGACGACCAGCAGACCACCGTCCAGCGCGTCGAACCGATGGGCGGGACCCTGGATCCCAACGCCCTGGACGACGTGACCGCCGCCGTCACCTTCACCGCCGACGGCGTCCACACGGACACCGACCCGGCCACGATCGACGTGGCGGTCTATGACTACGACCTCTACGACGCGACCGCCATCACCAAGCTGGCCGTGGGCGACACCGTCGTCGTGGACGGCAAGGACGTCGTCGTGTCGAGCCTGGAGACGGGCGACGGCTATTACACCGTCAACGGCGACATCGAGCAGGGCGGCGTGATCTTCGCCCCCGGCGACGGCGGTACATACTATGTGCTGGGCATGGACGACGCGAAGGACTATCACCAGATCGCCGCGCTCTCCCTGCCGATCAGCGCGGACGTGGTCGTGAAGGACTCCGCCGAGGACCCCGACGCGGCCAACGCCAAGACCCTCACGCTGGCCGACGTGGCCGGGCTGCCCGGCGACGTCTACGGCGTGAGCGCGAACAACACCCATGTCGTCATCAGCGGCGGCGCCGTCACGGAGATCGCACGGACCTACGTGCCCTGAGCCGGATCGCGCAGAGGGGGAGACGAGCGGACGGACGTCTTTTGGCGTCTGTCCGCTTTTTCGTGCGGAAAAACGGTTTACGATCGCGCCGGATCCTGCTAAGATAACGGTGTAAAAGTCCATAGGCGCAGCTCTCGCCGCTCCGGGCGGCAGGGGGAATGGGGTGAGAGGCCCCGCGAGTCGGTCACTGTGATGCCGTCCGCCGCATAGCGGCGGTGCGGATGAGTCAGATCGCCTGAGAGCTGTAGGGCCTTTCCGCCGGAGACCGGAGAGCGCGTCGCACGGGGCCGCAGCAGAGCTGGGGCCCGGCGAAGCTGTCTGTGCTCCTTCGGGAGGACAGATTTTTTTGTTTGGAGGAGATCGTATGAGGAGACGTGTGTTGGCCCTGGTGCTGGCCCTCGTGCTGGCGCTGGGATTGGTGCCGATGGGGGCGTTGGCGGCGGAGCCGGAGGAAGTGGATCCGTCCGTCGTCACCGGCGATGTTTCCGTCGGCACGGCGGAAGATCTGGCGGCGCTTGGCGGGAAGACCGTCGAGGGCAATATCACGTTGAAAAGTGATATTGATATGACAAGTGTTTCCATGACACCGATCACGAGCCTGAAAGGCTGCTTCAATGGCGATGGGCATACCATTTCTGATTTGAAGCTGACTGGCGGCAAGGGTAGTTATAATTGGTCAACCGGCGCAGCTTATGTCAACACCGGTCTGATCGGTGAACTGAATGGCTCGGTCATCAACCTGAAGATGACCGGTGTGGATATCACGGAGGGTATCGACCAGTATAATAACGTCGGTGCACTTGTGGGCAAGATCGCGGACGGAAGCGAAAGCAAGATCGATAACTGCACCGTCAGAGGTACGATCACCAGTACCGCGGGCAATGGTTATACACTGATTGGCGCGTTGGTCGGTATGATGACTGGCTCGGTGGACGATCCTACGACGCTGACGATCAACAACTGCGTCAGCGATGTGGCTCTGACTGGTGCGTCTTCCAATTATGTTGGTGGACTGTTGGGTTCCGCGCAGAATTTTGGCAAAATAACGATTACCAAATGTGCAGAACTTGGGAATCTTTCTGGAAACGGAAATAGCGGTGGTATGATTGGCTACATCAACTCTGCCAATACAGCTCTAACTCTTTCGGATAGCTATGTTGGCGGCAAGGTGGATGGGAGCAAAAAGGGCGGAATCGCGTTTGTTGCTTCTGTTACAGTTACAAGGGTAGAACGCTTTTTCTATGATAACGAAAAGAATAAAGCAAGCTCTTCGTATAGCCCGTTTGAGATGTTGCCTAAACGTAGTGGATCGGTAAGTGTTACTGGTGCAGAAGGTAAATCTACCGCCGAACTGAAAGCTCTCACCATCGACGGTTTCGCTGTCAGTGCTGACTTCGGCGGCTACCCTGTCCCGGTCTGGACGCCCGCAGCGGCACCCGAACCCATCACCCCGCCCGCGCCTGTGTTCTCCTGCGCTCTGACTTTCACGGGAACAGAGAACGGCACCATTACGGTCAAGCACGGCGAGGATGCGATCGCCGCGAACCAGGACGGTTCCTACACCCTCCCCGAAGCGGGCGACTACACCTATACAGTGACCTTCAACGGAGATACCTATTATAATGATATCCCCGAGACGACGTTCACGGTCAGCAAGACCGATACCGAAATGACCATCCCGGTCGCCCTGACGTACAAGACCTCTCAGCCCGAGGGCAAGGGCACGGAAGCGTCTCCCTACCTCATCGGCACCGCGGCAGAACTGCGCTGGCTTGCCGATCAGGTCAACGACGGCAACAGCGAGTTTTCCAGTGCCTATGTAAAGCTGACGAAAGATATCGTCGTCCCCGGCTCCTGGACGCCGCTGGGCAAGAACGCGGCGGCTCCTTTCAGCGGCCACTTCGACGGCGATGGCCACAGCGTCACCATCACCGTGGACGACCCCAGTCTGAACTACCTCGGCTTCTTCGGCTGCCTGAGCAGTAAGCCGGACCGCGAGAGCGCCACGAAGATCGAGGACCAGCCCACCGTCGTGGTGGAAAACCTGACCGTCAACGGCACCGTCTATTGCTCTGAGCCGTATGCCTACGTCGGCGGTCTCGCCGGGCGCGCCCTCGGCAAGGTCGAGATCAAGGACTGTGTCAACGACGCGACCATCTCCTCTCTGGCGCGCGGCAGCGCGGGCGTCGGCGGCCTGATCGGCGGCTATGAGGATGGGCTGGACTATGTGTATTGGAACGTCCGCATGACCGTGGACGGCTGCACGAACACCGGCCTCATCAACGTGACCGGCGACAACCCCGACGCCATGGTCGGCGGTCTCGTCGGCTCCAACCAGAACTGCGTGCAGATCAAGAACAGCACGAACACCGGCACCATCAATGCCCCCGGCTGCACCGTCGGCGGTCTGCTGGGCCAGGCGGGTGCTCAGACCGGCGACTATAAGCCCTCGATCGACGCGGACAGCGCCAACACCGGCACCCTGATCGGCGCAGAGGGCAAGACCAACGCCCTGTATGGCAAGGGCTACATCAAGGACAGCGGCAACAACACCTACACGCCGGGCGAGGTCGCAGACGTCCTCCTGCTGGAATCCCAGAAGTATCTCGATGTGCTGGCCGTGCCCTCTGACACCAAGGTCGGCGACGCAGTGACCCTGCTCAAGACCAGTGAGGACGCGACCGATGGCATCACCGTCACCTGCTCCCAGGGCGAAAAGGACACCAACAAGGCGTATCTCAAGGTAGAAGGCGGACTCCTCAAGCTGGCGAAGCTGAACGACACCGGCAAGGTCATCGAGGCCACCGCGACCCTGACCTGGACCCAGGGCGACAAGTCCCTCAGCAAGCCGGTCACCGTGAACATCTATCCCGCCGCTTCCGGCAAGACCAGCGCCCAGAAGGCCCTGATGGACCGCATCGCCGCGACCTACACGTACAGCTCCAGCGACTGGGTCGTGTTCGACATGGCGGCGTATGCCAAGTGCGGCTTCGGCACGAATACGACGAACACGCAGAATTATCTGGATCTGACCATCAACGATCTGGCGGGCACCACTCCGCTCGTCACCGACCGCGCCAAGGCGGAGATCGTCCTCGCCGCCCTCGGCATCGACAGCACGAAGCTGACCCCTTACGGGTCTGAGACTGCTTACAGCAACGCCGCCAAGCTCGCGGCGATGGACCTGGGCAGCAGCCACTACACCGCGCCGTGGGTCCTGCTGGCGGAGCAGGCCGGGCAGCTCGAGCTGACTAAGACTCAGCGTGACAGCATGATCTCTTTGCTGATCAGCAGCTCGAACCTCGGCGACGACGGCCTGTTCTTCACCAAGTGGGCCGGCGAGACCTACGCCGATCCCGACACCACCGGCACCGCGCTCGCCGCGCTGGCGAAGTTCAACACGGCAGAGTATCCGAAGGTACAGGAGTTCATCAAGGACGCCGTCGCGGGCCTGAGCAAGGCCCAGCGCGACAACGGCTCCTATGGCAACGTCAACTCCGACGCGATGGTCATCACCGGCCTGACGGCGATCGGCATCGACCCGGCCACGGACAGCCGCTTCGTCAAGGGCGGCTGCTCGCTGGCAGACGCGCTGCTGCTGTACGTCAACGACGCCGGGAACGGCTTCACCACCGGCTACCTCAGCGGCGCGCAGGGCGAGAAGGCCCAGGCGCTCGCGACCGAGCAGGGCTTCCGCGCGCTCGTGACGCTGGAACAGTTCCAGGCAAGCAATGCGCCACCCGTAGAAGGGGGGAAGACCACGGCATTCAACATCTACACCCTGTCCACCACGCAGGTCGATCCGATCACGTGGGAGCCTACTACGGGACCCACTCCCGTCGGGCCGGAGAAGCCTGAGCCTACCCCCGGCACGGCGGATGGCGCTGGCGAAGTGCCCGCTCAGCCCTCTCAGGGCGGCGGCGCGTCCGGCGGGTCCGGCACGACGAGCGATTGGATCACAGTCACGCTGACCATCCGGTCGGACAGCGCCGATTGGTACGCCCAGAGCCTGCGCACCGCGAAGGATTCGACGGTCCAGCAGGTCGTCGAGCAGGCGGCCGTTGCAGCGGGCCTTACGCTCGACATGGACAGCAAGTATGTCTATCTGCGCGCGATCGTCAAGGATGGCGTCTCGCTCGGCCAGTTCGACCGCGGCCCGAACAGCGGCTGGATGTACAAGGTCGATGGCAAGATGCCGATGGTCGGCATGGGCGAGTATAAGCTGACGGGCGGGGAGAAGATCCTGCTCTACTATGTCGTGGACTACACGAAGGAGGACACGGGCGGCAGCTTCGGCGGCGGCGGCACCACCACCCTTCCGACCGAGCCCACCACCACCTGCCCCTTCACCGACCTCACCGGCCACTGGTCGAAGGACGAGGTCGAGCGGGCCTGGACGCAGGGCCTCGTGACCGGCATGACCGAGACGACCTTCGTCCCCGACGCGGGCCTGACCCGTGCGATGGCCGTGACGATGCTCCACCGCATGGCGGGCGCCCCCGCCACGACGGCCACGACCGCCTTCACCGACGTCCCCGCCGGGACCTGGTACGCCCAGGCCGTCGCCTGGGCCGCCGAGACCGGCGTGGTCAAGGGCATGACCGAGACGACCTTCGCCCCCGACGAGGCCGTCACCCGTGCCCAGCTCGCGACGATGCTCTACCGCTACGCCCAGACCAAGGGCGAGGGCTACACCGGCGCGTGGATGTTCCTCCTGGACGTCCCGGACCGTGCGGACATCGCCGATTGGGCCTATGAGGCCGTCTGCTGGCTGAACACCAACGACGTCCTCAAGGGCCGCGACGACGGGCGCATCGACCCGCAGGGCGGCGCGACCCGCGCGGAGGCGGCGGCGCTCTACCTGCGCCTGGCCGACAAGCTCGCATAAGACAGCGTCCCTCTATGGGCCGTCCCCACCGTGGGGACGGCCCATTTTGGCATCATCCGGGCGTGGTTTGGGGATTTGTGCGATCCGACAAAGATTTTGCTTGCAGGATCCGATTTTTCGTAGTATAATGAAGGTGCCGAGGGAGGGATGCCCCATGCTGCGCCCAGAAGAAGAACGATTCCTGTTGTCCGCCATCCGTGCCTATGAGACCGGTCGGGCGCTCCGCCGTGCACAGGAGGAGCTGACCCGTGTCGCGTCGCGTGGCCCGGCGGAGGCGAACGCCGCCAAGGCCCGCGTCGGGGCGCTCGAGCGCCGCCAGCGCGAGCAGGATCTGGCGCAGCTCCAGACGTATCTGCGCCTCACCGCCGTCTCCCGCCCCTCCTGATCCGAGAGGAAACGAAGCCCCCGCCGTCCAACGGACGGCGGGGGCGTTTTGCGTCTATGGGGGCGTATGGGATCAGGCGTCGTCCTCGGGCGGCGCGAGGAGGACGCGGAGGATGCTGTCGTAGAGCTCGTCCGGCTTGGCGCGGAAGGTCTCGGCCAGCCGCCCGGCCTGATCCTCGGAGACGGTGAGCAGGTCGAGGGTCATCAGGTTCCCCTTGTCGTCGTCGAGGATGAGACGGAGCGTGACGCCACCGTCCTCGCGGGGGTGGGTCTCGGCGCGGACCTGGGCGTCGCGCCGCAGACCGACGTTGACCCGGGCGAGGTCGCGGTCGCACCGCTGCCGCACGGAGAGGGGGAGGCTGGTCTCGCAGATCTTGCCGTTGCGGCGGCCCTTGTCGGTGATGGTGTACCGGTCGTCGGCCAGGGCGAGGTGCTCGGTCTCGACCAGCTCGGCGACGGACTCGGCGAAGTCGAAATACTCCACGCCGTCGTCGCAGAAGGCGAGCTCCGCGAGCGTGGCGAAATCGACCGGCCCGGCCAGGCGGGCGGTGAGGTAGAGCAGCAGGAACTTGATGTCGAGCTTGTCGTGGATGAAACCGGTCCGGGCCATGGTGAGGACCTCCTTGCGCGGATGATGGCTCTATTATACGCGGCTGGGGCGGGATCTGCAAGGGGGAAGTCTGCTGCATATCTGCTGTTGAATCTTACAGCGGGACGTGGTATGATAGGGAGGAAAGGAGCTGACAGCGATGCCGAACATCAAGCCCATCTCGGATCTGCGGAACTATACGGAGGTCCTCAACGACGTGACCGTCGGGTCGCCGGTCTTCCTGACGAAGAACGGCCGGGGCCGGTATGCGATCCTGGACATCCACGATTATGAGAAGACCGTGGCGACGCTCCAGCTGCGCAACGAGCTGGACAAGGGCCGCCGGTCGGGGGAGACGGAGGGGTGGCTGACGCCGGAGGAGGTGCGCGCACACTTCCGCGCCCGGTCACAGGAAGCGAGGTCGCATGAAGAATAGGATCCACTATGCGTCATCGGCCCGCCGGGACCTGGACGCGATATGGGACCACATCGCACTGGAGCTGGAGAACGTGACTGCTGCGGATCGTGTCGTCGACCGGATCGTCGATGAGGTGGACCGCCTGGAGACGTTCGCGGAGCTGGGCGCGCCCCTCTCCTCGATCGCCAACGTCGAGGAGGACTACCGCTTCCTCGTGAGCGGCAGCTACATGATCTTCTACCGCGTGATGGGGTCGGACGTCTACGTCGACCGGATCCTATACGGACGGCGCGACTATCTGAGCGTCCTCCTCAAATGAACGATGAAAAAACGCCCGCCAGCCGATCCGGCTGGCGGGCGTTCGTATGTGTTTGCAGGGGCAGGATCTCAGTAGGAGCCCAGGTCCGCGGACGCATCGGCCTCGGGATCGACGCCGAAGACGTAGTCGTTGCCGGGCAGGATGGCGTTCAGGATGACGCCGAGCAGGGCGGCGATGGCCAGCGCGGTCAGGGTGACGTCCGCGCCGCCGACGGTGAAGGTGATGCCGTCGGAGAAGCCGAGGCCGGAGACGAACATGACGGCCGCGATGATCAGGTTGCGGCTGCGGGTCAGGTCGACGTGGTTCTCGACGACGTTGCGCACGCCGACGGCGGAGATCATGCCGTACAGGATGAAGGACACGCCGCCGATGACGGCCGCGGGGATGGAGTTGATGATCGCGTCGAACTTCGGGGAGAAGGACAGGATGACGGCGTAGAGGGCCGCCAGACGGACGACGCGGGGATCGTAGACCTTGGAGAGGGCCAGGACGCCGGTGTTCTCACCGTAGGTGGTGTTGGCGGGGCCGCCGAACAGGCCGGCCAGGGCGGTGGCC
>CAKTJM010000017.1 GCA_934567745.1 uncultured Eubacteriales bacterium | reverse complement strand
GTCATCGCCCTCGACGGCGTCCCCATCGGGCCCGCCGCCGTGCGGCGCACCATCCTCATGATGAACAAGCCCCGCGGCGTGGTCACCACCCTCTCCGACGAGCACGGCCGCCGCACCGTGGCCGACCTCGTCGCCGGCTGTCCCGCCCGCGTCTGGCCGGTCGGGCGGCTGGATCTCGACTCCGAGGGCCTGCTGCTGCTGACGGACGACGGAGCGCTCACCGACCGGCTCACCCACCCACGCGGGGAGGTCGAGAAGGAGTACCACGTCCGCGTCTCCGGCTGCACCGACGCGGCGGTCGAGCAGCTCGCCCAGCCGCTCACCCTCGACGGCCAGCCACTCCGCCCGGCGCAGGTGCGCGTCCTGCGCCGCGACGGCGACCAGGCCACCCTCGCCATCGTCATCCACGAGGGGAAGAACCGCCAGGTCCGCCGCATGTGCGGCCTGTGCGGCCTGTCCGTCCATCGGCTCAAGCGCGTGCGCGAGGGGAGCCTCAAGCTCGACCGCGCCCTGAAGCCCGGCCAGTGGCGGCCGCTCTCCCCGGCGGAGGAAAAACGACTGAGGGACGAGATCTCCTTGCAAAACTAAGAAATTTTTCTTGCAAAACGTCGTGCCGTGCGGTATAATACCCGTAGAAAATGAAAGAAGCCCGAGGGCTGGCATCTAATGAGCCCTCAAATCGGAGGACGATCGCATGGCAAAAGATATCTTATCCCTCATCAGCAGCAGGATGAACACCTTTTCCAAGGGGCAGAAGCTCATCGCGAACTACATCCTGACCTCGTACGACAAGGCGGCCTTCATGACCGCGAGCAAGCTGGGCAAGACGGTCCACGTCAGTGAGTCCACGGTGGTCCGCTTCGCGTCGGAGCTGAAGTACGACGGCTATCCCGCGATGCAGAAGGCACTCCAGGAGATGATCCGCAACAAGCTCACCTCCATCCAACGCATCGAGGTCTCGAACGACATCATCGGCGACCAGGACGTCGCGTCCACCGTCATGCAGTCCGACATGGAGAAGATCCGCATGACCATGGAGGAGCTGGACCGCGACAGCTTCGAGGCCGCCGTCGAGACCATCATCTCCGCGAAGAAGATCTACATCCTCGGCACCCGGTCGTCCGGGTCCCTGGCGGGGTTCCTCTCCTTCTACTTCGGTCTGATGTTCGACAACGTCGTCCACGTCGGCGAGAGCGCCAACCAGGAGATCTTCGACCAGATCGTCCAGGTGGAGGAGGGCGACGTCACGATCGGCCTGTCCTTCCCCCGCTACTCCCGCCGCACCGTGCGGGCCATCAGCTTCGCACATGAGCGCGGCTCGAAGGTCATCGCCATCACCGACAGCGCGTCGAACAGCATGGCCAAGGCCGCCGATTACGTCCTGCTGGCCAAGAGCGACATGGCGTCCTTCGTCGATTCCCTCGTCGCCCCGCTCAGCCTGATCAACGCCCTCCTCGTGGCGATCGCCCGGCGCAAGTCCGACGTCGTGACCCACTTCGAGCGGCTCGAGCACATCTGGCAGGAGTACGGCGTCTTCGTCAGCATGGAGGAAGAGAACCAATGAACCGAACGGTCGCGGTCATCGGCGGCGGCGCCGCCGGGATGATGGCCGCCCTGTGGGCGCGGCGGGCCGGGGCCGAGGTGGTCCTGCTCGAACCGAACGAGAAGCTCGGCCGGAAGCTCTACATCACCGGCAAGGGCCGCTGCAACCTCACCAACGACACCGACCCGGCGGGCGTGCTCGCGCACGTCCCCCGCAACGGGCGCTTTTTGTACAGCGCCCTCACGCGCTTCCCGCCCGCCGCGGTCATGCGATATTTTGAAGAGCTGGGCGTCCCCCTCAAGACCGAGCGTGGGGGGCGCGTTTTTCCGCGCTCGGACCGCGCCGCCGACGTGGTGGACGCGCTGTTCTTCGCCCTGCGCCGCGCGCGGGTGGCGGTCCGCCATCTGCGCGCGGACCACATCGCCGTGGAGGACGGCCGCGTGTGCGGCGTCGTCTGCACCGACGGGACCGTCGTCCCGGCGGGGGCCGTGGTCCTGGCCACCGGTGGGGCGTCCTACCCCGCCACCGGCTCGACCGGCGACGGCTATCGCATGGCGCAGGCGCTGGGGCACACCGTCGTGCCGCCGCGCGCCTCGCTCGTCCCCCTGGAGGAGGACGGCG
Source organism: uncultured Eubacteriales bacterium (assembly GCA_934567745.1). Classification (GTDB taxonomy): domain Bacteria; phylum Bacillota; class Clostridia; order Oscillospirales; family Oscillospiraceae; genus Evtepia. Next base: position 18,045 of record CAKTJM010000017.1, on the reverse strand, counting down.
GCGACTGCGCCCGGATGCAGGGCCTGTCCCTGCGGAACGTGGTCCTGCGCCTGCGGGACCGCAAGGGCAAGGTCGTCTATCAGGACCAGGGCGAGCTGCTCTTCACCCACTTCGGCCTGTCCGGCCCGCTGGTGCTCAGCGCGTCGGCCCATGCCAACTGGGACAAGGGCGCGCCGTACCGCGCCGTGATCGACTGCAAGCCCGCGCTGGACGAGCAGAAGCTCGACGACCGGATCCTGCGGGACATCGCCGCCGCGCCGAACCGCGCCTTCCACAACTTCCTGGAGGGGCTGGCCCCGCGGCTGCTGATCCCGGTCCTGTGCGACCGGACCGAGATCCCGCCCGACCTGCCGGTGCACGACCTGTCGAAGGGACAGCGGCGGCGGCTGGTCGAGACGCTCAAGGGCTTCGCGGTGCCGATCCGCGGGCCGCGGCCGGTGCGCGAGGCGATCGTCACCGCCGGGGGCGTGAAGACCGGCGAGGTCGATCCCGGCACGATGATGTCCAAGCGCGTCCCCGGCCTGTTCCTGGCGGGGGAGCTGCTGGACGTGGACGGGTACACGGGCGGCTTCAACCTCCAGATCGCCTGGTGCACGGGCCGGGCGGCCGGGGAGAGCGCCGCCGCCTATCTGACAGAAGAACGATAAGGAGAACGACGATATGGGACACATCAGCATCGCCATCGACGGCCCCTCCGGCGCGGGCAAGAGCACGCTCGCGCGGGCGCTGGCCGCGCGGCTGGGCTACGTGTATGTGGACACCGGCGCGATCTACCGCACGCTCGGGCTGTACGTCGCCCGCTGCGGCGGGGACTGCGGCCGGGCGGCGGACGTGATCGCGCGCCTGCCGGAGCTGGACATCCGGCTGGACCACGGGCCGGACGGCGCACAGCGGACCCTCCTCGGCGGCGAGGACGTCAGCCGGGCGATCCGCGCCAACGAGGTCTCGCACTATGCCTCGCAGGTCTCGGCCATCCCGGAGGTGCGGCAGCACCTGCTGGGATTGCAGCGGGGCTTCGCCCGGACGCAGGACGTCGTGATGGACGGCCGCGACATCGGGACGGTGGTCCTGCCGCAGGCGCAGGTGAAGATCTTCCTGACCGCCTCGCCCGAGACGCGGGCGCAGCGCCGGTGGAAGGAATTGCAGGAGAAGGGCCAGGACGTGCCGTATGAGACGGTCCTGCGCGAGACGAAGGAGCGCGACTGGGCGGACGCCCACCGTGCCGTCGCGCCGCTGCGCCCGGCGGAGGACGCCGTGGTGCTGGACACCTCTTCGCTCGACCTGGACGAGAGCCTGGAGGCCCTGGTGGCCTTGGTGAAAGGGAGGACAGAGCCTTGACTTTATACGAATTCGCCTACATCGTCAGCAAGTTCATCTTCCGTCTGTGCACCTGGCAGACGCCGCTGAGGACCTTCGGCAAGGAGAATATCCCGAAGGGTGGCGCGGTGATCTGCGCCAACCACGTGCACAACTCCGACCCGTTCTACATCACCTACTCCTTCCACCGGAAGGACAAGATCTGGATCATGGCCAAGGAGGAGATCCGCCACTACTTCGTGGTCGGCCCGCTGCTCGAATGGCTGGGCTTCATCATCTGGGTCAAGCGCGGCAAGTCCGACGTCGGCGCGGTCAAGCAGTGCCTGCGCGCCCTGAAGGGGCAGGAGAAGCTGCTCATCTTCCCGGAGGGCACGCGCCACGACGAGATCGGCGAGGGCAAGACCGGCGCGGCGATGATGGCGATCCGGACCGGGGTCCCGATCCTGCCGGTGTACATCTCGCCGCAGCGCCGCCGGTTCCACCGCACGCACGTCTACATCGGCGAGCCGTACCAGCCCTTCACGGAGGACCGCCGCGCGACGGCCGAGGACTACGTCAAGGTCACGGCGGACATCATGGACCACATCCGCGCCATCAAGGAGCGGGTCGAGGCGGAGGGCCTGGAATGCCGCGATTGATCGTCGCCAAGTCGGCGGGCTTCTGCTTCGGCGTCCGCCGCGCGGTGGAGCTGGCCGAGCAGATCGCAGCCAGCGGCGCGCCGTACGTCATGCTCGGCCCGGTCATCCACAACGAGAACGTCATCGCGGAGCTGGCGGCCAAGGGCCTGCGCTGCGTCGGGTCGGTGGACGAGGTCCCGCCCGGCCACGGGGCGCTGATCCGGTCGCACGGCGAGGGCCGCGCGGTGTACGAGGCCCTGGCGGCCAAGGGCTGCCCGGTCGCGGACGCCACCTGCGTCAAGGTCGCGCGGATCCACGAGATCGTGCGCGAGGCCGGGGCGCGGGGCCGGACGGTGTTCATCGTGGGCGATCCGGGGCACCCGGAGGTGCGGGCGATCGCGGGCTGGTGCGAGGATGCAAAAACCTTCCGAAATGTGGAGGATCTGGCGCAGTTTCTTGTGGAAAACGGAGAATATCACCAAAAACCGGTCACGATGGTCTCGCAAACTACATCGACTGATAGAATTTGGGCCCCGTGCCGAGAAAAAGTAAAAAAAGAGTGTACAAACGCTGAGATCTTTGATACAATATGCAATGCTACGTGTACGCGGCAGTCAGAGGCGCAGGATCTGGCGGAGCACTGCGGCGCGATGATCGTCATCGGCGACCGAAAAAGCTCCAACACGAACCGGCTGGCTGAGCTGTGCCGGGCACATTGCCCCCTGGTCATCCACATCGGCCGGGCGGAGGAGCTCGACCGGGGGAGGATGAGCGGAGTAGCTGCTGTGGGAATCACCGCGGGCGCGTCGACGCCGGGGTGGATAATAAAGGAGGTCATAGACACAATGAGCGATGAACTGAACAACATGGAGATCGAAGAATCCTTCGCTGACATGCTGGAGAGATCGATCAAAACTTTAAATACGGGCGATAAGGTCACTGGTGTCGTCACCGGCATCACCGCCACCGAGGTCAACGTCGATCTGGGCACCAAGCACGCCGGCTACATCCCCATCTCCGAGCTGAGCGACGACCCCACCGTCAAGCCGGAGGACATCGTCAAGGTCGGCGACGAGATCGAGACCTATGTCATGCGCGTGAACGACGTCGAGGGCGTCGCGACCCTCTCCAAGAAGCGTCTGGACACCGTGAAGAACTGGGACGCCATCGAGGCTGCCGTCGAGGACAAGACCGTCATGGAAGGCGTCGTCACCGAGGACAACAAGGGCGGCATCGTGGTCAACGTCAAGGGGATCCGTGTGTTCGTTCCCGCCTCTCAGACCGGCATGCCCCGCGGCGCGGACCTGTCCGAGATGATCAAGCAGCACGTCAAGCTGCGCATCACCGAGGTCAACCGCTCCCGCCGTCGTGTGGTCGGCTCCATCCGTGCCGTCGCCTCTGAGGAGCGCGCGGCCCGCGCGGCCGAGGTCTGGAACAGCATCGAGGTCGGCAAGCACTATGCCGGCGTCGTGAAGTCCCTCACCTCTTACGGTGCCTTCGTGGACATCGGCGGTGTGGACGGCATGGTCCACGTGTCCGAGCTGTCCTGGAGCCGCATCAAGAACCCCGCCGAGGTCGTCTCCGTGGGCGACCCCGTGGACGTGTATGTCATCGCCTTCGACCCGGAGAAGAAGAAGATCTCCCTGGGCATGAAGGACCGCAGCCAGGATCCGTGGGAGAAGTTCACCTCCACCTACGAGGTCGGCTCCGTGGCCACCGTGCGCGTCGTCAAGCTGATGACCTTCGGCGCCTTCGCCGAGATCGTCCCCGGCGTCGACGGCCTGATCCACATCTCCCAGATCGCGGATCACCGCATCGAGAAGCCCGGCGACGTCCTGAAGGAAGGCGAGACGGTCGACGTCAAGATCACCGACATCGACTATGACCGCAAGAAGGTCTCCCTGTCCATCCGCGCCCTGCTGGGCGACGCTCCCATCGGCGAAGACGAGGAGTAAGGATCGGCCGACCCTGCGGCATGATACGAGAACGAAGGGGCGTTGCCGCGTGCAGCGCCCCTTTTTCTAAAAAACTGGCAGGACTGGTCTGCCCTTTGGTGGGGCAAGCTGGTGAAAGATAAGGGGAGAGCCTCCCCGCCATAGAATGGAGGACAAGCATATGGTCACGATCACGAAGGACACCATCGTAGGCGACATCCTGGACATCGCGCCGGAGACGGCCCCCGCCTTCCTGGACATCGGCATGCACTGCCTGGGCTGCCCCGCGTCCCGGAACGAGACCGTCGAGGAGGCCTGCATGGTCCACGACATGCCCGTCGAGGATCTGGTGCAGCAGCTCAACGAGATCATCGCTGCGAACAAGAAGTGAGGACACACAGCGGAGGGCATCTGCCCTCCGCTTCTTGTGTTTTGAGAGAGGAGGAACGGGATGAAGGGACCGGAGCTGAGTCCCCGGCTGGCGGCGTTGGCGGCGCAGGTCCCGCCCGGCGCGCGGCTGGCGGACGTGGGCACGGACCACGCCTATCTGCCCGTGGCGCTGCTGACCGAGGGGCGGATCGCCTGGGCGGCGGCGACGGACGTCCACCGCGGGCCGCTGGAGCGGGCCGCCGAGACGGCGCGGCGCTGGGGCGTGGAGGACCGGGTGGATCTGCGCCTGGGCGACGGGCTGGACGTGCTCGCGCCCGGCGAGGCGGACACCGTCGTGCTGGCCGGGATGGGCGGCGCGCTGATGGCGCAGCTGATCGACCGCGCGCCGTGGACGCGGGCGGCCCTGCTGCTCCTCCAGCCGATGTCCACCCAGCCGGAGCTGCGGGCGTATCTGACGACGCACGGCTACCGCATCGAGCGGGAGACCGTCGTGCCGGAGGGCGCGCGGCGGTACATGATCCTGACGGTGCGCGGCGGGACGGACGCGCCGTATGCCCCGGCGGAGCTGCTGGCGGGCCGCCAGCGGCCCGGCGACCGGGATCCGCACCGGGCGGCGCTGCTGGACGACCTGATCCGGCGGCAGGAGCGCGCCCTGGCGGGCATGGCGGCGGGCGCACGGCCGGACCCGGCGGCGCTGGATGCGGCGCGGGCCACGATCGAGGGCCTGCGCACGATGAGAGAGGAGTGGAGCACATGGCAACGGTGAGAGACATCTACGCGGCGCTGGACCGGCGCGCGCCGTTCCGGTATCAGATGAGCTTCGACAACGCGGGCCTCCTGGTGGGCCGGAAGGACCGGGAGGTCAACCGGATCCTCGTGGCGCTGGACATCACGCCGGAGGTCATCGAGGAGGCGGTCGAGCGCGGCTGCGACCTGATCGTGGCGCACCACCCGGTCATCTGGGACAAGCTCGGCGCGGTGACGGACGAGGGCTCGACCGGCCGGCGGGTGCTGGCGCTGATCGAGCATCGGATCGCGGGCATCTGCGCGCACACGAACCTCGACGCGGTCGAGGGCGGGGTGAACACGGAGCTGGCGCGGCGGATCGGTCTGCTCGACCCAGTGGTGCTGGAGCCGGCCGGTGTGGACGAGGACGGGCGGCACTACGGCATCGGCCGGGCGGGCGCGCTGATCGGCGGCCCGATGTCCGCGGCGGAGCTGGCGGCGCACGTCACGCGGGCGCTGGAGCTGCAGGGCGTGCGGCTGCTCGACGCCGGGCGGCCGATCGCGCGGGTCGCGGTCGGCGGCGGCGCATGCGCGGGGATGCTCCCGGCGGTGCAGGCGCTCGGCTGTGATGCCTTCGTGACGGGCGACGTGAAGCACGACCTCTGGCTGGAGGCGCGGGCGCTGGGCATCACCCTGATCGACGCGGGACACTATGGCACCGAGACGGTGGTCTGTCCCGTGCTGGCGGACTGGCTGCGGGAGGACTTCCCGGAGATCGAGACGGCCGTGGCCGAGGAGCAGGGCGAGGCGTTCGTGTATCTGTAACGGATCGAAAAGCCCCGGCGCGCATGGCGCGCCGGGGCTTTTCTGCGCCCTGGGGATGCCGGGATGCGATTTGTTGCGGCGGCCCCCTTGTCAAGCGCGCGCCCTTGTGGTAAAATGAAATCGCTAATGCTTATATGCCAAGGGCCGCCGCAGCGCGACGGCCCCGTGAGAACGGATACAGAAGGGACGAGAACGAGATGTCAGGACATTCCAAATGGCATAACATCCAGAAGACCAAGGGCGCGGCGGACGCGAAGCGCAGCGCGGCGTTCACCAAGGTCGCCAAGGAGATCATCGTGGCGGTCAAGACCGGCGGCTCCGGCGACCCGAACAACAACTCGCGTCTGGCGACGGTCATCGCGAAGGCGAAGGCCGTGAACATGCCGAACGACAACATCAAGCGCACGATCGAGAAGGCGCTCGGCGCGGGCAACACCGACAACTACGAGAGCGTCGTGTACGAGGGCTACGGTCCCTCCGGCGTGGCGGTCATCGTCGAGGCGCTGACCGACAACCGTCAGCGCACCGCGCCCGAGATCCGGCACCTGCTGGACAAGTACGGCAAGGGCCTCGGCCCGACCGGCTGCGTCTCCTGGTCCTTCGACCGGAAGGGCGTCATCCTGATCGACAACGAGGACGGCGACCTGGACGAGGACACCGTGATGATGGACGCGCTCGACTGCGGCGCGGCCGACATCGAGCCGGAGGAGGACTGCTTCACCGTCTACACCGAGCCGGACGACTGCGGCAAGGTGGCCGCGGCGCTGGAGGCGAAGGGCTATGTCTTCGTGTCCGCGCAGGTCGAGATGGTGCCCCAGAACTACGTCAAGCTGACCGACGACGCCGACCGGAAGAACATGGAGAAGCTGATCGACATGCTCGACGACAACGACGACGTGCAGAACGTGTATCATAACTGGGAAGAGTGACACAATGAAACGAAGCCCCGCTGCCTTTTCTGGCAGCGGGGCTTTGGCTCCCGCTGACGAGGGAGCTGGCCGCGGAGCGGACTGAGAGGGCGATGCCCACGAGCGGCAGATAAGCCCGGATATCTCACACCACCCTCCTCACCCCCGGCACCCGCGAGAGGACCGCGGTCACGGCCAGGGACAGGGCGAAGCCCGCGAGCACCAGCAGCCACGCCGGACGCAGCCCCGCGTGCCGCAGGACGTCCACCACCAGCGGGTGCATCAGGTACACGCCCAGCGTCCAGCTCGCCAGCCGCGCCAGCAGGCGCGCGCCCGGCCACGGCCGCCCGCGCGCCACGCTCTGCACCACCGCGAAGACCCCGGCCCCCGCCAGCGCCGCCCACGGGGCGAAGAAGCTCCCTGCCCAGGACCAGTCGCCGCCGTCCCGCGCGGCCCACAGGACCATGCCGACCGTCACGGCCGTCCCGCCCACGGCGCACAGCGCCCAGGGCCACGTCCGGCCGAGGCCGAACTTGCGCAGATAACCGCCCAGCAGGTAGAGGAACACGAAGCCCAGCCCATACGGCAGCTTCGTCCGGTCCAGGATCTCCGCCAGCGCCGGGAAGCAGCCCGTCCGCACCAGCGTCACGCACACGCAGCCGAAGAGGAAGCACAGCGCCAGCGCGTACCGGTACAGTCCCCGCCCCGCCGCGCGGTGGAGCGGCCGCAGCAGCGGCGTGAGCAGGTACAGCCCCGCGATCGCCCACAGGTACCACAGATGCGGCGGCTGGGTGAGCAGATAGCGCCCCGCCCCGCGCAGGCCCTCCGGCTCGAAGCCATACCGCCAGCTGTTGTAGACCAGGTAGACCGCCGACCAGCAGACCATCTGCCCCAGCAGCCGTGCGCCGCGCCGGGCCAGCCCGCCGCCGTCCCGCGCGAGCAGGTACCACCCGCTGATGATCACGAACACCGGCACCGAGAACCGCGCCGCCGCGTCCCAGCACAGCCCCGCCGTCGTGGCCGGGTCCGCCACGTGGATCACCACCACGAACAGCGCCGCCAGCAGACGCAGCGCGTCCGTCCCCTGGTCCGACCGCCGTCTCCCCATCGCGTCCCCCTCCTCTCGTTCTGTCCCTCCAGTATACCCGACCCGGCGGGAGCGGTCAACCCTCGACCTGTCTCGGCCCATTCTCGCCCTGTTTCGACCCTTTCTTAACAAAATGTTCATTTTCACTTGCAACGACCCCTGCGATCTGGTATAATCTATGGTATCCTCACGGCTTCATCGGTGTAAAGCAGGAAAAGCCGTGACCCACGGAACGAAAAGAAAGAAAAAAGAGAGAAGGTACCCTATGGGAAAACAAATGGAAAAGCGATACGGTCTGCCGACCGCCATCTCCATGGTCATCGGCATCGTCATCGGCTCCGGCGTGTTCATCAAGGGCGGTAAGGTCCTCAGCCTGACGGGCGGCAACATGATGCAGTCCGTCCTGGTCGTCGCCCTCGTCGGCCTCATCTGCATCATCTGCTCCCTCGTCTTCGCCGAGCTCGGCTCGAAGTACGAGAAGGTCAACGGCGTCGTCGACTATGCCGAGGTCGCCCTTGGCCCGAAGTACGCCTACTATGTCGGCTGGTTCATGACCACGATCTACTATCCGTGTCTGGCCGCCATGCTCGCGTTCTTCTCCGCCGTCTTCTTCTGCTGCCTGTGCGGCATCCCCGCGCTCGACTTCGTCAACGGCACCGTCAGTGCGGAGGCCGTCGGCCTCGGCGGCGGCTTCCTCGCCATCGGCTACGGTCTGAACGCGATCAGCCCCAAGCTGGCGGGCAAGCTGCAGGTCAGCATGACCGTCATCAAGCTCATCCCCCTGATCCTCATGGCCGTCGTGGGCACCATCTTCGGCTTCGCCACCGGCAACGCCCAGCACGTGCTGGAGTTCACCAGCTCCCCCGAGTACGTCCCCGTCGCGGGCGGCGTCTTCAGCGGCGTGGCCTCCTTCGCCTTCGCCTATGAGGGCTGGATCATCGCCACCTCCATCAACTCCGAGCTGAAGAACGCCAAGCGCAACCTCCCCATCGCGCTGATCGTCGGCTCGCTGTTCTGCACCGTGCTGTACTGCTTCTACATCTTCGCCATGAGCTCCCTCGGCGACGTCGATGCCATCATCGGCACCTGGCCGCTGGGCGAGGCGCTGCCTGAGATGGCCTTCACGAACATCTTCGGCAAGGCGATCGGCACCATCGTCTATCTCTTCATCGCCATCGGCTGCCTGGGCGTCATGAACGGCCTGATCATGGGCTCCTGCCGCGGCATGTACGCCGTCTCCGTGCGGAACATGGGCCCCCGGCCCCACTTCTACGGGGACATCGACCATCAGAACGGCTTCGTCATCAAGTCCAGCCTGATCGGCCTGATGCTCGGCGGCTTCTGGTACGCCTGGACCTCCATCATGTGGATGCAGGGCCCGGACTTCATGGGCGGCGTCCACAGCAACCTGTGGCTGGCCTGGGAGCCGGACGAGATCTGCATCATCAACCTCTACGCGATGTACATCCCCATGTTCATCGCGCTGATCGCCAAGGACAAGGGCACGAACCCGTTCAAGCGCTTCATCCTGCCCATCCTGGGCGTGGCCTGCTGCGTGTTCATGTGCTGGTGCTGCTGGATCGGCAAGGGGTATCAGCAGGTCTGCGGCTACCTGATCTTCCTGGCCATCGTGCTCTTCATCGGCTGGCTCTTCCAGCGCGCCAACGCCAAGCGTAGCCCGCTGGAGACCTGAGCGGTCCCGGACATCCCGGATAAGGAAAAACGAACGCACCGGACGAGCTTTCGTCCGGTGCGTTTTAGGCAGTCGAAAAACCCCTGCGTGGTTTTCCGACTGGGGGGATGCAGCCCGTTGCGCGCACTCGCTGTCCTGACGGACGACTCGCACACTTACGGGCTGAGAAGTATTTTCTCCGGCGCACATGTCGCCGGAGAAAATGATTGGATCTTATTTCGCGCGTCCGAGCGCGAAACTGGGACTCCCTAAGAGCCGCCTTCGGCGGTTGGTCGCTTCCATGGCGCCTGCGGGCGCTCATCTGCGAGGCTTTTTTGGCACACTGAGCTCTCCCAGAGGGAGAGCTCTTTGCGTGGGCGATCCTCATCGACGCAGGAGGAGAGGACGGGCGTGTCCCGAGCTCCCCCTTTGGGGGAGCTGGCCGCGGAGCGGACTGAGAGGGCCGACCGCGCACAGCGGCTGAAACGGGCGGGCGCGATGCCCCTCCGCCCCCATTTCCGCAGGAGATCCCGGCGCGGCTCTGGACATTTGCGTCGGATCGTGTCATACTGTACCCATCAGACATCGTTTTTCAATGAAGGAGTGAGCGCCCGTGTGGAAGAAACGGATCGTATCGTGTCTGCTGGCCCTGGTGCTGATCGGGGCCCTGCTGCCGCTGCCCCTGGCCGCCGCGGCCGGGACGGGGTCCTATAACGGCGTGTCCTACTCCACCGACTACACCTCTTGGCGGCAGGGCGACGCCGCCTGGGGCCCCACCGCCCTGGGGGACGTCCACACCTTCGCCGGGTCCGGCTGTCTCATCTCCGCCATCGCGATCCAGATGTGCGCCTCCGGGGCCTATGACCCCGCGTCGCTCAACCCCGGCGTGCTGCGCGACTGGTTCGACCAGATGGGCTACATCTCCCACTCGAAGGACCGCAACGCCGACGCGCTGCTGTCCTTCGGGCGGATGACCTCCACCAGCTCGCCGCGGTTCTACTTCGTCAGCCAGAGCTTCTTCGACACGACGACCCCGCTCACCGAGGTCTGTCAGAAGATCGACGGCCTCACCGCCAGCGGCTATACCGTCGTCGCGCGCGTGAAGTACAGCGGCCACTTCGTCGCCGTCGGGCCGACCGTCGGCGGGACCGACGCGCGGATCTATGACCCCGGCGTCGCGGCCAAGCAGCTCCTGTCCGAGTACGACGGGACGATCGGCGGGCTGATCTGGTTCAAGGCGAACAAGAGCGGCAAGGATACGATCCTGCCGAAGCTCGGCGTGCCCGCCGCGCCGAAGGTCACGGATCTGCGCCCGACCTACGGCACCGGGGACAGCATCGCCGTCCAGTGGAGCGCGTCCACCCTCGCCACGCATTACAACATCTACGTCGATCAGAAGCAGGCGGACGGGACCTGGAAGGAGAACGTCCAGCACGCCTTCTACGTCTCCTCGCCCTATTCGCTCAAGCCGCTCGCCGCCGGGTCCTACCGGATCAAGGTCCAGGCGACGAACGCGAACAACTGGACCTATGCCAACGCGGACTATCAGTACGTCGAGGTCAAGTCCGGCCACCTGACGGTGAGCTATGCCCCGGCGGGCGGGACGGTCGCGACGACGGCGACGCTCGTCCCGGCCAACAGCACCTACGCCCTACCGACGCCGACGAAGGCGAACGCCTTCTTCCTCGGCTGGTACACGGCGGACGGCAAGCTCGTCACGACGGGCAAGTCCGTCGGGACGAAGGGCCACACCCTCACCGCCCGGTGGGACAGCGGCGGGAAGGGCTTCGCGAAGACGACGAGCTATAAGGGCCAGTTCAAGGACGTGCGGTCGAGCGACTGGTACTACGACAGCATCGCGTCGGTCTACGCCTACGGGTTCATGAACGGCGTGGAGAGCACGAAGTTCCAGCCGAAGGACCAGGTCACGGCCGCCCAGGCGATCACGATGGCGTCGCGCCTGCGGAAGCTCTACGCCGAGGGGAGCCGGAGCATCACCAGCTCCACCCCGTGTTACAAGACCTACGCGGACTACGCGCTGTCCAAGGGGATCGTCTCGTCCCTGCCGAAGGACATGGACGCCCCGCTGACGCGGCAGGAGTTCGCGGCGATCCTGGCGGGCGCGCTGCCCGCGTCGGCGCTGCCGGAGGTGAACACAGTGGCGGCGGGATCGATCCCGGACGTGTACAAGTCCGACGCGGCGATCTATAAGCTCTACCGCGCGGGGATCTTCGCGGGGAACGACGCGGCGGGGACCTTCCGCCCGAACGACCCCATCTCCCGTGCGGAGGTCGCGACCGTCCTCGTCCGCATGGCCGACCCCAACGTGCGGGTGACGTTCAGTTTGAAGTGAGCAGGAAACCTCCCTTGCGTAAAGGGAGGTGGCTCGGCGGAGCCGAGACGGAGGGATCGTGGCGTTGGATGCTCGCGGTGGACGGACGGCCTTCTGATGGGGGCGTGGTCTAGGCCCTCCACGTCTCCGACCCCTCAGTCAGCCTGCGGCTGACAGCTCCCTTTACGCAAGGGAGCCTGTTCGCTCGACTGCGGCGTTGGTGCCCCCCCACGCAAAGCCTCCTTTTACGCCGTGGCCTGCGGCGTTTCAGCGGGATCTCAACGAAACAAAAAGCCCCTCCGTATGCTTCCATACGGAGGGGCTTCCTCATGCGTTCGATCTTCAGTGCTTCAGATTGAAGAAGGCCTTCTTCCCGAGGTACTGCGCGGAGGTGTCCAGCTCCTCCTCGATGCGCAGCAGCTGGTTGTACTTCGCCACGCGGTCGGTGCGGCTGGGGGCGCCGGTCTTGATCTGGCCCGCGTTCACGGCCACGACCAGGTCGGCGATCGTGGTGTCCTCGGTCTCGCCGGAGCGGTGGGACACGACGGCGGTGTACCCGGCGCGCTCGGCCATCTCGATGGTGTCGAGGGTCTCGGTCAGGGTGCCGATCTGGTTGACCTTGATCAGGACGGCGTTGCAGACCTGCTTCTCGATGCCCATCGCCAGACGCGCGGTGTTCGTCACGAAGAGGTCGTCGCCGACGAGCTGCACGCGGTCGCCGATCGCCTGGGTGAGCATCGCCCAGCCCTCCCAGTCGTTCTCGCCCATGCCGTCCTCGATGGAGATGACGGGATAGCGCTCGACGAAGCCGGTCCACAGGTCCACCATGTCCTGGCGGCTCATGACCTTACCGGCCTTGGGCAGCAGATAGTCGCCGGTCTCCGGGCGGTACCAGTCGGACACCGCGCCGTCCATGGCGATCATGAAATCGTCATAGGGCTTGTAGCCCACCGCCTCGATGGCCGCCACGATCGCGCGCAGCGCGGACTCGTCGCTGTCCAGGTCGGGGGCGTAGCCGCCCTCGTCGCCGACACCGGCGGCTGGAGCGCCCATGTCCTTCAGGACGTTCTTCAGACCGTGGAAGACCTCGGCGCACATGCGCAGGGCCTCGTGCCAGGACTTCGCGCCGACGGGCATGATCATGAACTCCTGGATGTCCACGTTGTTGGAGGCGTGCGCGCCGCCGTTGAGGATGTTCATCATCGGCACGGGCAGGGTGCGCGCATGGACACCGCCCAGATAGCGGTACAGGGGCAGGCCCAGGCTCTCCGCGGCCGCACGGGCGCAGGCGAGGGAAACGCCCAGGATGGCGTTCGCGCCGAGACGGCTCTTGTTCGGGGTGCCGTCCAGCTCGATCAGCGCGGCGTCCAGACCGGCCTGGTCGAGGGCGTCCAGCCCGATGATCGCCTCGGCGATCTCGTCGTTGACGTTCTGGACGGCCTTCAGCACGCCCTTGCCGCCGTAGCGGGCCTTGTCGCCGTCGCGCAGCTCACAGGCCTCGTACACGCCGGTGGACGCGCCGGAGGGCACGGCCGCGCGGCCGACGGTGCCGTCGTCCAGGACGACCTCGACCTCGACGGTGGGGTTGCCGCGGGAGTCCAGGATCTCGCGGGCGGTGATATCAGCGATCTCGATGGGCAGATTCATAGTGATACGCTCCTTTACTCGTTGACCGGTCCAGCCGGCCCTATTTGGATCTCGATACCGGCCCCGCCGGTCAGTTGATGATGAGGGTGCGGCCGTCCATCTCCTCAGGCCGTTCCAGCCCCATGAGGTCGAGCATGGTCGGTGCGATGTCCGCCAGGCGGCCATCGCGCAGGCGCACGTCGGCCCCGACGATGCAGAAGGGGGCGGGGTTCGTGGTGTGCGAAGTGACGGGGTGGCCCTCCGCGTCGCACATCAGCTCGGCGTTGCCGTGGTCGGCGGTGATCAGGCAGACGCCGCCCATCTCGGACGTGGCGGCGACCACGCGGGCGACGCAGGCGTCCACGGTCTCGACGGCGCGGACGGTGGCATCGAAGTCGCCGGTGTGGCCGACCATGTCGCAGTTGGCGAAGTTGAGGACGATCACGTCGTACTTGCCGCTGGCGATCCGCGCCAGGACCTCCTCGGTGACCGCCGGGGCGCTCATCTCGGGCTGGAGGTCATAGGTCGCGACCTTCGGGGAGGGGATCAGGCAGCGGTCCTCGCCGGGGAAGGGGGCCTCGCGGCCGCCGTTGAAGAAGAAGGTGACGTGGGCGTACTTCTCCGTCTCGGCGATCCGCAGCTGGGTCATGCCGACCTTGCTCAGGAAGGCGCCGAAGATGTTCTCCAGCGGGCGGTGGGGATAGGCCACGGCGACGTTCGTCAGGGTGGCATCGTACTCGGTCATGCCGACGAACCGCAGGGGGAAGTAGCCCCGCTTGCGCACGAGCTTGCCGAAGGCGGGATCGGTCAGCACGCGGGAGAGCTCGCGGGCGCGGTCCGGGCGGTAGTTGAAGAAGATCACGCTGTCGCCGGACTTGATCTGGCCGCCGCGGACGCAGACGACCGGCTCGACGAACTCATCGGTCACGCCGCGGTCGTAGGACACCTGCACGGCGATGACCGGGTCGGCGCAGAACGGCGCGTCGCCGAGCACCAGGGCGTCGTAGGCGCGCTGGAGCCGCTCCCAGCGGCTGTCGCGGTCCATGGCGTAGTACCGGCCCATGACGTCGGCGATCTGGCCGATGCCCAGACGGGCCAGCTCCGCCTGGAGCTGCTCCAGGAACCCCACGCCGGAGGTGGGGGAGACGTCGCGTCCGTCGAGGAAGGGGTGGATCCAGACCTCCTGGAGACCGTGGCGGCGGGCCAGCTCCACCAGCGCGAAGAGGTGGCGGATGTGGCTGTGGACGCCGCCGTCGGAGAGCAGGCCCATCAGATGGAGGGCGGCGCCCGCCTCCTTGCAGGCCGTGACGGCCCCGACGAGGGCCTCGTTCTCAAAGAAGGAGCCGTCGGCGATGGCCTGGTCGAGCATGGGCAGGTCCTGCATGACCACGCGGCCCGCGCCGATGTTCGTGTGCCCGACCTCGCTGTTGCCCATCTGCCCGGCGGGCAGACCGACGTCCAGACCGGAGGCCTCGAGCTGGCAGAAGGGGTACTGGGAGAAGAGGTAGTCGAGCTGAGGGGTGTTCGCGGCCTGGACGGCGTTGCCGGGGCCCGGCTCGCCGAGGGCGAAGCCGTCCATGATGATGAGGGTGGTAGGCGTTCTCATATACGTGTCACTCCTGGTTGGCGATCTGGATGATCCGCAGCAGGACGTCGGGATCGAGCGAGGCGGAGCCGATGAGGCCACCGTCGACGTCCTCCTGGCGCAGCAGCTCCTCGGCGTTCTTGTCGTTCATGGACCCGCCGTATTGGATGGTGGTCGATCGTGCGATGCGCGCACCGTAGAGACGGCGCAGGGTGGCGCGGATGGCGGAGCAGACCTCCCCGGCCTGCTCGGGGGTGGCGGTGTTGCCGGTGCCGATGGCCCAGATCGGCTCGTAGGCGATGACGACCCGGCGCATCTCCTCCGGGGTGACCCCGGCGAGGGCGGCCTTGATCTGATAGGCGATCAGCTCCAGCGTCACGCCCAGCTCGCGCTGGGAGAGGTCCTCGCCGACGCAGACGATGGGGCGCAGCCCGGCGTCGAGGGCGGCGTGGACCTTGCGGTTGACGGTGACGTCGCTCTCATAGAAGAGGCTGCGGCGTTCGCTGTGGCCGATGATGACGTACTTCACGTCCAGGTCGGCGAGCATGGGCGCGGAGATCTCGCCGGTGAAGGGGCCGCTCTGCTCCCAGTGGACGTTCTGCGCGCCGACGGCGATGCGGCTGTCCTTGAGCAGCCGGACCGCGGCGGGGAGATCGACGTAGGGCACGCACAGGACGATGCTGCACCGCTTGGCGCGCGGGAGGGCGTTCTTCAGCTGCTCCGTGAAGGCGCGCGTCTCGGAGACGGTCTTGTGCATCTTCCAGTTGGCGGCGATGATGGTCTTGCGGTATTTTCGATTCATAGCTTCCGTGCGCCCCCTCAGTTGTCCTGGAGGCAGGCGATGCCGGGCAGGGACAGGCCCTCCAGGAACTCGAGCGACGCGCCGCCTCCGGTGGAGATGTGGGACATCTGCCTGGCGACCCCGGCCTTCTCCACGGCGGAGGCGGAGTCGCCGCCGCCGACGATGGTGATGGCGTCGGTCAGCTCGGCCATGGCGTGGGCGATGGCGTTGGTGCCCGCGGCGAAGGCGGGGAACTCGAAGACGCCCATGGGGCCGTTCCAGATGACGGTACCGGCCTCGGAGATGGCCTGGGAGAAGAGCTTGATGGTCTCGGGGCCGATGTCCATGCCCTGCAGCTCGTCGGGGATGGACAGGGCGGGCACGACGACGGGCGTCGCGTCCGGCGCGAAGGTGCGGGCGGCGACGGTATCGACGGGCAGGAGCAGACGCACGCCCAGCTCCTCGGCCTTGGCGATCATGTCGCGGGCGTAGCCGATGCGCTCGGCGTCGAGCAGGGAGCCGCCGATGGAGCCGCCGCGGGCGACCTGGAAGGTGTAGGACATGCCGCCGCCGATGATGAGGGTGTCGGCCTTGTGCAGCAGGCTGTTGATGACGCCGAGCTTGTCGGAGACCTTCGCCCCGCCGAGGATGGCGACGAGGGGGCGCTTCGGCTCCTCCAGGGCGCGGCCGAGGAAGTCCAGCTCCTTCTCGACGAGGAACCCGGCGTAGGACGGCAGATAGTGGGACACGCCCTCGGTGGAGGCGTGGGCGCGGTGGGCCGCGCCGAAGGCGTCGAAGACGAAGAGGTCGGCCAGGGAGGCCAGCTCACGGGCGAAGTCGGGATCGTTGCGCTCCTCCTCGATGCAGAAGCGGAGGTTCTCGACGAGCACGACCTGGCCGGGCTGGAGCGCGGCGCAGCGGGCGCGGGTGTCCGGCCCGAGGACGTCCTTGGTCATGGGCACGGGGATGCCGAGGAGCTTCTCCAGATGCTCGCGGGCGGAGAAGAGGGACATCTCGCGCTTCCACTCGCCGTGGGGACGGCCCATGTGGGAGAGCAGGATGACGGCGGCGCCGTGGTCGAGGAGATAGCGGATGGTCGGCAGGGTGGCGACGATGCGGGTGTCGTCGTGGATGATGCCGGTCTTCTTGTCGTGCGGGACGTTGAAGTCGCAGCGCAGCAGGACCTTCTTGCCCGCGACGTCTACGTCGCGGATCGTCTTCTTGTCATGATCCATTGGAGATACAGCCCCTTTTCCATCTTTCTTTTCTGTCGTTGGGTCAGTCGGCCATCCCACCTTCGGAGGAGAGGCCGGGGAAGCCCTGCTGCCGCAGGGCCTCATAGGTCAGGATGGCCACGGAGTTGGCCAGGTTCAGGCTCCGCGCGCCGGGGCGCATGGGGATGCGCAGGCAGCGGTCGCGGTGGTCGAGGCGGAACGCCTCCGGCAGCCCGGCGGTCTCCTTGCCGAAGAAGAGCCAGGCGTCGGGCCGGAAGACGGCCTCGGCGTAGTCTCTGGGCGCCTTGGTGGTGGCGAGCCAGAGATCGGTCACGTCGTTTTGGGCGAAGAGGTCGTCAAGACTGTCGTAGACGTGCAGATCGACCATGGGCCAGTAGTCCAGCCCGGCGCGCCGGACGGCGCGGTCGCTGATGTCGAAGCCCAGGGGGCGGATCAGATGCAGACGGCAGCCGGTGACGGCGCAGGTGCGTGCGATGTTGCCGGTGTTCATGGGGATCTCCGGCTCGACCAGGACGATGTTGAGCATGATGTCCGTCGCCTCTCCTCTTCGTTCGCTTTCGTTCGCTTACTTTGATACAGCCTGCATTTTACTGCAACTGAGGAGAGAATGCAACCAAAAACCGGGCAAAAGGGGGCAAAAAGCGAAATTTTCCTGCTTGCATCAAAAAAAGAGGCCCCAAAGGGCCTTTTTTGGTCGGGCGGACGGCCGTGCAGGATGGGCTTCATGTGAGCGGGGGACATAGCCGGGGCCTGGGGGCAGCTCATCAGATGTGCTGATCGTGCCGCCTGCCCCTTGCGCCGCGCCGTGGTATCTGGTATGATCGAGTATCAGGAAACGACCTCATACGAAGGAGAAGTGATAGATATGAAATTAGGTATCGGAAGAATTTGACCTGATTTCATAAATCTATAAAGAAGCACAAATGCCCGTAGATCCTTACGGGAACAAGCTTTTTCAAATTTCAAGGGGTATAAAACTCCACGCTGTTTCATAAAGCTGCACGCCAAAA
>CAKTJM010000016.1 GCA_934567745.1 uncultured Eubacteriales bacterium | reverse complement strand
GACCGTCGCCGCCGCGGACTGCCTGGTCCCCGGCATCGGCGAGATCATCGGCGGCAGCCAGCGCGAGGAGCGCTACGACGTCCTGGAGGCCCGCATCCGCGAGCTGGGCATGGACCCGAAGGATTATTGGTGGTACCTCGACCTGCGCCGCTACGGCACCTGCAAGCACGCGGGCTTCGGCCTGGGCTTCGAGCGGATGGTCATGTACCTGACCGGCATCTCCAACATCCGCGACGTCCTGCCGCATCCCCGCACGGTGGGCAGCGCGGAGTTCTGAGCCATATCACCTCCCATGACGGCCAAGAGCCGACGGCGAAACGCCGTCGGCTCTTTCATTTCCCGGGAAGGCTCACCAGATCTGGAGGCGGCGCGCTTCGCTGCGCAGCTCCTCGCGGAAGTCCGGGTGCGCCACGCGGATCAGCTCGCTCACGCGGTCGCGGATGCACTTGCCGCGCAGCTTCGCCACGCCGTACTCCGTGACCACCATGTCCACCACGTTGCGGGAGATGCTCACCACGCTGCCGGGGGTCAGCTGCGCCTTGATGCGCGAGATCGTGCCGTCCTTCGCCGTGGCGTTGAGCGCGATGATCCCGCGGCCGTTCTCCGCGTGGAAGGCGCCGTAGGCGAAGTCCTCCGCCCCGCCGGTGCCGGAGTACTGCATGCCGTTGACCGTCTCCGAGCAGATCTGGCCCGTCAGGTCCACCTCCAGCGCGGTGTTCACCGAGACCATGTTCCGGTTCTTCATGATGTTGAACGGGTCGTTCACCTGGTTGACCGGCAGGATCTCCACCAGCGGGTTGTCGTCCAGATAGTCATACAGCGCCTGACTGCCCCAGACGAAGGACCCGATCGTCCGGTTGCGGTAGTGGTTCTTGCGGGAGTTGTTCACCGCACCGCACTCCATCAGCTTGCCGATCGCCGAGCCGATCATCTCCGTGTGGATGCCCAGGTCGTGCCGGTCGCGCAGACGCTCCGCCACGGCATCCGGCAGACCGCCGATGCCGAGCTGGATGCAGTCGCCGTCCTTGATCAGGCTCGCCGCGTAGTCCGCGATCCGCTGCTGCGCAGGGGTCGAGGGGTAGAGCGGGCTGTGGACGGCCTCGTAGTCCGCGTGGTAGAAATAGTCCACCTGCGCCACGGGGATGCGCACCGTGCCCATCGTGCGCGGGAGCTGGGGGTTCACCTCGCAGATGACCAGGTCGCAGCGGTCGAGCATCTCCAGCTCCGACTGCTGGCTCAGGGAGAGGCAGACGTAGCCGTATTCGTCGATCGGCGTCACCGCCGCGACGAAGACGTTCGGGCGCTGGGTCTCCCAGATCGTGTGCCAGCAGGCGTGGAGGTGGTTCGGCGCGTAGCTGATCCGCTCGCTGGCGTGGTGCTCGCGCAGGGGCTTGCCATAGAAGACACAGCGGATGTCGATGGTCCCCTTCAGCTCGTCCATGCAGATGAAGGGATAGGCCTCCTGCGGGTTGCTCACCCAGACGGTGAGGTCCTCCACCCCCCGATCGGCCACCTGGTGAAGGTTGCGCAGGAACTCCCGCGGCTCGTTGCCGTAATAAGCGGTAGAGATCGTGTCGCCCGAACGGATCATGTTCAGCGCATCGTCCAGCGTCACGAATTTCGATTCGTACAGCTCTTGCTTCGTCATGACGGTCTCCTCCCGACGAGTTTTTTCGTTTTTCTCTATTATAGTGGATCGCGCGCCGTTTGTAAACGGATCTTTGTGGGGAAACGACAAAAAACCTGCGGCCCGCTGCCAGCTTCATCAAATTTTCAGAAATTTTTCATCGAATCTTATGGACCGAAGTCGGAGATCATAGTATAATGCATGTTGCATATCCTGATGACTCGATGCTTTGGAAGGAAGTGTGCTCACGTGCAGCAGATCAAGAAACTCACCGCCTGTCTCCTGGCCGTCGTGATGATCGTCGCCCTCGTGCCCGCTCAGGCGGCGCAGAGCGGGACGGCCCTCACCCGTGGTCAGACCGCCGACCGGCTCCTCGCCGCCGCGGACGACTACAACGCCGGGGTGCAGCGCTCCGACATCCTCAAGGGCTATCCCAACGGCGACCTCGCCGAGGACCAGGGCGTCAGCCGCGTCCAGGCGCTCGTCATGCTCGAGCGCGCCTTCGGCGGGCTGCCCACGCCCGTCGGCGACAACGCCCGCAGCGGCTATCCCGCCGCCAGCTTCACCGACGTGCCCCGCTGGGCGCAGGAGGAGCTGAGCAGCGTCCTCGCCTCCGGCATCGTCGCGGGGACCAGCGCCACCACCCTCTCCCCCAACGATCCCATCCTCGACTGGCAGCTGGAGCTGCTGATCGACCGGGTCTACGCCCTGGAGGGGACGAACCTGAAGGACGACTTCTACGCCGCCGTCAACAAGACCGCCCTCGACCAGAGCGTCATCCAGCCCGGCTACACCAGCGCGGGCGGGTTCACCGATCTGGCGATCGAGACGAACCAGCAGGTCGCGCAGATCATCACCGACATCGTCGCCGCGCCCAAGACCGACGGCGAGCGCAAGATCGCCGCGCTCTATGAGAACATCCTCGCCGTCGGGAAGGACGACCCACAGATGCTCGCGCCCATCCAGGGCTATCTCGACGCCATCGACAAGGCCGCGGCCCCCGCGGACATCGTCGCCGTCATGGCGCAGATGCTGGAGGAGACCGGCACCGGGCTGATCCTCGCCTTCGGCCTGACCACCGACGCGAAGGACAGCGACACCCACGTCCTCGCCCTCCAGACCATGTCCCCCGCCCTGGGCAAGACCGGCTACGCCACCGCCACCGCCCAGCAGAAGGACGCCTATCTCCAGTATATCACCACCATGCTCGACCTCGTGGGCGTCGATCCGGCGGACGCCGCCCGGCAGGCCCAGCTCGTCTGGGACGCCGACGTGGCCATCGCCGACGCGTCCCTGGACACCCAGGATCAGGGCGACGTGAGCAAGACCTACAACCTCTACACCATGGCCCAGCTCGACGCCCTCTTCCCCGACGCGCCCCTCGACCCGATCTTCGCCGCGTCCGGCCTGCGCCAGACCGACCGGATCCTCGTCTCCGACCCCGGCGCGGTCCGCGCCATCGCCGCGCTCTTCACGCCGGACCGACTCGACACGCTGAAGGCCTACAGCCGTCTGGCCATCGCCTCCGGCTATGGCGCGCTGCTCGACCAGAGCTTCGTCGAGGCCAGCGACGCCTTCCAGCAGGGCTATCTCGGCATCTCCGGCGCACTCACCCGCGAGGAGCTGGCCGCCCAGTACGTCATGAGCCTGATGAGCGACTATCTCGGCCAGGCCTACGTCGATCGCTGCTTCTCCGCCCAGGCCAAGGCCGACGTGGAGCAGATGGTCCGGGACATCATCGGCATCTATGAGCAGCGCATCCGCGCCCTCGACTGGATGAGCGACACCACGAAGGAAAAGGCGCTCAAGAAGCTCGACACGATGACCTATCAGATCGGCTACCCCGACGAGTGGGACGACCCGTACCGCGACGTGTCCTTCCGCACCACGAGCGAGGGCGGCAGCTTCTACGACGTCGTCATCGCCATGGGCAAGGCCGAGCGCGCGGCGCTGGCCGCCGCGCAGGACCGGCCCGTCGATAAGACCGCCTGGGCCATGACCCCTTACACCGTCAACGCCTATTACGACGCGAACGCCAACTCCATCAACTTCCCCGCCGCCATCCTCCAGGCACCGTTCTATGACGTGGACGCCCCCGACGCGCGCAACCTCGGCGGCATCGGCTACGTCATCGCCCACGAGATCACCCACGCCTTCGACAACAACGGCGCGAAGTACGATGAGAACGGCAACGCCGCCGACTGGTGGACCGCCGAGGACTACGCCGCCTTCCAGGGCCTGTGCGAGAAGGTCGTCGCCCTGTACGACGGCCGCGAGATCGCACCGGGCATCACGTGCAGCGGCGCGCTGACCCTCTCCGAGGACATCGCCGACCTCGGCGCGATGGCCTGCATCACCCAGCTGGAGGGGCAGAAGGCCAAGCCCGACTACGAGGCGCTGTACACCGCCGCCGGGCAGATCTGGTGCTCCTCCTACACCCGCGAGTACCGCCAGCTGCTGGCCCAGGTCGACGTCCACGCGCCGGACAAGCTGCGCGGGAGCCTGGTCCTGCAGAACTTCCAGCAATTTTACGATACCTTCGGCATCACGGAGGGCTGCGGCATGTGGCTCGCGCCGCAGGACCGCGTCCAGATCTGGTGAGGTGATATCATTATGATGAAAGAGACACTGGCGCAGCTCAAGCAGAAATTCGAGGGCGACCTCTTCGTCACCCAGGGCCTCTCCGCCGTCATCGACGACGCGGCCTATGGGTGGGCGCGGTGCTCGATGGACATCGAGCCGCGGCACTGCAACGCCCTGGGGATCCCCATGGGCGGGACGATGTTCACCCTGGCCGACTTCGCCTTCGCCGTGGCCGCCAACCAGAACGGCCGCGCGGTGGTCACGCAGGCCTCGCAGATCACCTTCCTCAAGCCCGCCGCCGGGAAGCGGCTGATCGCCGAGGCGAAGCTCATCAAGGACGGTCGGCGCGTGTGCTTCTATGAGATCACCGTCCGCGACGAGCTGGGCACCGACGTCGCCTTCGTCACCCTCAACGGCTATGTCGTCCGGGACGGGAGCGAGGGGGCCTGACGGGCCCACAGGACAAATATGGATAGCGGACCGCCCCCGGCCAACTGGCCGGGGGCGGTCTCTCGTGGTGGGGGATCGGGCCATGGCGTCCTGTCGTCTCTCCCTCCGTCCGCTGCGCGGACAGCTCCCTCGTCAGAGGGAGCCGTGCCCCTCTGCTCTGTGGGCGTTCCGCACATGACGCTGTACGGAACGCTCCGTTCATGCGCCCTCTCAGTCACGGCAAAGCCGCGACAGCTCCCCCAGAGGGGGAGCTCGCTGCGCGGCCCCTCTTCATGCGTTCGTTGGATCGGCCCACCCACCCAAAAAGCTCTCCCTCTGGGAGAGCTGGCCGCGAAGCGGACTGAGAGGGTGTCCCACACGGCGCAGAGATCGCAGCGTCGTGTGCGGAAGCACCGCGCGGCGTGACGGATAGACACAAAAGCCGCCCCCGGCCGATCTGGCCGGGGGCGGCTCGTGCGTTTCGATGGTTGGGATCACTTGCTGGTGCTGGGCTTGTTGACGACCTCGCCGGGGTTGGTGGCGGAGTTGGCGTCGGACCAGGCCTTCTCGAAGGCCTCCCAATCGCGGATGGGCAGCATCTTGGTCCAGATCTCGTACTTGGTGCCGTCGGAGGCGGTCTTCATCTCATACTCGTGGGAGTTGGTGGCCTCCTGCATGTCGGCATAGTACCACTTGGTGGTGTCCATGTTGTCGGGCCAGACGAGCATGTCCTTGAGGAAGTGCTCCTGGTCGGGGTGACGGTCGAGGGTGCGGTTGACGAGGGTCACCGCCTCGGCACGGGTGATGTTCTTGTTGGGGCCGAAGGTGCCGTCGGGGTAGCCGTTGACGAGACCGGCGCTGCCCGCCTGGTTGATGTAGTCCTTCGCCCAGTGGGTGGAGATGTCGGGGAAGAGGTCCTTGCCGTCATACTGCACGTCGAAGAAGCGGACCGCGATGGTCGCGAACTCGGCGCGGGTGATGAAGCCGTTGGGCTTGAAGGACCCGTCGGGATAGCCGCTGATGATGCCGGCGTTGGAGAGGGTGGAGATGGCGGGGTTGAACCACTGGCCCTGCTTCACGTCGGAGTAGTCGTTGGTCTGGCTCCAGAACTCGGTGCGGCTCTCGTCGGTGAGCATGCGGAAGAAGATGGTGGCGACCTCAGCGCGGGTGATGTTGCCCTGGGGGCGGACCGGCTTCTTGGTCTGGTCGGTGGTCGGCTCGCCGGTGAAGTAGTCCACGGGGTAGCCGATGATGTAGCCGAAGTGGTCTTCCTTGTTCAGGACGGGCTTGTTCCCGCCGCCGCCACCGCCGCCGGAGGTGGAGGAGTAGAGGTCGAGCTGGACGGTGTTGGCGGTCCAACCCTTGTACTGGCCATTGTCATCCAACCCGCCGTAGCCCATCGTCTTATAGAGCTTCTCGTTCTGATAGGTGTGCGTAAAGTCGCCGATGTTCTGCATCACCTCGGCCGTCGCATAATCGAACGTGCCGGAGATGGTACCGGTCGCCTTGATGGTGTAGGGGGCGTTGGAACGTGCCTGCTTCCCCTTAGTGACCGTATCATCGGTGAGCTTGAGCTTGGCCAGCTCCAGGGTGATGGGCTGTGTCCACGCCTCGACGGTCATGGAAGAGCTGAGTGTGGCCTTGTTCGCATAGTTGCTCTTAGCAAATGCTTCTGCGCCACCGTTGCCCTTGATGTCGCTGGCACTTATGACAGTCTGTCTGTCATAGCAGAGGACCAGCTCTGCCGCGTATTTCAGGTCGGTCTTGCTCAGGTCGTTCACGTTCGGGACATGGATCGTAGAGACGAACCAAGTGTAGACGCCTTCCTCCACGACCTTGACGCCAGTGACAGTATACTTCCCATCGTTATCATTCACAGCCTTCAGGAAGGTGCTCTTGAAGGTGAAATCTGCACTTTTGTCGTTATTGGTCACGAAATCGAGCTTATCGACGTCGATGTCGATCTTGACGACGAATCTGGCGTCCATGAGCTGCTTTTCTCTCGCATGGAGATACTCCGCCATCGTGTTCGTCATGGTCAGCTTCGCCTGATAAGAGACCGTGTCGATCTCGCCCTGGGTACGGTAGTCATGCGAGATCTTGCTCGTGGTCATGGCTACGTCGGTGCCGGTCGCACGGTCGAGCGCCTGTTCGACCTGAGCGAGGTTGACGCTCGCCGCCGCATCGTCGATGGACGGCTCCGTCTCCGCCGCCAAGGCAGATGGGATCAGGCTCATCAGCATGCCCACAGCCAGCAGGCAGGCCAAAAGTTTCCGTTTCCGCATTGTGTGTACCTCCATTTGAACGTTTTTTCTAGCTCCGATGCCGCGTCGGCATATATACGTGCCTTCATTTTACCACATGCTCCCGAAAAGGGCAACCGTCAACCGAAAGATCCGTCAGCATTTTCAATTCTTTTTCAGAACTCCATCGCCAGCCGCGCCGCCTCCTCGGCCCCCAGCTGCTCCAGGCGGCGGTCCGAGACGCGGTACACCCGGTCGGCCAGACCGAGGACCGTCGGCCGGTGCGTCGTCACGATGCAGGTCTTGTTCGGGCGGCTGCGGACGATGCTGCGCAGGATCTGCCGCTCCGTCGCCACGTCCAGCGCCGACGTCGCCTCGTCCAGCAGCAGCACCGGCGCGTCGCGCAGGATCGCCCGCGCGATCGCGATCCGCTGCGCCTGCCCCTCGGACAGGCCGCGGCCGCCCTCGCCGACCGCGCTGTCCAGCCCGTCCGGCAGCTTCGACACGAAGCCCCACGCGCACGCCTGCTCCAGCGCCGCGCGCAGCTCCTCGTCCGTCGCGTCCGGGCGGACCATGCGCAGGTTCTCCGCGATCGTGCCCGCGAGGATCGTGTTCCCCTGCGGGACGTAGGAGAACTGGCGGCGGGTCTCGGCGTTCATCTCCACCGCCGTGCCGTCGCGGGCGCGGAGGACCGCCCGGCCCTCCTGCGGCCGGACGAGACCAAGCAGGAGCCGGATCACGGTCGTCTTCCCCTCGCCGGACGGGCCGACCAGGGCCACGATCTCGCCGGGGGCGGCGCGGAAGACGGCGTCCTCCAGCACCGGGCCTGGCTCCTCGGCGTAGGCGAAGCGCACGCCGGACAGCTCCGCCGTGAAGCCGTCGGCCGCCAGCGGGTCGAGCGCCCCGCTGGCCGGGTCGTGCCGCTCCCGCTCGAGCTGGACCAGCTCCCGGATGCGGTGGGCGGAGACGGCGCTGTTCAGGAAGGCCGGGACGATCGATACCATGCCGTTGAAGGTCGAGGAGAGCTTCGCGCTCTGCGAGAGGAAGAGGACCATCGTGCCGTAGGCGATCTGGTGCGTCCACAGCAGGTACAGGCAGTAGCCGAAGGCCGCGAACTGCACCAGGGACCCCAGCAGCGACAGGGCCGCGTCCGTCTCGATGGTGAAGCGGTTGTAGTCCAGCGCGACCTTCTTGTAGGCGCTCTGGAGCCTGCGCAGGCCCGCGCCGTAGCGGGCCATCAGGCCGAAGCCCTTGATGGTGTCCATGTGGTAGAACGCCTCGGCCTCGAAGGACATCAGGCGGCTGTCCATCACCTTCAGCTCCTGGTTGTGCCGCCGCAGGCGCAGGATCAGGTACCGCGACGAGAGCAGCAGCACCGGCGCGCTCGCCAGCGCGATCAAGGCCATCACCACATTATAATAACAGATCACCGCGAAGGTCGCCGCGAAGGTGTACAGGCCGATCACGAGGTCCGGCAGCCAGCTGATCGCGTTGCCCGCGACCGTCTTCACGTCGCTGTTGAAGCGGTTGAGCACGTCCCCGTGGGCGAAGCGGCTCAGGGCCAGCCAGTCCGCGTCCAGGATCTTGTCGAAGACGGACGCCTGGATGTCGTTGTTCACGTACAGGCTCACCTTGGTCGAGACGCGGGAGGTCAGGCACCGCAAGGCGATGCCCGCCACGGCGGAGCCGACCATGATCGCGATGACCACCGAGAGCCGCGCCGTGTCGTAGCCGGTGATGACGTCGATCGTGTACTTGCTCGCCACCGCCGAGACCAGTCCGAAGGACGCGCTGAGCACGCCGAGCAGGACGTACAGCAGGACCGCGCCCTTGTACTGCCTCGTGTAGGCGAGGATCCAGCGCCAGTCGTCCAGCAGCTCGCGGAAGCTGCCGTCCTTCCGCTTGCGGCGGAGGATGCCCAGGAAGGCCGAGCCGAGGAAGGTCGGATCTTTTTCCTTATCCAGATGGCTCACCTCGTTTCGTTCGATGCCGCGCGACGCGCCCGTAGGCCCCGCGCAGGAGCGGGCGCAGAGGGCGCAGCGTCAGCCACGGCCCCGCGAAGAACCGCCAGCAGCGGTCCTCCGGCCCGATCCACCGCCCCTTGCGGCAGACCTCCGTGACCTGACCGAAGACCTGCTCCGGACGGATGGGGCCCTCGACCGCCTGCTGGCCGTCGCCGACCAGGTAGTACCGCCCCTGCGCATCGACGCGCGCGACGCGGTGCATCACATAGGCGCCCGTCGCGCGGCGGAAGAAGGCCAGGTCCCCGCGCCGCAGGGGGCCGTCCGGCCGGCGGAAGCGGATCTGGTCCCGGCCGTGCACCAGGAAGGGCGTCATGCTGCTGCCGGTGACGGTCACGGTGACCGACTCCCCCCGCTCGATCAGGTCGATGAGGACCGGGAGATAGGTGTGGATATCGACGATCTTGGCCACGGCGTGCCCTCCTTTCGTGGCTTTTCCTCTATTATAGTGATCTTCCCCTTGCTGTGCAAGAGATTTTCGGTGACAAATCCGCGGCGGTGCGGTATAATGGGGCCACGAACGACAGCGAAGGGAGCGAGGACGATGACGATCTTGGTCAGCGGCGGCGCGGGGTACATCGGCAGCCACACCTGCGTGGAGCTGCTCCAGGCGGGCTACGAGGTGGTCGTGGCGGACGACCTGGTCAATTCCAGTGCGGAGGCGGTCCGCCGGGTGGAGCGGATCGCGGGGCGGGCCGTGCCGTTCCACGAGGTGGACCTGTGCGTGCCGGAGGCGGCCGAGCAGGTGTTCGCGGCGCACCCGGACATCGAGGCGGTCATCCACTTCGCCGCGCTCAAGGCCGTGGGCGAGAGCGTCGCGCGGCCGCTCGCCTATTACGCGAACAACCTCCGCTGCACCCTCTCCCTGCTGGAGGCGATGCAGCGGCACGGCGTGCGGCAGTTCGTCTTCTCCTCCTCCGCGACGGTGTACGGCGACCCGTCCTCCGTGCCGATCCGCGAGGACGCGCCCCTGAGCGCGACGAACCCCTACGGACAGACGAAGCTCGCCATCGAGCAGATCCTCACCGACTGCTGCCGGGCGGACCCCGGCCTGCGCGTGGCGCTGCTGCGGTACTTCAATCCCATCGGGGCGCATCCCTCCGGCCTGATCGGCGAGGACCCGAACGGGATCCCCAACAACCTCGTGCCGTACATCGCCAAGGTCGCCGCCGGTCAGCTCGACCGGCTGCACGTCTTCGGGGACGACTGGCCCACCCCGGACGGGACCGGCGTGCGGGACTACATCCACGTGGTGGACCTGGCGCGCGGGCACGTCGCCGCCCTGCGGTGGCTGGCGGCGCACGACGGTGGGCCGCTCGTGTGCAACCTGGGCACCGGCGAGGGGCACAGTGTGCTCGACGTCCTCCACGCCTATGAACGGGCGTGCGGGCGGACGCTCCCCTACGTGGTCGATCCCCGGCGGCCGGGCGACGTGGCCGCCCTGTGGGCGGACACCACCCGCGCACGGGAGGTGCTCGGCTGGCAGGCGGACCACGGCATCGACGAGATGTGCGCGGACTCCTGGCGCTGGCAGAGCCGGAACCCGGAGGGGTACGGGCGGTGAGGCACCGTTGAGAGGTCGGAGCGTTTGTCTCCCTCTGCTCTGTGGGTGTTCCGTACATGACGCTGTGCAGAACGCTCCGTCCCTGTACCCTCTCAGTCACGGCAGAGCCGCGACTGAGAGGGTGTCTGCCACGGCGCGATACGCTGCACTATGGCCGTGTGCGGAAGGGCGCACTTCGCTATGCAAGGGAGATCCGATGGACGTCCGATCTGCATAGACACACATGAAAAAGCGCTGTGGCTCTTGACCACAGCGCTTTCCTTCGTTCCTTTTTCTGCCGCTCAGAAGAAGCGGGTGTCGTCGGTCTCGCTGAGGAGATCGACGAAATAGGGGGCGGCGACGTAGACCTGCTCCGCGACCTTCATGATGTGGCCGTCCTCGGAATAGGCCACGCCGGAGATGAAGTCCAGCAGACGGCGCGCGACGGCCATGTCCGCCTTGGCCAGGTTCAGGACCACGAACTTCATATCGCGCAGGTGGTCGGCGATGCTGGACGCATCCTCGTACTTCGTCGGCTCAAGGGTCACGATCTGCATGTCGGCGGCGCTGCGGATCGGCTGCACGCCGGGGGTCTCCCAACCGCTGTCTACCTCGTCTTCGTAGGCGTAAGTGCCCTCCTGCTCCTCGTACAGGTCTTCCTCGTCCGCTCTGCGCCGCAGTGCGCTCCAGAATGCCATAACCAGTCCTCCCTTTCCCTCTCTACGGTATCAGCCAGCCGGGGGACGCAGGACGACGGCCGCATCCCGCTGGCGTCACATTCGGTTTTTCACCATGATACTACAAATAAACAGAGATTTCAACATTTTTGACGGATATTTTGTGCTTCGATCGAGATATTTTTCAATATCTTGGCATCATTTGTCATCTTCCCCGTCCTCCGGCGACGGATCGTCGCCGAGGAGCCGGTGATCTTCCAGATATTGGAGCATATCGGCCTCGTCCTTGTCGTCCAGACCGTGCTCGTTGGCCAGGGACTCCATGTGGTGCGTGAATTCGTGGGCGAGGGTCGTGTACAGCTCGTCGCGCCAGGTCTCCTCGTCCCACTCCTCATTGCGGGCCGTGGCGAGGAAGGAGCCGTAGTACAGCGCGATGGACCGGCCCAGGCAGCCGTCCTGGATGTACTCGCCCAGGAAGAAGATCTCGCGGGGCGGGAAGGTCGGGTCCCACTTCTCCTCCTCTTCGAGGATGATCCCGCCGTTGAGCTCCGTGAAGAAGACCGGCGGGAAGGTCTCGGCCATCTCGTCGAGCAGCTCCGCCACCTCGTCGAAGGTCATTTCCACCATCCTGCGTCCCCCCTCTCAGAAGCTCGCCCGCAGGATCGCGAGGACCTCGTCGCGGGTGAGCTGGTGATAGCCCCCGCGGCGCAGGGTCACCGTGTCGGCGATCTCCGCCAGGCGGCTCTCGTCCGGGATGCCAAGGGCGCGGAGGGTCGGCGTCATCCGGCTCTCGCGGATGTACTGCGCCAGAGCGTCGATGCCCGCGTGGGCGACCTCCTCGTCGGTGCGCCCGGCGGGGTCGATGCCCCAGACGTTCACGGCGAACCGCTTGAACCGCGGGACGGCGTAGGGCAGGATCGTCCGGTAGTACGCCGGGGACACCGCCGCCAGACCCATCCCGTGGGCGCAGTCGTAGTAGGCGCCGAGCTGGTGCTGGATCTGGTGGACCTCCCAGTCCTCCCGCTTCGACGGGGCGAGCAGGCCGCTCAGCGCCAGGGACGAGGCCCACATGAGGTTGCTGCGGGCGGTGTAGTCGTGCGGATCGCGCAGGGCCGCCGCCGTGTTGCGGATGACGCTGCGCATGACCGCCTCGGCCAGGTCGTCGGAGAGGTTGTCCTCGTCGTCGGGGCTGAAGTAGGTCTCCATGATGTGGGAGAGGATGTCGAAGCTGCCGGAGACCATCTGGTACTCCGGGACGGTGTAGGTCAGCTGCGGGTCGCAGATGGCGAACTTGGGATAGAGCGTATAGTCCCAGCACGAGGTCTTGCGGTGGGTCGCCTCGTTCGTCACGACGGCGTCGCCGTCCATCTCCGACCCGGTGCCGACCATGGTCAGCACCGCGCCGACCGGCAGGGGCATCCGCTCCGGCCCGCGCTTCTCCAGGAAGAAGCGGGTCCAGAGGTCGCCGTCCTCCACCGCCGCGAGGGCCACGGCCTTCGCGCAGTCGATGACCGACCCGCCGCCGACGGCCAGGATCAGGTCCGCGCCGCAGGCGCGGGCCAGACGGCCGCCCTCGAGCACCTTCTCATACGTCGGGTTCGGCATGATGCCGGGGAAGTCCGTCACGCGCTTGCCGCTGCGGCGCAGGGCGTCCTGCACGCGGTCGTACAGGCCTGTGCGGTGGATCGAGCCGCCGCCGTAGGCCAGGAGGACGCTCTCGCCGTAGTACGAGAGCTGCTCCGGGAGCCGGTCGAGCGCCTGACGGCCGAAGATGACCTGGGTCGGGTTGAAGTATTCAAAATCCTGCTGCATGGCGTGTCCTCCTCATTCTGCCAGGTCGTCGAGCGTGTCCGGGTCCAGGACCGTCACGGTCCCGCGGCCGAGGGAGACGATCCCGCGGCCCGCGAGCTGGTTGAGCGCGCGCGTGACGACCTCCCGCGAGGAGCCGATGTACCGCGCGATCTGCTCGTGCGTGGCGGCGAAGGTCGGGCCGCGCCGCCGCGCGCACTCCTCCCGCAGGAAGAGGGCCAGCCGCCGCTCCAGCCCGAAGAAGAGCACCCGCTCAAGGGACTGGACCACCGTCGAGAACCGCTCGACCGCCAGCTTGTACACCAGCCGCTCGACGTCCTTGTTCTCCTGCATGAGCTGGGAGAGGACCGGCGCGGGCAGGACCGACACCTCCGTCGGGACCTCCGTCACGATGCTGCTCTCCATCGTCAGTCCGCGGAAGACGCAGGCGGCGGAGAGGACGCAGGTCATGCCCGGCTCCGCGCGGAAGAGGGTGATCTCCCGCCCCTCCTCCGAGATGATCGAGAAGGCCAGCCGGCCCGTCCGGACGTAGATGATGCCCACGCAGCTGTCCCCGTGGCGGTGGACGAGCTGCCCCTTCCGAAAGCTCTGGCGGAGCAGGGTGCGGTCCATCAGGTCCCGCTGCTCCGGCGTCAGGTCGCGATAGAACGTGATGTTCTCCTCCATCTGTGCGCCTCCTCTTCCTCGCAGAGATTTTTTTCGGCCTTTGTGACTATATCACTGCCGCCGACCATTTCGAGATGCTATCATCATATCACAAGATGGCCCTGAGCGATACACCAAAAACACGATCGGGCCAAAAGATCCGCGAACGACGCCCATACGATAACGAAAGAAAAGATAAAAGGAGATACTACCATGGAAATGAAGTTCTACAAGTGTTCCCACTGCGGCAACATCCTCGCCTACGTCCAGCCCTCCGGCGTCAAGGCCGTCTGCTGCGGCGACGAGGTCGTCGAGATGGTCCCGAAGACCGCCGACTCCGCCACCGAGAAGCACGTCCCCGTCATCGAGCAGGACGGCAGCCTGGTCACCGTCACCGTCGGCTCCACCCTGCACCCCATGGAGGAGAAGCACTCCATCCAGTGGATCGCCCTCCACACCGAGCAGGGCAACCAGCGCAAGGCCCTCAAGCCCGGCGACGCGCCCCGCGCCGTCTTCGCCCTGGCTCCCGGCGACAAGGTCGTCGCCGCCTACGAGTACTGCAACCTCCACGGGCTGTGGAAGGCCTGAGCGGTCCGGCCCCTGTCCTCATCCTCCATCTGATTTGAGACTTGACCCGATCTTTGACTTGCGTGAGAGCCGCCGATGTTTCGGCGGCTCTTTGCGTTGGCGAGCTGGCGGCAGGCCGTGCCCATACCAGCAAGGCCGTGGGTCCGCACACGGCGTCGTGCGCTCCGCCCCGTGGTGGGCACCCTCTCAGTCCGCTTCGCGGACAGCTCCCCCAGAGGGGGAGCTCGAGACTGTCGAAAAAACCCTTCGGAGCTTTTCGACGGAGGGGATGCAGCCCCCTGCGCAAACGCACCGTCCGCCTGCAGCGGACGATTCGCACACTTACGGGCTGAGAAGTATTTTCTCCGGCGCACATGTCACCGGAGAAAATGATTTGATCTTATTTCGCGCTTCCGAGCGCGAAACTGGGACTCGCCAAGAGCCGCCTTCGGCGGTCAGTCGCTTCCATGGCGCCTGCGGGCGCTCATCTGCGAGGCTTTTTTGACACGCTGCAGCTCCCCCTTTGGGGGAGCTGGCACGGCTCTGCCGTGACTGAGAGGGTGCAGGAGCGCGGCGGTCCCCATCTGCGCCGTGTGCGGAAGGACCGCGCCCCCTATTCCCGCCTGGGGATCTCCCACAAAAAAGCAATTGGGGCGTTGCGATCGCAATGGGATCGTGGGGGCGGGCGGAGTAACATACAGTATACATCTTTGCCGCCTGCGGGCGGAGGAACGAGGTCTATCATGAAGAAACTGCTCGCGCTCCTGCTCTCCCTGTGCCTGGTGGCCGGTCTGGCCGCCTGCGGTGGGGGGACCACCGACCAGCCCGCCGACGACGGCGGCGACAGCGCCGCCACGGGCGTCACCGTCCGCCTGGGCGGGCTGAAGGGCCCGACATCCATGGGCATGGTCAAGCTCCTCGCCGACAACGAGGCCGGGACGACCGCCAACACCTACGAGTTCACCATGTCCGGCTCCGCCGACGAGCTGACCCCGAAGCTCCTCCAGGGCGACCTGGACATCCTCGCCGTGCCCGTGAACCTGGGCGCGATCCTCGCCGCCAACAGCGACGGCGGCGTCCAGCTCCTGGCCGTCAACACCCTCGGCGTGCTCTATCTGACGGAAAAGGGCGGCGAGACCGTCACCGATTGGGAGAGCCTGAAGGGCCAGACCATCTACGCCCCCGGCAAGGGCTCCACCCCCGAGTATGCGCTGGACTACCTGCTGACCCAGAACGGGCTGGATCCCGAGACCGACGTCACCGTCGAGTGGAAGAGCGAGCCGTCTGAGATCGTCGCCGCCATGGCCGGGGCGGACCACGCCGTCGCCATGCTCCCCCAGCCCTTCGTCACCGTCGCGCAGACCAAGTTCGACGACCTGCGGATCGCCATGGACCTGACCGCCGAGTGGGACGCTCTGGACAACGGCAGCCAGCTGTGCACCGCCGGTCTGATCGTCCGCACCGCCTTCGCCGAGGAGCATCCCGAGGCCGTGGCCGCCTTCCTGGCGGAATATGCCGACTCCACCGCGTGGGTCAACGCCAACGTGAGCGAGGCCGCGCAGCTCGTCGGCCAGTATGACATCGTGGACGCCGCCGTCGCGGAGAAGGCCATCCCCTACTGCAACATCGTCTGCCTGACCGGCGACGAGATGAAGGCCGCCGTCTCCGGCTACCTCACGGTCCTGTACGATCAAAACCCCAAGGCCGTCGGCGGCGCGATGCCCGGCGACGCCTTCTACTACGGCGCACAGTAAGACGACACGACCATCCGACGAGAGGAGGGGGAGCCGATGACCATCCGAAGCAAGCGGGAGGTCCTGGACGTCCTGGAGATGCCGGAGGAGACCTTCCGCCGGGACGTCGCGCCGCTGGCGCGGCAGGTCTGCGCGGACCTGCGCGGGGACCGGATCCTGGTGAGCGCGATGCTCGCCTACACGAACATCTGCCGCAACCGCTGCCTGTACTGCGGGATGCGCGCGGGGCATCAGATCCCCCGCTTCCGCATGGAGCCGGAGGAAGTCCTCTCCCTCGCCCGCCGGGCGCGGGAGAGCGGGCTGGGGCGGCTGTTCCTGCTGGCCGGGGAGGACCCCGGCTACGGCTTCGACCGGCTGGCGCAGCTCGTCGCGGACCTGCACGGGCTGGGCTTCGCCCTCTCCCTGGGGGCGGGCGAGCTGGAGCGGGACCAGTACCGCGTCCTCCGGGACGCCGGACTGGACGAGTATATCCTGAAATTCGAGATGTCCCACCCGGACAGCTTCGACCGGCTGAACCCCTCCACCAGCTTCGCGAAGCGGAGGCAGGGCATCGCGTGGGTGAAGGAGGCCGGGCTGACCCTGGCCTCCGGGAACATCGTGGACTGGCCGGGGCAGAGCCTCGACGAGCTGGCCGACGACATCCTGCTCATGCGGGACCTGGACATCAGCTGGGCGCCCAACATCCCCTACCTCCCCGCCGCCGGGACCCCGCTGGCGGAGGAGGGCGGACGGGGCAGCGATCTGCTCATGGACAAGGAGATCGCGCTCGTGCGGCTGATGCTGCCGCGGATCAAGATCACCGCCCAGCAGCCGGGGCGCGACCCGGAGGCCGGGCTGGCGGACCTGTCGGGCAACCTCGCGGCGATCGCCAGCGGGGCGGACCTGCTCTTCTGCGACCTGATGCCCGACGCGCGGGCGGACGACTTCCGCCCGATCGACCGGCGGCGCGTGACCGGTCTGGCGCACTGTCAGGCGGCCGCGGACCGGGCGGGACTGAGACTGGACCTGGGAGGAGGAGACGACCGATGAGCATCCAGGACACACCGCGGGCCGAGCGCCCGCACATCGGACTGTTCGGGCGGCGCAACGCGGGGAAATCCTCGCTGATCAACGCCCTGACCGGGCAGGAGACCGCGCTGGTCTCCGCCGTGCCCGGGACGACCACGGACCCCGTGCTCAAGTCCTTCGAGCTGCGGGGCGTGGGGCCGGTCGTGTTCCTCGACACGGCCGGGCTGGACGACGAGGGCGCGCTGGGCGATCTGCGCGTCGCGCGGACCCGTCAGGCAGCGGAGAAGACCGACCTGGCGCTGCTCGTCCTGACGGACGGGCTGGGGCCGGAGCGGGCGTGGCTCGACCGGTTCCGCGAGCGCGGCGTGCCGGTGGTGGCCGTGCTGAACAAATGCGACGAGCGGCCGGAGGGCGCGGCGGCGGCGCTGAGCGAGACGCTCGGGCTGCCGGTGCTGCCGGTGAGCGCGCGCACGGGCGCGGGCATCGACGGGCTGCGGCAGGCGCTGGCCCGCGCGATCCCGGACGACTTCTGGGATCTGTCCATCACCGGGGACCTCGCCCGAGCGGGCGACACGGTGCTGCTCGTGATGCCGCAGGACATCCAGGCCCCGAAGGGGCGGCTGATCCTGCCCCAGGTGCAGACGCTGCGCGAGCTGCTGGACAAGCGGTGCGCCGTGATGAGCTGCACGACGGACGCGCTGGACGGGACCCTCGCCGCGCTGGCGAAGGCCCCGGACCTGATCGTCACGGACTCGCAGGTCTTCCCCCTCGTGTGGGAGAAGAAGCCGCCGGAGAGCCGCCTGACCTCCTTCTCGATCCTCTTCGCGGGGCACAAGGGGGACATCCGGGCCTTCCTGGACGGCGCGGCGGCGATCGACCGGCTGACGGAGGGCTCAAGGGTCCTGATCGCCGAATCGTGCGCCCACGCCCCCACACAGGAGGACATCGGCCGGGTGAAGATCCCCCGGCTGCTGCGGGCGAAGGTCGGCGCGGGGCTGTCGTTCGACTTCGTGCGCGGGAACGACTGGCCCGAGGACCTGAGCGGGTACGACCTGATCGTCCACTGTGGGGCGTGCATGTCCACCCGGCGGCACGTGCTCGGGCGGATCGCCCAGGCCCAGGCGGCCGGGGTGGCGATTTGCAACTACGGCGTGGTCCTGGCCAAGCTGGCTGGGATCCTGGACAAGGTGTGCACGACCGCGTGAGGCCGCGCCGTCTCTCCCCCATCTGTCTATGACGAAGGACCCACCTCTGGGAACGAGGCGGGTCCTTTTTTCTCCGGAGCAAAGGAGCTTTGCTTGACAGATCGGCCATCCTCCGGTACGATCGGAGCAGGAAGGAGGCGGACCGATGAGAGACATCAGCAAGAACATCCGCGCGCTCCGGACCGCGAAGGGCCTGACCCAGGAGGAGCTGGCCGCGGCCCTGCACGTCACGCGCCAGACCGTCTCGAACTATGAGAACGGCCGGTCGCGGCCCGACATCGACATGGTCCTGCGCATCGCCCAGGCGCTGGAGACGGACGCGAACGACGTGCTCTACGGGCCGCCCGTGCCCCCGGATCGGCGCAGGGAGCGGCGGCGGATCCTCCTCGGGCTGGCCGTGACCGCGGGGCTGGCCGTCCTGGCGTGGGCCTGCTGGGGCCCGGCGCTGGCGTGGGGCGCTCGGGCCTATCTCCACGCGGCGGTCTTCCCGATCCGGCTCGTCCTGGTCCCCTGCTGTGCGGCGGCGGGCGGCTGGACCCTCATGGCGGCGATCGGCCAGCTGCTCCGGGCCGATCCGCTCAGCGCCCGGAGGCGGCCGTGGGTCCGGTGGGCGCGGTGGGGCCTGACCGCCGTCCTCGTGCTGCTCCTCGCGACCGTCGTCCCGTTCGTGGTCTGGGACGTCTGGAGCTATTTCGTCCCGATACCGCCGGAGGGGCGGAGCAGCTCCTTCGCCGCGGGCTGCCCCCTCTACGCACAGCTGACCACCCACATCGTGGTGCTCCTGCTGCGGCTGCCCTGGCTCACGGCGATCCTCGGCGCGGCAGTCTGGCTCCTCGGGTGGCCGCGGGAGCGGGCGACGGCGTCAACTCCGCCCACAGATGAGAAGGGACCCACCCAGGGCTGAGCCGGGTGGGTCCTATGTCGTCCTGATCTCCTGCCCGTCGGCAGTGCGCCTTCGGTGCGGTCTTCACGAGCCCGCCCGGCGGGCGGCGCGGTCCTTCCCCCGGAGCATCAGGCAGAAGTCACAGCAGTCGTCTCCCCTGCCCAGCGTCTTCGTGCGCCGCCAGAGGAGCTTCGGGTGCAGGCCGTCGTAGGTGATGTCGTCGCTGTCGCAGAAGCAGTGGCACAGCTCCGGACAGCCGTAGCGCGCGCAGGCGTCGTGATAGGGACAGCGCGTCATGTCGATGCGCCAGATGCCGCGGGCCGTCCCCCGGTCCGTGGCGGCGAAGCCCGCCGTCGTGCCGAACAGCTTCTTCGTCATCCGCGCGAAGATCCCCGGCGTCAGCAGATACAGCCCCGGCAGGCGCATCAGCCGGTCGATGCGCCGCCGCGCCGCGTGGGCGCGCCCCTCGACGTAGCCGTGGACGGTCCGGAGGGCGTCCTCCTTCGGCAGGACCATCTGGAGCGTCTCGTAGACGGCGATCCCCGGCAGGATCTGGCGCCCGTAATGGAACCGCAGCGCCTCGGGCGCGTCGGCGTTCTCCGCCCACAGGCGGGCGAGCCGCGCGTCGTACCGCGCCGTCAGCTCCGCCGCCTGTGCGGGGAAGCGCTGGGCGACGGTCTCGTGGAACGCGGCGGTGAGATAGTTCGTGTCCTTCTGTCCCATCGTACCTCCTCGTCACGGGCTGTCCGAGCGTGCCCGCATGCTCGGGCAGCCTGCGTGCTCCTCACGTCATCGTTAAGCAAATCTAACCAAGGCCATTATAGTGACGGGGCGGGGGATCGTCAAGCGGAAGGGCCTTGACGATCGCACGGAGAGCGTGTATCATGGAGCTACGATAAAATCGTAGGACCGATAGGAGCGATCATGTGACGAGACGGTTCATCTACACCGCGCCGTTCCGCCGCTGCTGGAAGGCGATGGGGCTGAGCGACGATGACCTGCTCCTCCTGGAGGACGTCCTCCTGCGGGACCCTCAGCGCGGCGACGTGATCGAGGGGACGGGCGGCGCGCGGAAGCTGCGCATCCAGCTGGAGGGCCGCGGCAAGAGCGGCGGCGGGCGCGTGATCTATCTGGATGTCTTTGAGCGGGAGGATCTTTATCTCCTCTTCGCATATCCTAAGAACGTACAGGAGGACCTCACCTCTGAGCAGAGGAAGGCGATCCGCAAGCTGATCGAAGCGATCCGAAAGGAGTGATCTTATGTCTGAGCTGAGATTCGAGTCTTCCCGCTCGATGGAGGAGATCGAGCAGGCGTTCAAGGACGTCGACTTCTTTTCCGGCCTCATGGACGGCTTGGACGAGGCCCTTGCCCACAGCAGGGGGAACGCCGCCGCCGACACCCTAGAGCGGAAGCGCGCCCTGCCCGTGGTGGACGTCGCCGCGATCAGGTCCTCCCTCGCCATGACGCAAAAGACGTTCGCGGCGGTGCTGGGCGTCTCCCGGCGGACCGTCGAGGCCTGGGAGAGCGGGAAGAGCACACCGACCCCCACCGCGAAGAAGCTGATGCACCTGATCGACCAGGACCACTCTCTCGTGCAGAAGCTCTGACCGGCCCTCTCCCGCGCAGCGCTGGACGGTCGCCGCACGAAGCGATCCCCCATACAGGACATGGAACAGGCGGACCGGGAAAACCCGGTCCGCCTCAGCGTGTCAAAAAAGCCTCGCAGAGTTTCGCGCTCGGAAGCGCGAAATAAGATCAAATCATTTTCTCCGGTG
>CAKTJM010000015.1 GCA_934567745.1 uncultured Eubacteriales bacterium | reverse complement strand
TTTTCATCCCCATGACCCAATAAGAGGTGACCGTCTTGTCCCATCTCATCGAGACCCTCGCGGCCTATCAGGCCCGCGACCCCGCCGCGCGCAGCAAGCTGGAGGTCTTCCTCCTCTATCCGGGCGTCCACGCGACGATGTACCACCGCGCCGCCCACGCCTGCTACGAACACAACCTGAAATTCCTCGCCCGGACCATCTCCCAGTGGAGCCGGTTCTGGACCGGGATCGAGATCCACCCCGGCGCCAAGCTCGGCCGCCGGCTCGTCATCGACCACGGTATGGGCATCGTCATCGGCGAGACCGCCGAGGTCGGCGACGACTGCCTCATCTACCACGGCGTCACCCTCGGCGGCACCGGCAAGGACCAGGGCAAGCGCCATCCCACCATCGGCAACAACGTCCTGCTCTCCACCGGCGCGAAGGTCCTCGGCCCGTTCAAGGTCGGCGACGGCGCGCGCATCGCGGCCAACGCCGTCGTCCTGGCGGAGGTGCCGGAGAACGCCACCGCCGTCGGCGTCCCCGCCCGCGTCGTCCGCATCGCCGGGGAGCGCCCCGACTTCGTCCACGACGTCGACCAGGTCAGCGTCACCGACCCCGTGCAGAAGGAGATGGAGGCCCTCTCCTCCCGCGTGGCCTGGCTCGAGCGTTATCTCGATAAGACCATCACGAATGAGAACGAACACAAGGAGGATCGGCATGAAGCTGTATAATTCCCTGACCCGCAAGAAGGAAGAGTTCCGGACCCACGAGCCGGGCAAGGTGTCCATGTACACCTGCGGCCCCACCGTCTACCACTTCGCCCACATCGGCAACCTGCGCTCCTACATCATGGAGGACGTGCTGGAGAAGACCCTCCGGTGGGAGGGCTATGACGTCCACCGCGTCATGAACATCACCGACGTCGGCCACCTCTCCTCCGACGCCGACACCGGCGAGGACAAGATGGTCAAGGGCGCCAAGCGCGAGCACAAGACCGTCATGGAGATCGCCCAGTTCTACACCGACGCCTTCCGCGCCGACTGCGACAAGCTGAACATCCGCTGGCCGGACACCGTCCAGCCCGCCACCGGGATGATCGACGAATACATCAAGGTCATCACCAAGCTGCTCGACACCGGCTACGCCTACATCGCCGGGGGCAACGTCTACTTCGACACCTCCAAGCTCGACCGTTACTACGTCTTCAACGACCACGACGCCGAGGATCTGGCCGTCGGCGTGCGCGACAGCGTCGAGGAGGACACGAACAAGCGCAGCAGCAACGACTTCGTGCTGTGGTTCACCAAGTCCAAGTTCGAGGACCAGGCCCTCAAGTGGGACTCCCCCTGGGGCGTCGGCTACCCCGGCTGGCACATCGAGTGCTCCTGCATCTCCATGAAGTACCTGGGCGAGTACCTCGACCTGCACTGCGGCGGCATCGACAACGCCTTCCCGCACCACACGAACGAGATCGCGCAGTCCGAGGCCTATCTCGGCCACCCCTGGTGCACCCACTGGTTCCATGTCCACCACCTGAACACGAACCATGGCAAGATGTCCAAGTCCAGCGGCGAGTTCCTCACCGTGTCCCTGCTGCAGGAGAAGGGCTACGACCCGCTGGCCTATCGCCTGTTCTGCTTGCAGTCCCACTACCGCAAGGGCCTGGTGTTCACCTGGGAGAACCTGGACAACGCCGCCGGGACCTTCAACAAGCTGATCGGCCGCATCGCGGCGCTCGACCCGAAGGGCGGGGACGTCGATGAGGCGGTCCTGGCCGAGGGCAAGGAGAAGTTCCGCGCCGCGCTGGACAACGACCTGAACACCGCGCTGGCGGTGACGGCCCTGTACGACGTGCTGAAGCTGAAGACGACCGACGCGACGAAGTGCGCGCTGATCGGCAGCTATGACGAGGTGCTGAGCCTGGATCTTCTCAAGAAGGCGGAGGCCCGCCGCGCCGAGCAGGCCAAGGCGAGCCAGTCCCAGGCGTCCGGCGGCTACACGATCACCGGCGAGGGCGACCCCGCGATCGACGCGCTGGTCCTGGCACGGTACGAGGCGAAGAAGGCCAAAAACTTCGCCGAGGCCGACCGGATCCGCGACGAGCTGAAGG
Organism: uncultured Eubacteriales bacterium; assembly: GCA_934567745.1. Classification (GTDB taxonomy): domain Bacteria; phylum Bacillota; class Clostridia; order Oscillospirales; family Oscillospiraceae; genus Evtepia. Next base: position 18,798 of record CAKTJM010000015.1, on the reverse strand, counting down.
CCCAGGGCATCGAGCTGGTCGACCGCAAGGACGGCGCGACCTGGAAGCGCGTGTGAGCCGGGCTTCGCGACCCAGATAATAAGATAAGATGAGAGAGCGCAGGTCTCACGCCTGCGCTCTTAGGCTGTCGAAAAACCCCTGCGGGGTTTTCCGACAGAGGGGATGCAGCCCCCTGCATGCACTCGCCGTCCGTCTTCGACGGACAACTCGCACACTTGTGGGCTGAGAAGTATTTTCTCCGACGCACATGTCGCCGGAGAAAATGACTCGACTCTATTTCGTGCCTGCGGGCACGAAACTCTGCGAGGCTTTTTTGACACACTGAGAGCGCAGGTCTCACGCCTGCGCTCTCTTTTTTGACGAGATGAAAAGCCCCCGCTCGAACGAGCGGGGGCTTCGCTGTGTCTTATGTGCGACGCTGCGTGGATCAGAGGTCCGCGTCGGTGGTGTAGCGCATCAGGATCGTGGCGACCTGGGCGCGGGTGGCGGTGGCCTTCGGGGACAGGGTCGTCTCCGTGGTGCCGGTGATGAGACCGGAGCCGCAGGCCCACTGGATGGCGGGGATCGCATACTCCGAGATGGTCTGGGCATCGTCATAGCTGAGGATGTTCGTGTCCTCGCCGACGGTCACGTCCTGCTCGGTGTACTGCGCGAAGCGATAGAAGAACGCTGCCAGCTGCTCACGGCTGATCGAGGTCAGCGGAGAGAAGGTGGTCTCGCTGATGCCGGTGGTGATGCCCTCCTTGGCCGCCCACAGGACCGCGTTGGTGTACCACTGGCCCGCGGGGACGTCCGTGAAGGTGCTCTCGCCGGTGACCTCGGGGGAACCGGCCAGGCGGTAGAGGATGGTGACCATCATCGCGCGGTTCAGGTCGGTGTTCGGCTGGAACGCGCCGCCGACGCCGTTCATCTGACCGGTGAGGGTGACGTAGTTCACGGCGGTGTTGTACCACGCGGTGGCCTTGACGTCGGAATAGCTGATCTGGGTGATGCGGCCCTGGGTGTCGCCGTACTGCTCGGCGGTGACGACGCCCTTCAGCTCGGAGGTGATGTAGTCCATGAGGACCTCGTCCATGGGCACGCCCAGATCGTAGCCGATCGTAGAGGTCTTGAAGCCGTAATAGGTGTCGCCGCCCGCGCCGAGGAAGTCGTTGGTGACGATGGTGTAGGTGGCGTCGCGGTCGAAGGCCTCGCCGCCGACGGTCAGGACGGTGACGCGGTCCACGGACTTCGGGGCGAAGTAGGTGGAATCGGGATAGGCGTCGCCCTTGGCGAACGGGGTGCCGGTGTTCAGGACGAAGGTGATGCCCGCGACCTGCGGGAAGCCGCCCAGCGCGTCGGGCGCGGCGCAGGTGGAGACCTCAAGGACCTTCTCCAACTCAGCGCCGGTGACCTTGACCATATACAGGGTGTTGCCGAAGGGCAGGACGGTGTTCACGTCCTTCTTGGTGATGTCGCCCGCGGCGATGCTGGCACGGATGCCGCCGCCATTGGTGATGGCCGCATCGACCTTCTCGCCCAGGCTGTTGGCCTGCCAGAGCATGGCGTCGGTGATGAGGTCGCCGAGGTTGGTCTCCTGGGTGCGGTTGCCGGGGGCCTTCTCACCGTTGAGGTCGATCTCGGTCTTGGCGAAGACCTTGCCGTACTCGGTCTCGATGTCGGCCTTGATGGCGGCCGCACGGTCGGCGATGGCCGCGACGGGGGTCACGCCCGCCTTGTCGAGGGCCACGTTCTCCGCGGTGACGGTGCCGTCGGCCGCGATGGTGACGACGCCGACGCTGGCGAACTTGGTGCCGGTGGAGGTGACGGTCGCGCCATTGACGACGCCGTCCTTCACGAGCTTCTGATAGTCCGCGAGGGTGGAGTGGGAGTGCGCGTCGATGAAGACGTCGATGCCATCGACCTTCTCGAGCACGTCGATGGAGCGGTTGCCGGTGGACTCGGCGTCGATGCCGAGGTGGCCGAGGCAGACGATGACGTCACAGCCCTTCGCCTCAAGGGCCGCGACCTGCTCCTTGGCGCAGGCGACGAGGTCCGCACCGGCGAGGAAGGTCACGCCCTGGATCTTGCCGGGGTGGGCCTTGGTGGCGGTCTCGGGGGTGACGAGGCCGAAGACGCCGATCTTCTTGCCGTCCTTCTCGATGACGGTGTTCGCGTCGAAGGCGGTCTTGCCGTCGTAGAGGACGTTGGCGGCGACGATCTGGAACTTCGCGCTGTCCGCGAGCTTCTTCAGGTTGGCGTAGCCATAGTCGAACTCATGGTTGCCGAGGGTGACGACGTCATACCCGGCCAGGTCCATCAGCTCGACGGCGGTCGCGCCCTCAGAGATGCTGACGGAGGGGTCGCCCTGGATGTAGTCGCCCGCATCGACGAGCAGGACGGCCGCACCGGCCGCCTCGTAGGACGCCTTCATCGCGGCGATCGTGGCATAGCCGTCGATCGCGCCGTGGACGTCGTTCGAGTGCAGGATGACCAGGGACCCGGCCATCGAGCCGGTCGGCTCCGCGGGGGCCACAGGTGTCTCGGTGGTGGGAGCCTCCGCAGTGGGGGCCTCGGTGGTTTCGCTCTCCACGGCGCCCGCGGGGATGGCCAGTGCGAAGGCCATGACGAGGGCGAGGAAGAGGGCAAGGAAACGTTTCTTCATAGCAGATCCTCCTGTTTCGCGTTTTCCCGGTCGGAGCCGGGTCGTTGCCGCTATTATACCCCATCCCGCCGCCTTTTTCTACGCGATCGCGACAAAATGTCGCCGAAAAAATCGCGCGGCGCTTGCCGCCGCCCCGCCGCCCATGGTATCATGGAGACAAAGCGCGGCCCGGCACACGCGGTCGGCCGCAGGATGAGAGAAAAAACAGGATAGAGAGGATGCGAGCATATGAAACGGATCGTCCCCATCGCACTGGCCCTTTCCCTCGCGCTGAGCATCTCCCCCGCCCTCGCCGCGTCACAGGACACGACCATCCAGGCCGCCTATCGTGACGTGACCATCGTCGCCGACGGCGTGCCGATCGTCCCCCGGGACGCCAGCGGCGCGCCGGTGGAGCCGTTCCTGTACAACGGCACGACCTATCTCCCCGTCCGCGCCGTGGCCGATGCCCTGGGCGTCGGCGTGGCGTGGGACCAGGCGACCTACACCGTCCGCCTGACCTCCGGCGCGGCGCGCACCGCCCCGGCCGGGCCCGCCATGACGACCCACCGCGACAAGAGCATCGGCATCTCCTACCGCGACGTCAAGCTGGAGGTGGACGGCAAGCTCATCACCCCGCGGGACGCCAGCGGGAACGTCGTCGAGCCGTTCCTGTACGGCGGGACGACCTATCTGCCCGTCCGCGCCGTGGCCGACGCCATGGGCGTCGATGTCTCCTGGGACCAGGAGACGTATACCGTCTATCTGGGGCAGAAGCTCCAATGGGTGCCGACGCGCAGCTACTGCAAGCTCACCGACGGGCGGACCGCCTACGACGTCGTCTACACTTACGACAGCAAGGGCAGACTGACCTCCGAGAGCGGGCAGGCGGGCGCCGAAGAGCCGCCCTATACCTATACCTATGGATACGATGCACAGGACCAGCTGATCCGCCGGACCTATCGGGACGCGGACACGTCGTACGTCCAGACCTTCACCTATGACGCGGCGGGCCACCAGACCAGCTTCCGGGAGGAGATCGACGGCACCTGGGACCTCTACGAGTACTACTGGGACACCTCGGGCCGCCAGATCTGGGAGCGGCACACGAACCCCCAGGGGGAGATGGGCTACGACACCTATACCTATGACGACGCGAAGGGCCAGGTGGTCCATTCCGTGACCTATCGGGGCGCGCTGCTGTATGAGACGACCTCCACCTATGACCGGCACGGCAACTGCGTGAAGGAGGTCACCGTGCATCATCCCGCCTATGGGGACACGGCCACGACCACGACGGAGCGGAGCTTCACCGCGGCCGGCGACCCGCTGACGGAGGTCTATACCGATGCCAACGGCAACACCACCACCAAGACGTGGTCCTATGCCAACGCCGGGCAGCTCATGCAGCTGCGCGAGGTCACCGTGACGAACGGGCGCATCTCGAACGAGAGCATCGACAACTACACCTACGATCGGGAGGGGCGCATGGCCACCCTGACGATGCTGAGCAACGGGCAGACCATCAGCTCGGCCGCCTATACCTATGATCAGGGGAACAACCCGGTGCGCGTGGTCTATGACGACGCGACCCTCTACTATGCCTATGACCAGTATGGCAACCAGATCAAGAGCTGGTCCGGCGACGGGGATGGGCTGGTGACGTACAGCGAGTATCAGACTGTGCCGATCGGGTGAATCGGCGAACGAATGACACGAACAGACCGCGCGGCGTAAAAAATACGCCGCGCGGTCTTGTTTTCTGCCCTTATTATACCACAAAATGGCTGAAATTTCAAGTCTTGTCCTTGCTCCCGCGCGGTGGTACCATGCCTGCATCTCATCTGAACAGGAGGTGCCCTCTCGATGTCTCATCTCTCCCTTCTCCCCCTCCGCCCGACGCCCGCTCCGGCGGCGCGGTGTCTCGACCTGGCCGCGCGGTGCGGGCTGGCGCTCACGCCCGATCAGCTCCGCGACCTGGACGGCCGCCGTCTCGCCGCTCTGCGGGACAATGGCCTGGTCGAGCTGGACGGCGGCGTCCTGCCGCAGCTGATCGCCCGCTTCGGCCCCCGGCTGGACGAGCCGGGGCGCGCCGCCGAGGACCTCGCGGCGCTCCAGGCCCTCTTCTACCACCACCGCCGCGCGACCGCCGGGGCCCTCACCGACGGCGAGCTGCTCGACGCCCTCGTCCTCCTCTACGACGGACCGGCCCACGGGGCGATCGAGCCGCTGGCCGACGTGGACCGCTACGATCTCGTGCGCATCGGGCACACCGGCTCCCTGCGCGGGACCGAATGGGAGGAGGGCGATGGGGATGCGGACTGACCTCGCCGCCCCGCTGACGGGGGAGGAGCTGGCGCGCTTCCAGGGACAGCTCGGCGCGCTGCTGGCCGACGAATGCCGCCGCTGGACCGGCGGGCAGAGCAGCGCGCTGCCCGCGGAGCAGGCCGAGCAGTTGCTGGAGAGCCTGTGCTGCACATTGCAGATTGGTCCGGCGCCCGGGCCGCGGTGGCGGGCGCTGCTCGACGGGGACTGGTCCGCCGCGCTGGCGGCGGGCCGTGACCGGCTGCGGGACCAGACCGCGCGGGCCTATGCCCTGTGGCAGCGGCTGTGCCGCGAGCTGCCGCCCGCGGCGAACCGCGCCCTGCTGGACACCCTGCGGGGGATCGGGCCGTTCTTCCGGCGGTACGACCTGCGCTTCGCCGCGCACGAGATCCCGTGCTCGATCGACTATCCCCTCGCCCTGCCGGACCCGGTCCCCGGCCAGGGGGCGGACTATCTCCTGCACTGGCTGGAGCGGCTGGCGGGGGAGAACGACTTCCTCCGCCGCTTCCCGGCGGCGGGCGTCCGGGCGGTGCTCGAACGGTCGTGCCCGGACTGGTACGGGCTGCACGTGAACCTCTACGCCCCCGTCGCGGCCCAGGCGCTGGCCCTGGCGGCGCTGGGGCGGGACCCCTACGCCCTCGATCTGGAGGAGGCGGACCTGGACCGGCTCGGGCCGCTGCCGGAGGGCATCGAAGACCCGACGCTGGCCGCCTTCGCCCGGGAGACGAGCCGCCGCGCGGCCCACCTGGACCGCGCGGGGCGGGCGGTGCTGTTTGGGGCGAGGGGATAGATCTCACCCATGTGATATGACAGTCTAGCTCTCCTGAAAGATTTTCGCATTTTATCGTTGTAGTCTCCCGTTCCCGGTGTTACAATAAGAGCAGACGCGGATATCCAGCATCTGGATATCGCTACACGTAATAGGAAGAACGAGAAAACGTCTTCGACACAGGGGCACTGGGCGGCGGCACGCGCGCGCGGGTGGCGAGAGCTGCTTCGCCGCACCAAGGCGCAGGAGCGCAGGAAGCCTTGGTGGCTTTCAAGCTCCGGCAACGCAGGAGCGGCGGAGGAGATCCGCCAGACGCCGTGCGGGACGCCGTCCAGGGTCCCCCAACAGAACAGGAGAGACTATGAGTTATGACAAGGACCTCGTCGCGCACAAGCTGCTGCGCTGGGAGGGCTATCTCAACCACTACAAGCTCCCCGCCTGGAAGGAGCTGCCCGACATCGGGCTGTACATGGATCAGGTGATCGCCCTCCTGGGGCAGTACCTCGACTTCATCCCCGTCGAGGATCAGGGCGACCGGCCCGTCACCCCCACGACCATCAACAACTACGTCCGCCTGCGCGTCATGCCCGCGCCGGAGAAGCGGAAGTACTACCGCATCCACATCGCCTATCTCATCATGATCTTCACCCTCAAGCAGGGCGTGAGCATCAGCTATCTGCGGCAGCTGCTGCCGGACGAGTCCGACGAGGAGACCGTCCGGAGCTTCTACACCGCCTATGTCGCGCGGCTGCAATACGTCGCGAACTTCTTCACGGCCCAGACGCGCGCGTCGGTCAAGGACATCCTCGACCCCCAGCGCGAGGGCGACGCCTCCGTCGAGGACATCATCATCCAGACGATCCTGACGGCGGGCCTGTCCCGGATCATGGCCGAGAAGCTGCTCCACCTGCGCGGGGCGGACCCCGACCGGGTCAAGGAGCAGGAGCGGATCAACGACGAGCGCGGGATCCATCCGCTCGCCCAGAGGGCCGCGGACGAGAAGGAGGCGAAGGACTGATGCTCTTCGACACCCACGCCCATTACTACGATCAGGCCTTCGACGGCGACCGGGACGCGGTCCTCGCGTCCCTGGCGGAGGCTGGCGTCGGCCTGGTCCTCGTGCCCGGCTGCGACCTGGCCTCCTCGCGGCAGGCGATCGAGCTGGCGGAGCGCTGGCCGTTCGTCTATGCCGCCGTCGGCGTCCATCCCGAGGACGCGCTCGGGCTGCCGGAGGACTGGCTCGCGCAGGTCGAGGGACTGGCGCAGCACCCGAAGGTCAAGGCGATCGGCGAGATCGGGCTGGACTACTACTGGAAGGAGGTCCCGCACGACCTGCAGCAGGAGGTCTTCGCGGCGCAGCTCGCGCTGGCGGAGCGGCTGGACCTGCCCGTCATCGTGCACGACCGTGAGGCCCACGCGGACTCGCTCGCCACGGTCCGGCGGTTCCCGGCGGTGCGGGGCGTGTTCCACTGCTATTCCGGCAGCGCGGAGGACGCGAAGACGCTGGTGCGGCTCGGCTGGCACCTGTCGTTCACGGGGACGATCACGTTCAAGAACGTGCGCAAGGCCCCGGAGGTCATCCGCCAGACGCCGCTCGAACGGATGATGGTCGAGACCGACGCGCCGTACATGGCCCCGACGCCGTACCGCGGGAAGCGGTGCGACTCCCGCTACGTCTACCGCATGGCGGAGACGATCGCAGAGCTGAAGGAGCTGCCGGTGGAGGAGGTCGTGCGGGCCACGACGGAGAACGGGAAGCGGCTGTTCGGGATCGAGTGAGAGACGAAAGGACGGTGCGACATGCTAGGCGACATCATCACCTATGATTATTACGGCGGGCTGTACATCAACATGACCAACCGCTGCGACTGCTCGTGCGTGTTCTGCATCCGCGACCAGGACGACGCCAGTCTGGGCGGACTGTGGCTCCGGGAGGAGCCGCCGCGTCAGGCGGTGCTCGACGAGATCCTGGCACGCGATCTGCGGCCGTATGAGGAGATCGTCTTCTGCGGCTACGGCGAGCCGACGTGTCGGCTGGACGATCTGCTGTGGCTGTGCGACCGGCTGCACGAGAGCGGCCGGGCGGACCTGCCGCGGATCCGGCTGAACACGAACGGGCACGGGAGCCTGATCAACCACCGGGACATCGTGCCGGAGCTGGTCGGGCGGCTGGACGCGGTGTCCGTGTCGCTCAACGGCTCGACGCCGGAGGAGTATCTGCGCGTGACGCGCCCCGGCTCCGGGGCGGTGGCCTGGCAGGCGATGCTCGACTTCGTGCGCGAGGCGGCGAAGGTCCTGCCGGACGTGGCCGTGACCATCGTGGACTATGACAAGTCCCCGGCGGAGATCGCCGCGTGCCGGGCGCTGGCCGAGGGGCTGGGCGCACGGTTCCGCGTGCGGCCGTATTCGGGGTGAAGACCTCTGACAAAACCAGAAAACACCGGCCCATCCCTTGGGGATGGGCCGGTCAGGCTGTCGAAAAACCCCTGCGGGGTTTTCCGGCAGAGGGGATGCAGCCCGTTGCGCAAACGCACCGTCCGCCTGCGGCGGACGATTCGCACACTTACGGGCTGAGAAGTATTTTCTCCGACGCACATGTCGCCGGAGAAAATGACTCGACTCTATTTCGTGCCTGCGGGCACGAAACTCTGCGAGGCTTTTTTGACACGCTGCGGCCCGCCCCATTGGGGCGGGCCTTCCTCTTTATCTAGGCATCATTCGGGCCAATTCGGGAGGCCGCCGAGGGACTCGGCGGTGATGTCGGCCGATCCGGTGACCGTCACCGGCAGGGCCGTGGCGCAGCCACACCTGCGCACCGCAGCAGAAGGTGAAGTCGATCCGGTCCAGCTCCTGCGGGACGACGGTCTCCACGTAGACCATCGCCTGCTCGTCCGGGGCCATCTCCCGCACGGTCGCGGCCGTGCGGGCGCATGCCGCCGTGGACAGGGCGAGCGTGAGGACACCGTATCGTTTCATGTCGTTCGCTCCTTTCCATTCGGTCGCTCTCATCTCGTCTTGGTCCGTTCGGGGGCGATGCGGTCAGGGTGTCGGGCCGTCCAGCCCCTCCTCCAGGCGGGGGAAGGTGAGCGTCACCTTGAACAGGTCCCCGTCGAGGTCCAGGGCGAAGGTGCCGTGCTGGAGGTCCGTCAGGCTGTTCGCGATGGCCAGGCCCAGACCGCTGCCCTCCGTGCTGCGGGCGGCGTCCCCCCGCACGAAGCGCTCGATCAGCTCCTCCGGCGGGACGTCCAGCGGGTCGCGCGAGATGTTGCGGAAGACGATCCGCACCGTCGCCTCCTCCGCCGTGCAGCTCAGGTACACCCGCGTGCCCGGCAGGGCGTATTTCACGATGTTGCCCAGCAGGTTCTCGAAGATCCGCCACAGCAGCCGCCCGTCCGCCAGGACGAGGGCCTCGCCCTCCGCCGGGCGGAGGACCAGGGTGAGGTCCTGCGCCCGCAGCCGGTCGGCGTACTCCGCCGCGCTCTGGTCGAGCAGGACGTTCACGTCCGTGCGCTGGAGGTCCACCTCCAGGCTGCCCGTCGAGGCCTTCGACGCCTCGACCAGGTCCTCCGTGAGCTTCTTCAGGCGCGCCGCCTGCCGCACGAGCACCGCGACGTACTCCCGCGCCGGGCCGTCGGGCAGGTCCTCCTTGTCCAGCAGGTCCACGTAGTTCACGATGGACGTGAGCGGGGTCTTGATGTCGTGCGAGACGTTGGTGATCAGCTCCGTCTTCATCCGCTCGGAGCGCATCTGCTCCTCCACGGCCTTCTCGATGCCGCCGCGGATGGCGCTCAGGTCCTCGCCCATCCCGCGGAACGGGCCGCGCAGGTCCTCGATCGGCACGCGGTAGGCCAGGTCGCCCGCGGCCAGCTCGTGCGCGCCCTCGCGGAGGATCTTCCAATAGACCACGGCGTAGACGACGAGGAAGAACTCACCCAGACGGATCAGGGCCCAGAAGATCCAGCCGCCCCAGCTGAAGTAGAGGCCGCAGAGGCCCTCCAGGACGGAGAGGACCGCGAAGACGACGATGGTCACGGCGAGCAGATCCCGTCGGCTGACGGCGAAGCGGACGGTCGTCCTGGCCTTGGCCCAGAGCCGCCGCACGAGCAGGCCCTCCTTCCAGCGGCCGCCGGGGAGCCGCCGCACGAGCGACAGGCCCAGGGGCAGCGTACAGGTGGCGAAGAGCACCAGGAGCGCGCCGTCGAAGAGCAGGGAGCCGGGGCTGCGCCACCAGCCAGACGCCGGGAAGCTCACCTGCGTGAGGTACGCGAGGGCGAGGCACAGGACCAGGCAGAGATCGGCGGGGACGCTCCGGTCGAAGGCGTCGGCGGCGTTCCCGTCCCCCTCGGGCCGGGCGCGGCGGAGCGCGCCAGCGACGAGGTAGGCCAGGCTGGCCAGGGCGATCACCCCGCCGACGACCGCGCCGGTCAGATAGGCGTCGGCGTCGGCCATCCGGCTGACGGCCCGCTCGATGGAGCGGCTGATCTCGCTGCTGACGAAGTGGCTCCGGTCCACGAGATAGAGGGTGACGGTGTAGGGGGCCTGGTCGTCCGAGAGATAGACGGTGTTCGTGTAGCGGGCCAGGAAGTCGGTCGCACTGCGCAGGGCCGGGGCCGCCGGGCCGCCGCGCAGCAGCTCCCGCCCGTTCTGGCTGACGGTGTACCAGACGTTGGGGTCCAGGCCGCGGTCCGTGACACGGCAGCCGAGATCGGACGTGCGGTCGTACTCGATGTCGAACCGGTCCCACTGGGTATCCAGTTCCAGCTCCGCCACGGAGGTGATGACGTTGTCCTGGCCGTAGCCCTCGTAATAGCCGCCGGTGATCAGCGGCTCGAGCTGGACGAAGCACAGCACGCCAACGGTGAAGGCCGCGACGCACAGGACGAAGGCGGCGACGGCGGTGCGGGCGGTGTATCTCATTTCGGTCTCCCCTCCTCGATCTTATAGCCCTGGCCCCAGACGACCTTGATGTACCGCGGGTCGGACGGGACGATCTCGAGCTTTTCACGCAGATGACGGATGTGGACGGCGACGGCGTTCTCCACGCCGTACGGCTCCTCGCCCCAGACGGCGCGGTAGATCCGCTTGGGGGAGAAGACGGTGCCGGGGTGCTGGAGCAGGAGCCGGAGGATGTCGTACTCCCGCGGGGTGAGGGCGACCGGCTCGCCGTCGAGGGTGACGGTCTTCGTGCGGTCGTCCATGGCGACGCCGCCGACGCCGAGGGCGGTGGGCTTGACCTGCCCGCCGCCGAGCTGGAGGTAGCGGCGCAGCTGCGACCGGACGCGGGCGAGCAGCTCGACGGGGTCGAAGGGCTTGGTGACGTAGTCGTCCGCCCCGACGTCCAGGCCGAGGATCTTGTCAGTGTTCTCGCTCTTGGCGGTCAGGAGGATGACGGGGACGTTCGAGTGCTCCCGGATCCGCCCGAGGGCGGAGATGCCGTCGAGCTTGGGCATCATGACGTCGAGCAGGACGAGGTGGATGTCCTCCCGCTCAAGGATGCGCAGGGCCTCCAGCCCGTCGTAGGCCGGGAAGACCTGGTAGTCGGCGGTGCCGAGGTAGATGGCGAGCGCCGAGACGATGTCGCGCTCATCGTCGCAGACGAGGATGTTGTACATGGGTCTGCCTCCCTTCTCTCTGGTCCCTAGTGTAGCGGAAAAGCCTTTAAGAAACAAGGTGGGAAAACCTTAAGGACTCCTTAAGATGGGGCCGGGACGGGCCAAAGGGCGGGGCGGCCCTCTTGTCCTTGCGTCCGGCGGGAGGGATGTGGTATACTGATAAGATAGACCACGATATCCGCCGGACCGACCGAAAGGCCCTGTTCTCGGGGCGCACGGTCCGGCCAAAGAGGAGGGCGCGCCATGGAATTCATCATCATCTCCGGCCTGTCCGGCGCGGGCAAGAGCTCCGCCGCCGCGTTCCTGGAGGACCTCGGCTTCTACTGCGTCGATAACCTGCCCGTGGCCCTGATCCAGAGCTTCGCCGGGATCTGCATGGCCGGGGCCGGGACCGGGAAATATAGCCGCGTCGCCCTCGTGACCGACATCCGCGGGGGACAGACCTTCGACGAGCTGTTCCAGGCCCTCGACGGGCTGCACGAGATGGATCTGGCCTATCAGCTCCTCTTCGTCGAGGCCTCCGACGAGGTCATCATCAACCGGTACAAGGAGACCCGGCACACCCACCCGCTCACCCGGCAGGGCTACTCCCTGCCGGAGGCCGTGCGGCTGGAGCGGATCGCGCTGGAGCCGGTCCGCCGCCGCGCCAGCCACATCCTCAACTCCACCGGGCTGAACCTGTCCAAGTTCCGCGCCGAGCTGCTGCGCCTGTTCGGCATGGGGAGCCTGAACGAGGCGATGACCGTCTCCGTGACCTCCTTCGGGTTCAAGTACGGCATCCCCATCGACGCGGACCTCGTCTTCGACGTGCGCTTCCTCCCCAACCCCTTCTACATCGCGGAGCTGAAGGAGTGCACGGGCCTGGAGGAGGCCGTGCGGTCCTTCCTGTTCGGCTATCGCCAGACGAACGAGTTCCTGCGGCATCTGGAGGAGCTGTTCTCCTTCCTGCTGCCCCAATACGCCGAGGAGGGCAAGTCCTCCCTCGTCATCGCCATCGGCTGCACCGGCGGCCACCACCGGTCCGTCGCCATCGCCCACGCCGTGACCGAGTTCCTCAAGCAGAAGGGCTATCGCGTGGAAGAGGTCCACCGCGACATGGGCCGCTGAGGAAGGGAGGATCCGATCGCTATGTCTTTCTCCGCCGACGTCAAGGCCGAGCTGTGCCGGTCGAAGCTCGCCCGCCGCTGCTGCGCCCAGGCAGAGGCCTGCGGCGTGCTGCTCTACTGCAATACCTTCACCACCCAGCAGGTGCGGATCGTCACCGAGTCCGCCGCCTTCGCCCAGCGGCTGCCGCTGCTGTTCCACCGGGCCTTCGGCCTGCGCTTCGACGAGCGCAGCGGGCCGGACGCGGGCGGCAAGGGCATCTGCACGCTGACCGACCCGGTCAAGCTCGCGCGGGTGTGGGACCTGTGCGCCTTCGATCCGGGCGGACCGGCGCACCACATCAATTTCGCCATGCTGGAGGAGGACCACTGCCGCGCGGCCTTCCTGCGCGGGGCCTTCCTCGCGGGCGGGTCCGTGACCGACCCGCGGAAGGGGTACCACCTTGAGCTGGCCACCACCCATCTGCGCGTGAGCCGCGAGCTGGCCGCCCTCCTGCGGGAGGCGGGGCACGAGCCGAAGCAGGTCACCCGCAAGGGCAGCTACATCACCTATTTCAAGCAGAGCGAGGCCATCGAGGAGCTGCTCACGGAGATCGGCGCGCCGGTGGCGGCGATGGAGCTGATGAACGCCAAGGCGGAGAAGCTCCTGCGCAACGGCGTCAACCGCCGGGTCAACTGCGAGGCGGCCAACGTCGATAAGACGGTGGACGCCGCCCTGGTCCAGCGCCGGGCGATCGCCGCGCTGGAGGAGGCGGGGACGCTGGAGGAGCTGACCCCCAAGCTGCGCGAGGCCGCGCGGCTGCGGATGGAGAACCCGGAGCTGTCGCTGGCCCAGCTGGCCGCCCTGTGCGACCCGCCGGTCACGAAGTCCTCGCTGAACCACCGGATGCAGAAGCTGATCGAGTTGAGTCAGAGGGGGTGAGGGGGCTGGATGTGGCCGTTCCGGTGCATCCCACGTCTCCGATCCCTCCGTCTCGGCTGTCGCCGAGCCACCTCCCTTTGCGCAAGGGAGGCTTTTCCGGGGACCCAACGTCGCCGCAGTCGAGCGAACTGGCTCCCTTGCGTAAAGGGAGCTGTCAGCCGGAACGGCTGACTGAGGGATCGGAACGTCGCGTGCATCGACCTCGCTCCGCCAGAAGGCCGTTCTTCCCCCGCGATCGTCGGGACACGCCGTCCAGGTGCGTGATGCGCTCATCGCGACGGGTCCCAACACTCTACGTCTCCGATCCCTCCGTCTCGGCTGCGCCGAGCCACCTCCCTTTACGCAAGGGAGGCTTTCCGGGGATCCCACGTCGCCGCTCTCTTAGAAAGGAGGCCCCATGTTCGTCCATCTCCATGTCCACTCCGAATACAGCCTCCTCGACGGGGCCTGCCGCATCGGCGACCTCGTCCGGCGCGCCAAGGAGCTGGGCCAGCCCGCCGTCGCGCTCACCGATCACGGGGTCATGTACGGCGCGGTCGATTTCTACAAGGCCGCCAAGGCCGCCGGGATCAAGCCCATCATCGGGTGCGAGGTCTACGTCGCGCCCCGGTCCCGCTTCGACCGGGACCATGAGCGCGGCGACGACAAGCCCAACCACCTCGTGCTGCTCTGCCGCGACGAGACCGGCTATCGCAACCTCTGCGCCCTCGTCAGCCGCGGGTTCACCGAGGGCTTCTACGGCAAGCCCCGCATCGACCGGGAGCTGCTCGAGCAGTACCACGAGGGCCTGATCGCCCTGTCTGCCTGTCTGGCCGGGGCCATCCCTCAGCGGCTGCTGGCCGGGGACTACGCCGGGGCGAAGGCGATCGCCGAGGACCATCAGGCCCTCTTCGGGCCGGACGGGTTCTATCTGGAATTGCAGGACCACCGCATCCCCGAACAGGCCGAGGTCGCCCGCGGGCTGCTGCGGCTCCACCGCGAGACCGGCATCCCCCTCGTCGTCACGAACGACGCGCACTACCTCACGCGGGAGGACGCCGCCGTCCAGGACGTCCTGCTGTGCATCCAGACCGGGCGGACCATCCAGGACCCGAACCGGATGCGCTTCGAGACGGACGAGTTCTACCTCAAGTCCGAGGATGAGATGGCCGCCCTCTTCCCAGAGTGGCCGGAGGCCGTCGCCAACACCGTCCGGATCGCCGAGCAGTGCAACGTCGAGTTCCAGTTCGGCACCTACCACCTGCCCGAGTTCCTCGTGCCGGAGGGCTGGGCCGACAGCAGCGCCTACTTCGCCCACCTGTGCGAGGAGGGCTTCCGGCGGCGCTATCCCGACGCGCCCCCGGCCTATCGCGACCAGCTCACCTATGAGATGGCCATGATCGGGCGGATGGGCTTCGTCGAATACTTCCTCATCGTCGCCGACTTCATCGGCTACGCCAAGCGCAGCGGCATCCCCGTCGGACCGGGGCGCGGCTCCGCGGCCGGGTCCATGGTCGCCTACTGCCTGGACATCACCGACATCGACCCGATGAAATACTCCCTCTACTTCGAGCGGTTCCTCAACCCGGAGCGCGTGTCCATGCCCGATATCGACGTGGACTTCTGCTACCGACGCCGGGGCGAGGTGATCGACTACGTCTGCCGCAAGTACGGGATGGACCACGTCGCCCAGATCGTCACCTTCGGCACCATGGCCGCCAAGGGCGCGATCCGCGACGTCGCGCGGGCGCTGAACGTGCCGTATGCCGAGGCCGACGCGATCGCGAAGCTCGTCCCCAACGCCCTGCACATCACCCTCGACCAGGCGCTGACCGTCTCCAAGCCGTTCCGCGAGCAGTATGAGGGCGACCCCACCGCCAAGCGGGTCATCGACACGGCCAAGGCGCTGGAGGGGATGCCGCGGCACGCCTCCACCCACGCCGCCGGGGTCGTCATCACCCGCGCGCCGGTGGACACCTACGTCCCCCTCGCCAAGAACGACGAGTCCATCGTCACCCAGTACACCATGACGACCCTGGAGGAGCTGGGCCTGCTGAAGATGGACTTTTTGGCCCTGCGCAACCTGACCGTGCTGGACGATGCGGCCAGGCTCGTGCGGCAGGAGGACCCCGCCTTCGACCTGCACGCCATCCCGGAGGACGACCCGGAGACCTTCCGGATGCTCTCCGAGGGGCGCACCTGCGGGGTGTTCCAGATGGAGTCCGGCGGGATGACCGGCGTGTGCGTCGGGCTCAAGCCGCAGAGCATCGAGGACATCACCGCCATCATCGCGCTGTACCGGCCGGGACCGATGGACTCGATCCCGCGGTTCATCGCCTGCCGCCACGATCCGAGCCGGATCGTCTACAAGCACCCCCTGCTCGAACCGATCCTCGCCGTCACCTACGGCTGCATCGTCTATCAGGAGCAGGTCATCGAGATCTTCCGCCGGCTGGCCGGGTTCTCCCTCGGCCAGGCCGACATGATCCGCCGCGCCATGTCCAAGAAGAAGGCCAAGGACGTCGAGCGCGAGCGCGGCGCCTTCCTCCACGGCGACCCGGAGCGCGGCATCTGCGGCTGCGCCGCCAACGGGATCCCGGAGGACGTGGCGCAGAGCATCTATGACGAGATCTTCGATTTCGCCAACTACGCCTTCAACAAGGCCCACGCGGTGTGCTACGCCGTCGTGGCCTATCAGACCGCCTGGTCCAAGTGCCATCACCCGCGGGCGTATATGGCCGCACTGCTGACCTCCGTCCTCGACGTGCAGGACAAGGTCGCCGAGTACATCGCCGAGTGCCGCGCGATGGGCATCCGCCTGCTGCCGCCGGACGTGAACGGGTCCGGGGCGGACTTCACCGTCTCGGGGCCGGACATCCGCTTCGGCCTGGCGGCGCTCAAGGGCGTCGGGCGGGGCTTCGCCCAGAACGTGCTGGACGAGCGGGCCGCGGGCGGGCCGTTCGCCTCGTTCTCCGACTTCTGCGACCGGATGCTCGGGCGGGACCTGAACAAGCGCGTGCTGGAGAGCCTGATCCGCTCCGGCGCCTTCGACAGCATGGGCCTGCGCCGGGCGCAGCTGCTCGACGCCTACGGCCCGTACCTCGACGGGCTGGTCCGCAGCCGCCGGAAGAACCTGGAGGGGCAGTTCGACCTCTTCTCCGCCTCCGGCGGGGACGGTGGGGAGCCGGTGGAGCTGGTCATCGATCCCGACCGGGCGGAGCTGCCGCTGCCCGTCCTGCTGGCGATGGAGAAGGAGGTCACGGGCCTGTATCTCAGCGGCCACCCGATGGACGCCTTCCGCGAGGAGGCGGTGCGGCGCGGCGCGGTGCCGATCGCGCCGCTCAAGGCCGACTTCGCCCAGCCCGGCGGGCCGACGCGGTATCAGGACGGGCAGAAGGTCACCCTGGCCGGGATCGTCCTCACGCGGCGGGTCAAGACCACCCGGAACGACAGCCTGATGGCCTACGTCACCCTGGAGGACGACGGAGCGAGCCTGGAGCTGCTCGTCTTCTCCCGCGTGCTGGAGGAGGCCGGATCGGCCCTGGCCGAGGGGCGGGCCGTCACCGTCACCGGGCGCATCTCCGCCCGTGAGGACAAGCCTCCCCAGCTGCTCGCCGACCGCGTCGCGTCGCTGGAGGAGCCGGACGCATCTGCTCCGCAGACGGCCGCGCAGGCCGCCGCGCCGGTGCGGCCGGAGGGGCGGACGCTCTATCTCCGGCTCCCCGACGAGGGGTGGCTGTTCCAACGCATCCAGGACCTCTTCGCCCTCTTCCCCGGCGACAGCCCGACGGTGCTGTTCTTCGCGGCGACGGGCCGCCGCAAGGGTGCGACGTGCCTGCTGCACGACGCGCTGCTGGCCGAGCTGCGCGAGCTGCTGGGCGACGGGAACGTCGTCCTGCGATAAGAGAAAGGAGGACCGCGTCATGAGCGACCGACCCATCCGCGACAAGCTGCACAGTCTCTTCTCCCCGCGCCGTCAGCGGGTCTTCGCCGTGGCGGTGGGCATCGCCCTACAGGCGGCCTTCTTCGCGGTGGTGTTCTACAGCTTCAAGCAGTACGCCATCTACGCCTACTGGCTGTCGATCCTCGTCAGCGCGCTCGTCTCGCTCCACATCTCCACGCGGAAGAGCCGCCTGGCGTATAAGATTGCGTGGATCGTCCCGATCCTGCTCCTGCCCTTCGTCGGCGGGATGATGTACCTGATCCTCGGCGGGATCCGCCGGCCGCGCGGCGGGATGGCCGACTGCGCGGGGTTCTACCGCGAGAACCTGCCCCCCGGCCTGACCGACGCCGAACGGCGGCGGTACGGGCCGGACTGCGCCCAGCAGATCCGCTACCTTGAGCGCGCGGCCCAGTGTCCCGGCTATGTCGGGACCGAGGCGCAGTATTTCTTGATGGGCGAGGCCTTCCTGCCCGCCTTCCTCCGGGAGCTGGAGAAGGCCGAGCGCTATATCTTCCTCGAATACTTCATCATCGCGGAGGGCTCGCTGTGGAGCGAGGTCCTGAAGATCCTGATCGCGAAGGCCCAGGCGGGCGTGGACGTGCGCGTCCTGTACGACGGGATGGGCTCGGCGGTGACCCTGCCGTCGGACTATCCGGCCCAGCTGCGGGAGGCGGGCATCCGGTGCGAGGTGTTCCGGCCGTTCCGGCCGGTGCTGTCGATCCACCAGAACAACCGCGACCACCGCAAGCTGTGCGTGATCGACGGCGTAGCGGGCTTCGTCGGGGGGCTGAACCTGGCGGACGAGTACGTCGGGCGGCTCGAGCGCTTCGGCGTCT
Organism: uncultured Eubacteriales bacterium; assembly: GCA_934567745.1. GTDB lineage: Bacteria > Bacillota > Clostridia > Oscillospirales > Oscillospiraceae > Evtepia. Next base: position 686 of record CAKTJM010000015.1, on the reverse strand, counting down.
GGAAGGACAACGCGGTCCTGCTGCGCGGTCCGGCGGCGTGGAGCCTGGCGGTCTTCTTCCTGGCCCAGTGGTCGGACGTGACCGGCGAGGAGGTGGACGCGGACGCCTTCCTGCCGCGGGCCGTGCCGGTGCAGTCCGGCGCGGGCATCGCGGTGCCGTATGTGGACACCCCGCTGGACGAGGACACGGTCTGCGCGGGGCTGTATCAGCAGATGATCGGCAAGGCGACGCGGTACTGCTATATCATGACGCCGTATCTGGTCATCGACGAGACGATGTCGGCGGCGCTGACGACGGCGGCGCGGTCCGGGGTGGACGTGCGGATCATCACGCCGCACATCCCGGACAAGAAGGTCGTCTTCGCGGTGACGCGGTCGCACTATCCGGAGCTGCTGGAGGCGGGCGTGAAGATCTATGAGTTCTCGCCGGGCTTCTGTCACGCGAAGACGATCGTCGCGGACGACCTGTATGCGTCGGTGGGGAGCTGCAACCTGGACTATCGCAGCCTGTACCTTCAGTTCGAGAACGGCGTGTGGCTGTGCGGCGGTCCGGCGGTGGAGGAGGTGCGCTGGGACTTCGTGACGACGCTGGCGCGGTGCCACCTGGTCACGCGGGAGGACTGCGAGCGGGCAAGGCTTCCGAAGCGGCTGCTGACGGCGCTGTACCGGCTGTTCTCGCCGGTGTTC
>CAKTJM010000014.1 GCA_934567745.1 uncultured Eubacteriales bacterium | reverse complement strand
CTTGACCTTAACACAGGCCACTCCTATTCGCTACCTTTTTATCCTTTTTTGTCACTCATCATTGTAACACCTACAGGAGGGGACGGAAAACGCGGCCCCAAAGGGGCCGCGCGAGACTGTCGAAAAACCCCTGCGGGGTTTTCCGACAGGGTGGATGCAGCCCGTTGCGCGCACTCACCGTCCGCCTGCGGCGGACGATTCGCACACTTACGGGCTGAGAAGTATTTTCTCCGGCGCACATGTCCCCGGAGAAAATGATTTAATCTTATTTCGCGCTTCCGAGCGCGAAACTCTGCGAGGCTTTTTCGACACGCTGACGCGGCCCCAAAGGGGCCGCGCAGGGCGATCGGAGGTGTTCTGTTTTCAGCGAGCAGGGCATCGGCCCGCGCCCTCACGCCACGGCGATCGGGCCGGGGACGTAGGCGCTCCAGTGGCCGTCGGCGGCGCGGCTGCTCGTGCAGTCGCAGAAATAGAGCGCGCCCAGGCCGCTGCGCCACAGCTCCGCCGTGAAGGTGACCGCGTCGTCCGCGCTCTCCTCCTGCTCCTCGATCGAGAGGAAGCAGCCGTCCTCCCAGACGAGGGCGTCCGCGTCGATGTAGCCCTCGTCCGCCAGCTCCTGCCAGGTCCCCTGGACCAGCTGCTTGCCGAGCCGCTCTGAGACGGCCCAGGCCAGCGCGCCCTGCTCCCCGGCGGTCAGCCGCGTCCGGGAGAGGTCCACGCCGACGGTGTCGATCGCGGCGCTGAGCGCCGGGTCCTCCGCCAGCAGATCCTCGAACGCCCCGAGGTACAAGACGCACAGGTCGTCATAGCCGTCCTCGACCGCGCGCACCGCCGTCGGCCCGCCGAGCTGGGCGGGATAGGTCTCCATGACGACGCCGCCGTAGGCGATCTCCACCAGGGACCCCGCCTCGACCGTCCCCGTCACCGGGAGGTCGCCCAGGGGCAGGCGGTAGACCTCGTTCGCCCCCTCGCCCGCCAACAGCAGCACGTCGTCCTGCCGCTCGACCACGCGGCAGGTCACGGTCGGCCCCTCCAGGGGCAGATCGTCCGTCTGCCGGGGCTGGACGACCTGCGTCCCGCATCCGGCCAGCAGGCACAGCGCCAGCGCCGCGCCCAGTATCCCACTTCGCTTCATCTCGTTCGCTCCTTTCGGTGTCCGTGTCGTCGTCTCTCTTAGATTAGACGCAGCGGAGCGGAAAAAGTTCCCGCCCCCGTGCCGGGCGGAGGGCCACGGGCTGTTGACTAGCTCCCGTCCTGCGTGGTATACTGTAGCGATACTGGATACTATTTATATAGAGATGGGAGACGATGAGATGCGGGCAGTGGTGACCAGAGTGGCTTCGGCCTCCGTGACGATCGACGGCATCGTGACCGGCGAGATCGGGCAGGGCTTCCTCGTGCTGCTCGGCGTCGGGCCGAACGACACCGAGGCGCAGGCCGACCGGCTGGCCGACAAGGTCTGCGGCCTGCGGGTCTTCTCCGACGAGGCCGGGAAGATGAACCGGAACCTCGCCGCCGTCGGCGGGTCCCTCCTCGTCGTCTCGCAGTTCACTCTCTATGCCGATACGAAGAGCCGCCGCCCCGGCTTCACCGGGGCCGCGGGGCCCGACCTGGCCAACGCCCTCTACGAGCGGTTCATGGCCTGCTGCCGTGAGCGCGGCTTCCCCGTCGCGCACGGCACCTTCGGCGCGGACATGGCCGTGGCGTCCGTCAACGACGGCCCGGTCACCATCCTCTTCGACACCGACACCATGTGATCCACCCCCCGAAAGGAGAGGCGCTATGCTACAGATCAAACGTATGCCCGTGGGCCAGATCGGCACCAACTGCTACCTCGTGGAGGACCCCGACACGAAGACCTGCGTCGCCATCGATCCCGGCGACCAGGCCGCCGACATCGACCGCGAGATCCGCAAGGCCGGGATGACCCTGACCAAGATCCTCATCACCCACGGCCACTTCGACCACGTCCTCGGCGTCCCCGGCCTGCTGGAACGCTGGCCCGGCGTCCCCGTCTATGTGAACAAGGACGAGGTCAATTGGCAGGGCAAGGGCGACCAATACATGCGCATGGCCCCGGTCGAGAATATGGTCAACGTCGATGAGGGCGACACCATCCCCTTCGCCGACACCCAGTTCACCGTCATGCGCACCCCCGGCCACTCCCCCGGCTCCCTCGTCTACCGGATCGGCGACGTCCTCTTCGTCGGCGACACCCTCTTCGCCGGGTCCTGCGGCCGGACCGACTTCGCCGGGGGCAGCTTCGGCGAGATCCTCGGCTCCCTCAAGCGGCTGGCCCAGCTGGAGGGCAACCTGCGCGTGTGTCCCGGCCACGAGAGCCCCACCGACCTCGACACCGAGCGGAAATACAACCCCTTCGTGCTCCAGGCCCTGCGATGAACCTCTTCTTCTCCGGGCATGACGAGCGCTACGCCGTCGAGCAGACCCTGCTCACCCTCTTCCCGGACGAGCGGCCCGTCTATCCCGACCACGACGATCCCGCGGCCGACGCGCTGGACCTGCGCTTCTCCGTCGGCCCCCGCTGGGCCACCGCCACGGCAGTCCTGCGGCGCGGCGGCGCCGTCTATCGGCGGCAGGCGCGGGTCGCATCGGACCGACTGCCGGCGGACGATCCCGTCCTGGCGACGCGGCTGCGGCGGCGGACGCTCCAGAGGGCCTTCTATTGGGCGGCCGTCGATGCGCTCGGCGCGGAGCCGCCCTGGGGGATGCTCTCGGGCGTGCGGCCTGTCAAGCTCCCCGCCCGCGCCATGGCCGCCGGGGCCACCGCGGCCCAGGCCGCGCGGGAGCTGCGCGAGACCTATCGCGTCTCGCCGGAGCGCTGCCGTCTCGCCCTCGACTGCGCCCAGGCCAGCCTGGACGTCCAGCGGAGCCTGCGGCCGGAGGAGATCTCCCTCTACGTCGGCATCCCCTTCTGCCCCACGCGCTGCGCCTACTGCTCCTTCATCTCCGCCGCCGGACAGGCCAACCGCCTGATCCCCGACTATCTCGCGGCCCTCCTGCAAGAGCTGGATGCCGCCGGGCGGGCCGTCCGGGCCGCCGGACGCACCGTGCGGACCGTCTACGTCGGCGGCGGGACCCCGACGACCCTGTCGGCGGACCAGCTCGCCGCGCTGCTGGCCCGGCTCCGGGCCGCCTTCCCGCTCGTGTCGGGAGCGGAGTGCACCGTCGAGGCCGGTCGGCCGGACACGATCTCCCGGGAAAAGCTCCTGGCCATCCGCGACAGCGGCGGGACGCGCATCTCCATCAACCCTCAGACCCTCTCTGACGACGTCCTCGCCCGCATCGGGCGGAGCCACCGCGCCGAGGACATCGTGCGGGCCTACGAGCTGGCCAGGGACGTCGGCGGGCTCGCGGTCAACATGGATCTGATCGCCGGTCTGCCGGGCGACGACCGGGCGGGCTTCGCGGAGACCCTGCGCCGCGTGCGCGCGATGGGCCCGGAGAACGTCACCGTCCACACCCTCGCCCTCAAGCGCGGCGCGCGGCTGCGCCAGGAGGACCAGGACCGCCCCGACGGGGCCGCCGTGCGGCAGATGCTCGACGCTGCCTGGTCCGATCTGCGGGCGGACGGCTACGTCCCCTATTACCTCTACCGGCAAAAGTTCACCGCCGGCGCCCTGGAGAACGTCGGCTGGTGCCTGCCCGGGACCCGGAACGAGTACAACATCTGCATGATGGAGGAGCTGCACCCCGTCCTCTCCCTGGGCGCGGGCGGCGTGACCAAGGCCGTCGGCGCAGGCTGCGTCCGGCGTCTGGCCAACCCCAAATATCCGCAGGAATACCTCCGCGACCTGCCCCGTATCCTCCGGGAGAAGGAGCAGCTCGCCACGTTCCTCACACCATGATCCGACGAAGGAGGCTGTGACCATGGCTTATCATCTGAACGAGATCAACCGCCGCATCGATCAGGACGTCAAGGGCTTCCTGGCCGAGTGCGACGCCGCCTATGCCGAGAAGATCGGCGGGGCCGCTGACGTCATCCTCGCGAACCTCTCCACCTGTCCCATCGTGCTCCTGTCCGGGCCGTCCGGCTCCGGCAAGACCACCACGGCGCTGAAGATCGAGGAGGAGCTGGAGCGGCGCGGCGTCCTCACCCACACGATCTCCATGGACAACTATTTCAAGACCCTCAACAAGGAGACCGCGCCCCGCGCCGCCGACGGCAGCATCGACTACGAGTCCCCCCTGTGCATGGACATGGACCTGCTGCGGGAGCACTTCGCCAAGCTCTCCCGCGGGGAGACGATCGAGGTCCCCCACTTCGAGTTCGCCCGCCAGATGCGCAACGACTCCCTTGGCACCCCGCTGCGGCTGGGCAAGGACGAGATCGCCATCTTCGAGGGCATCCACGCCCTCAACGACGACTGCGCCGGGCGCTTCCCGCAGGCCACCTGTCTGTACATCTCCGCCCGCTCGGACGTGTACGAGGGCGACGCGCTGCGGTTCAAGGGCACCTGGATGCGCCTGACCCGCCGCGCCGTGCGCGACTACAACTTCCGCGGCACCGGCGTGGCCGAGACGCTGGCCATGTGGGCCAACGTCCGCCGGGGCGAGAAGCTCTACATCTCCCCCTTCAAGGGACGCGCCAACTACATCCTCGACTCCTCGCTCCCGTATGAGGTGTCGGTGATGAAGAACTACGCCATCCCGCTGGTGGAGGCCATGCCGGACAAGAACGTCCGCCGGCCGGAGCTGCTGGAGCTGTTCCACGCCTTCGGCGCCTTCCACACCATCGATCCGGCCCTCGTCGCGCCCGACTCGCTCATCCGCGAGTTCATCGGCGGCGGGACCTATCACTATGCCTGACCCATATCCCCTCACCCATCATTTTTCGGAAAGGAAGTCTATCCATCATGTCTGATTCCTGCACCCACGATTGCAGCACCTGCGGGTCCAGCTGCGAGCATGTCGATGCGAAGGACCTCATCGCACCGCTGAACAAGTACTCCTCCATCAAGCACGTCTACGCCATCATGTCCGGTAAGGGCGGCGTGGGCAAGAGCACCATCACCTCCTGTCTGGCCGCCGCCATGGCCAAGCGCGGCTATGCCGTCGGCATCATGGACGCGGACGTCACCGGTCCCTCCATCCCCACCGCCTTCGGGCTGGGCGGCCGCGCCGTGGGCGACGGGGAGTCCATCTTCCCGGAGATCACCGTCGGTGGCATCAAGGTCATCTCTCTGAACCTGCTGCTGGAGAACAAGGGCGATCCGGTCATCTGGCGCGGCAGCCTGATCGGCGGCGTCGTCAAGCAGTTCTGGACCGACGTGCGCTGGGGCGAGCTGGACTATCTGTTCATCGACATGCCGCCGGGAACGGGCGACGTGCCCCTGACCGTGTTCCAGTCCATCCCCGTGGACGGGATCATCGTCGTGACCTCCCCCCAGGACCTGGTCTCCCTCATCGTGACCAAGGCCGTGAAGATGGCCGAGATGATGCACAAGCCGCTGGTCGGTCTGGTGGAGAACTACAGCTATTTCGAGTGCCCCAACTGTCACGAGCGGCACGAGATCTATGGCAAGAGCCACCTGGACGAGGTCGCCAGCGAGCAGCAGCTCAAGGTCCTCGCGCGGCTGCCCATCGATCCGGTCCTGGCCCAGGCCGTGGACGCCGGTCAGGTGGAGAGCCTGGAGCACAATCCCCTCGAGGGCGTGGCCGACGCGCTGGTCGCCCGCGACGAGCAGTAAGAGACAGATACGGCTCCGCCCGACGATCCGATCGGGCGGACGAGAGGGGGACGGCGGCACGCCGCCCCCCTCGTCATCGGGAGGGACCCATGATGAAACTCATTTCCTGGAACGTCAACGGACTGCGGGCCTGTCTGAAGAAGGAGTTCCTCGCGTCGTTCCAAGCGCTGGACGCGGACGTGTTCTGCCTACAGGAGACGAAGCTCCAGCACCACGCGGGCGACCTGGAGCTGGAGCTGCCGGGCTATCACCAGTTCTGGAACAGCGCCGAGCGCAAGGGCTACTCCGGCGTGGCGGTGTTCACCCGGACGGAGCCGCTGAGCGTGCGCTACGGCCTGGGGATCGACGAGCACGACCACGAGGGCCGCGTCATCACGGCGGAGTTCCCGTCGTTCACCCTGGTGTGCTGCTATACCCCGAACAGCCAGACGGAGCTGAAGCGGCTGGACTATCGGATGCGCTGGGAGGACGACTTCCGCGCGTACTTATGCGGGCTGGACCGGACGAAGCCGGTCGTCGTCTGCGGCGATCTCAACGTCGCTCATGCTGAAATAGACCTGAAGAACCCGAAGACGAACCGGCACAACGCGGGCTTCACGGACGAGGAGCGTGGGAAGATGACCGATCTCCTCGCGGCGGGGTTCGCGGACACGTTCCGCACGCTGTATCCGGACCGCGAGGGCGCGTATTCGTGGTGGAGCTATCGCTTCCACGCACGGGAGAAGAACGCGGGGTGGCGGATCGACTACTTCCTGGTCTCCCAGCGGCTGATGCCGCAGGTGCGGGACGCGAAGATCCACGCGGAGATCCTGGGCAGCGATCACTGCCCGGTGGAGCTGGACCTGGAGGTATGAAAGGCCCCCGTCCGCTTGACAGACGGGGGGGCCTGTGTTATCATCCAACATAGGGGAACCGCTGTGACGGCGGTCAGTCCCTGGTCAGAATAAGGAAAATCCAATTATGCTGACCGTTCGGGGGCGAACCGAGCGGTCAGCACGCTTTTATGGTGAATATGTAGGTCAGGACGACCATGCATATCATGAACTTCCAGATAAAGCTCCAAAAGCTCCCCATCGCGCTCACCTCCCTTCTCAGGGAAGTGTCTGACCGCCTTTTTGTCACAGCGGTGCCTTGTTCCAAGTCTAGCATGACCTGGGGCCGCTTGTCAATGGCCCGCGAGGATGCGAACGGCCCTCACCGAACATCGGTGAGGGCCGTTTTTCGTGCGTTCCTATCTGGCTCAGAGCCAGCGCTTCTTTTTGAAATGCCACAGCAGGAGGACCACGACGACCACGCTCACGACGATCGCTGCGGGATAGCCGTACCGCCAGCTCAGCTCCGGGATGTTCGTGAAGTTCATCCCGTACCAGCCCGTCAGCAGCGTCAGGGGCAGGAACACCGCCGTCACCAGGGTGAAGAGCTTCATCAGCTCGTTCTGCTGGATGGACAGCTGCGACTGATACGCCTCGCGCAGCTGGCTGACGACCTCCTGCAGGTTCCGCACCGCGCCCAGATACCGGTCCAGCCGACGGTCCAGGATCAGCATCCGTTTCCGGATCGGCTTCGACAGCAGCTGCTCCTCGTCCTCCGCCAGCGCGTCCAGGATCGCCGAGAGCTGCTCGTAATAGTGCTTCATCCGCAGCAGCTCCCGCCGCCAGGCGGTCAGCTGCGACAGGATCTCCTTCTGTCCCTCCACCGGACCGGATAGGATGGTCTCCTCGGTCTCGCCGACCGCCTCCTCGAACCGGTCCAGGCGGTCCATATCGCCCGCCAGCAGCCGCTGGAAGAAGCGGTAGGCCAGCTCCTCGCTGGTGTGCCCGTCGCCGAGCGGCGTCACGATAGCGCGCACGCACGCCTCCGCCGCCTCGCTCTCGCAGAAGAAGATCAGCTTCTCCCGCGAGAGGTACAGCAGCAGCTTCGCCGTCTCCGTGCGCTCGCTGTGGATGTCGTACCAGTCGAAGGCCAGCAGGTCGAAGTCCTCGAACCCCTCGAAGCTCTCGCTCTGTCCTTCGCCGAGATAGCTCAGCAGCGTCTCATCGTCCAGATACGGCGCGGCCTCGGCCAGGTGATCGAGAGGGAAAATGAGCGGTGTCATGCTGTCAGGCTCAGACCTCCTCCGGGTCGGCGGTGGTCTCCTCCAGCCGCGTGATCGCGATGGACAGGTCGTCGAGCTGTTTGGCGTCCACGACGTCCGGGCAGTTCATCATCAGGTCGGAGGCGTTCTGGACCTTCGGGAAGGCGATGACGTCGCGGATCGAGGACGCGCCGGTCATCAGCATCACGAGACGGTCCAGGCCGTAGGCCAGGCCGCCGTGGGGGGGCGCGCCGTAGCGGAACGCGTTCACCAGATGGCCGAACCGCTCCTGGATGTCCTCCTCGGAGATGCCCAGCGCCTCGAACGCCTTCGTCTGCAGCTCCGGCGTGTTGATACGGATCGAGCCGCCGCCCAGCTCCGTGCCGTTGAGCACGATGTCGTAGGCGCGGGCGCGGCAGCCGGCCTTGTCGGTCAGCATCTTGTCCTCGTCCTCGATCATCGGGGCCGTGAACGGATGGTGCATCGCCTGATAGCGGCCCTCCTCCTCCGACCACTCGAACATCGGGAACTCGGTGACCCACAGGAACTTGAAGTCCTTCGGGTCGAGGATGCCCAGCTGACGCGCGCACTCGATGCGCAGCGCGCCCAGGGACGCGAAGACCACGTCGTCCTTCACGTCGCCGACGATGAGCACCAGGTCGCCGTCCTTCGCACCGGCGCGGGCCAGGATGGCCTCGTTCTCCTCCGGCGTGAGGAACTTCTGATAGGAGGACGTCACCTTGCCGTCGAGCAGGCGGGCCCAGGCCAGGCCCTTGGCGCGGTAGGTCTTGACGAAATCGCCCAGCTTGTCGATCTTCTTACGGGGGAAGTCCGCCGCGTGGCCGTCGATGTTGATCAGCCGCACGGAGCCGCCGCCCTGGACCGCGCTGGAGAAGACGCTGAAGCCGCAGTCCTTCACGAGGTCGGAGATGTCCTTCAGCTCGAAGCCGAAGCGCATGTCCGGCTTGTCGGAGCCGAAGCGGTCCATCGCCTCGCGGTACGGCAGACGCAGGAACGGGGTCTGCACGTCCACGCCCAGGATCTCATGGAAGACGCGCTTGAGGAAGCCCTCCTGGATCGTCTGGATCTGCTCCTCGTCGAGGAAGGACATCTCCAGGTCGATCTGGGTGAACTCCGGCTGACGGTCCGCGCGCAGGTCCTCGTCGCGGAAGCAGCGCGCGATCTGGAAGTAGCGGTCGAAGCCGGAGAGCATGAGCAGCTGCTTGTACTGCTGCGGGGACTGGGGCAGGGCGTAGAACTTGCCCGGATGCACGCGGGACGGCACCAGATAGTCGCGGGCGCCCTCGGGCGTGGACTTGGTCAGGATCGGCGTCTCGATCTCGAGGAAGCCGTTCTCGTCATAGTAATCGCGGCAGATCTTCACGATCTTGTGCCGCAGGGCGATCATCCGCTGCATGTCCGGACGGCGCAGGTCCAGGTAGCGGTACTTCAGGCGCACCGCGTCCTTGACGTCCGAATCCTCCACGATCTCGAAGGGGGGCGTGTCCGCCTTCGCCAGCAGGCGCAGCTCGGTCACCTTCAGCTCGATGTCGCCGGTGGGCAGGTCGGGATTCTTCGACTCGCGCTCGCGCACGAGGCCCGTGGCCGCGATGACGAACTCGCTGCGCAGCGTGGCCGCCTTCTCGAAGATGTCCTTCGGGGTCGCGTCGTCGAAGGCCAGCTGGAGCAGGCCGGTCCGGTCGCGCAGATCCACGAAAATCAGACCGCCCAGGTCCCTCTGCCGCTGGACCCAGCCGCAGACGGAGATCTCCCGCCCGATGTCGCCCGTGCGGAACGTGCCGCAATACCCTGTGCGGCGGAACCCTCTCATATCATCCATATCGTTCACTCCTCAATATCCGTCGTTCCTATCTGTTTCGCTTCGCCGGTCCTCACTGGCCCGTCACCGTCCGGAAGATGAACAGTGCGATCAGCATCACCGCGAAGTAGATCAGCATCTTGATCTTGGGGCTCATGTGCCACCTCTCTCCCCTAGCTCTGCGCCAGCAGCAGCGTCATCAGGTCCTCCTGCATCGCCGCGCCGTCGCGCACGCGGAACGTCTTGTCCCGCACATCGGTCCCCGTGATGTCCATCAGCGCACCGCCCAGGAGCGGGAGATAGCGCTCCCCCTTCTCACTGACCAGGGTCAGGTGCGTGAGCTTCTCGATCGGGGTCGTGCCCCGGTCCTCCAGATACACCGGCGTGTACCGCCGGCTCTCCAGCAGGTCCATCACGGTCTCGAACGCCGGGTCGCCCGGCAGGAGCGTCAGGTCGCGCTCCTCATCGACCTCGACGCTGATCGTGCTCAGGTGCACGTCGATCCGCTGGAGGTCCTCCCGGCGGAAGCCGAGGCCCAGCGCGCCCTCCAGGTCCTTCGGGAAGAAGAAGAACACGATGAGCGCCAGGGTGAGGAACAGCTCCACCACCGCGACGATGCGGCGGGTCCGCTTGGACAGCCTGCTCATGCGTCCCCTCCGTCCTGCGCCGCCAGCAGGCGGCCGAGCGCCTGGACGGTCTCGCTGCCGGTGGAGAGCTGATAGGTCTGCGCGCGGTCCGCGCCGTGCTGCACCTGGGCCAGCTTGCCGGAGCCGAAGGTCAGCGTCCAGGCGTCCTCCGCCGTCTCGCAGACGACGGACAGGACCGGCGCGCTGTCGTCCTTGGTGCTCGTGCGGGAGTAGGACGGCCCGTCGAGCACGGTGATGAGCTCCGCGTAGCCCTCGTCCCCCGGTGCGAGGGCGAGGGACCGGCCGTCCTGCTGCACGGTCACGCGCGTGAGATCGGCGGTGGCGAAGCCGTGCCCCAGCGCGTGCTCGAAGCCGCGCGGCATCAGGAAGACCACCGTCACCAGGATCACCGCCAGGATCAGTACGATCCCGACGCCGCCCTCCTTCGTCATCGTCCGCCGCTTCATGCCTTCTCCCGGATCGGCTTGCCCTCGGACCGGGCCGCGATGCCTGCCGAGATGTGCGCCGCTGCGGCCTCCGGCGCGAGGGCCAGCTGCTCCCCGGACGTGAGGTCCTTGACCTTCACCACGCCCTGGGCCAGCTCGTCCTCCCCGAGGAAGACCGCATACGGGATCTTCAGCTTATCGGCGTAGCTCAGCTTCGCCTTGAACTTCTTCTGCTCAGCGTAGACCTGGGCGCGCACGCCGTGCGCGCGCAGCAGGGTCGCGAAGGCGATCGCCGGGGCGAGGTCCTCCGTCATCGGCAGGACGAGCGCGTCCGCCGGGGCGGTGATCAGGTCGTCGTTGAGATAGCCCTGCTCGCCCAGGACGTAGAACAGCCGCGTCAGGCCGATGGAGATGCCCACGCCGGGGAGCTTCTTGTCCGTGTAATAGCCCGCCAGATCGTCGTACCGGCCGCCGGAGCAGATGGAGCCGATCTCGGGATGGTCGAGCATCACCGTCTCATAGACGGTGCCCGTATAGTAGTCCAGACCCCGGGCGATGGTCAGATCCACCGCGAAGTGGTCCTCCGGCACGCCGAAGGCGCCCAGATAGCGCACGACCGTCGCCAGCTCGTCCAGGCCCTGGTCGAAGATGGCGTCGCGGCCGCGATAGCCCTCCAGCGCCGCCAGGACCTCGGCGTTCGTGCCGCTGATGGCCGTGAAGCGCAGGATCTCCTCCGCCGCCTCGGCGGACACGCCGCTCTCGACGAGCAGGTCGCGGACCTTCTCCGGCCCGATCTTCTCCAGCTTGTCCACCGTGCGCATGATGTCCGTCGCGCGGTCGGCCAGACCGTGCATCGCATAGAAGCCGGTGAGCAGCTTGCGGTCGTTCACGCGGATCTTGAACCGCTCCAGGCCCAGGTCCGTGAAGGCGCGGTAGATGATGGCGGGGATCTCCGCCTCGTTGGCGATGTCCAGCTTGCCGTCGCCGATCACGTCGATGTCGCACTGGTAGAACTCGCGGAACCGGCCGCGCTGGGCGCGCTCGCCGCGGTAGACCTTGCCGATCTGATAGCGGCGGAACGGGAAGGCCAGCTCCCCATAGTGCAGCGCCACGTATTTCGCCAGCGGGACCGTCAGGTCGAAGCGCAGCGCCAGATCGCTGTCGCCCTTGGTGAAGCGATAGATCTGCTTCTCCGTCTCACCGCCGCCCTTGGCCAGCAGGATCTCCGCCGCCTCGATCACCGGCGTGTCCAGCGGGGTGAAGCCGTACAGGGCGTAGGTCCTGCGCAGCGTCTCCAGCATCCGCTCGAACTGTGTCTGCCGGGCGGGCAGCAGCTCCATGAATCCGGACAGCGTCCGTGGTTTCATTCGGTCCATCTGTGGTCCTCTCTTTCCTTCTGGGATCGCGCCATACACGGCGCAGCGCCCCCGTCCCTGCCGGAACGAGGGCGCATCGTTCTTCGCTCAGATCCGCCTCGCTCACACCGTCACGGGCTTGAGGGAGGGGTTGATGATCTCGCGCCAGTCCAGGTCGCCCCGCTCCAGGCCGTGGATCAGGATCTCGGCCGTGGCTGCGTTCGTGGCGAACGGGATGTTGTACTGGTCGCACATCTGGTTGATGTACTTCAGGTCCGGGTCCAGATCGCTCGACTGGGGGTCCGAGAAGAACAGGACCATGTCGATCTCGTTGTACGCGATGCGCGCACCGATCTGCTGGCTGCCGCCGTGGGCGTGCGACAGGAATAGCCGCACCGGCAGGCCCGTCGCCTCCGCGACGAGGCGGCCCGTGGTGTTCGTCGCGCACACCGTGTGCTTCGACAGCACACCGCAGTAGGCGATGCAGAACTGGACCATCAGCTCCTTCTTGTGGTCGTGGCTCATCAAGGCTATGTTCATCTTCTTCATCCTTTCGATGCCCCGTCTGCCAGGGGCCTTTCAGACTGGGGATGGACGCGGCGGTCCTCTCCTCTTCACCGGATGCGGCTCAACGGGACCTGCTGTCCGTCCAGCCGCCGGGCGATGTTCGCATAGGCGCGGGCCGCGCCGCGGTCGGTCAGCTGCGCCACCGGTCGCCCGGCGGCCGCGGCCAGCTGCACGCGGCTGTCCTCCGGGACCAGCCCCAGCAGGGGCAGGCCCGCCGTATCCATGGCGTCGTCGATGGTCTGGCCCATCTGTCGGAGCAGCCGCGGACGGACCCGGTTGACCACGAGTCCGATCGTCTCCAGCCGGTCCAGCTCCGCCACCACCCGCTGCGCGTCGCGCAGGGACGACGGGTCGCTCACCGTGACCACCACCGCACGGTCCGCCCCGCACGCGGCCAGACGGGATCCCGTCCCCAGCCCCGCGGGCGAATCGATCAGCACATAGTCGAACATCGTGCGCGCCTCATCCAAAAGCGCGCGGAACCCCTCTTCCCCGGAGAAGTCCTCCGGCAGGTCCAGGGGCGCAGTGAGGAGGGAGAGGCGCGGGATCGACGGATGCGCCGCCACGGCCCGCTCCAGCGGGCAGCGGCCGGCCATCACGTCGCTGAAATCCATCAGCGCCGTGTCGGCCATGCCCAGCGTGATATCCAGGTTCCGCAGGCCCACATCGGCGTCCAGACACAATACCGTCCGGCCCATCAGCGCCAGCGCCGCTCCCACGCCGCCGGTCACCGAGGTCTTCCCTGTGCCGCCCTTCCCGGATGTCATGACGATCACGCTGCTCACAGCCATTCCTCCCGAAACTTCCGCTCCATTGTACCATACGCCCCGCAGACTTGCAACCGGTTTTGTGCAAAAAGACCAATGCTTTTTGCGCCGATCGGCGGCTCAGGGCCAGCCTTCCTTCATCTTCGCCCACTTCCGCGGCCACCGGTCCGGGGTCGCGGCGGCCTTTTTGACCGCCACGATCCGGCGCTTGAGCTCCGTGCCGGGCAGGTCGTAGTCCATCACGAACGGCGCCGCGCCGCCCAGAGCGGCCACGACGGGACGCGCCGCGTCCACCTCGTCGTCCGTCTTGTTGCTCTTCATCGCCAGGAACAGGCCGCCGGGGGCCACGAACGGGACGCACAGCTCCGTCAGCAGCGGCAGGGCCGCCACCGCGCGGGAGACCGCCACGTCGTACCGCTCCCGGTGCTCCTTCGTGCGGGTCAGCTCCTCCGCGCGGCCCTTCACGCAGGCCACGTCGTCCAGGCCCAGGTCCGCGCAGACCTCGCGCAGCCAGTCCACCCGCTTGCCCAGGGTGTCCACCAGCGTCAGCCGGATCGTCGGATCCAGGATCTTCAGGACCAGGCCGGGAAAGCCCGCGCCCGTCCCGACGTCCACGACCCGGCGGCCCGCCAGCGCCCGCGTCGGCAGCAGCGCCGCGCTGTCGAGGAAATGCAGACGTGCCACCTCCACGGGATCCGTGATGGCCGTCAGGTTCATCACCTGGTTCTTCTCCAGCAGCAGGTCGCCGTACCGGTCCAGCCGGTCCAGCGCCTCCTGCGTCGGGGCGAGGCCCATCTGCTCCAGGCCCGTGTGGAGCACGCTCTTCGCTTCTTCCGTCATCGCGGCCTCCTCCTCAGAACATCATGATCTTCCCGGATCCCAGCGAATAGGTGTACATGATCACCAGGAAGACCATGAACACGATCCCGACCCAGGCCCACATCCGCGTGCGGCGGCTGTAGGGCTGCCAGCGCTCCTTCGGCGGCTCCTGCTGCTCGGCGGGGGGCGCGGCCTGCTCCTCCTCGGGGCGGCGGTCGTCTCTGTCCTCTGCGGTCATGCGGGGCACCTCACTTCTTCTGCTGCTCCCGCAGCAGGTCGCGGATCTCGGTCAGCAGCTTCTCCTCGGCGCTCGGCTCGGGGGGCGCGGCCTCCTCCTCGGCGGCGGCCTCCTCGTGCTTGCGCAGCGCCTCGAGCTTCGTCTTCGCGCCGTTGAGGCCCTTGATGACCAGGAAGACCACCAAGGCGATCAGCAGGAAGTCGATGATCGTCACCAGGAAGCTCCCGATGCCGATCGTCACCGCCGCCGTCACCTCGGCGCCGGTCTCGTCCAGCACGGCGGGCTGGAGCACGATGTTCAGCTGGGACAGGTCGATCCCGCCGAACGCATAGCCGATGGCCGGCATGACCACGTCGCCGACCAGCGAGGTCGTGATCTTGCCGAAGGCCGTCGCGATGATGACGCCGACGGCCATGTCCACCACGTTGCCGCGGCTGATGAACTCGCGGAACTCGGCGAGGAAGCCCTTCTTTTTCTTATCTGCCATTGTTTCGTACATCCTTTCTGTTTCTTTGGGGATGTGCTTCTTTATTGGGTCCGCTCACTTCTTGCGGCTGATGATCTCCAGGCCGCCCAGGTACTTCTGGAGGACCTCGGGCACCTTGATGCTGCCGTCCTTGAGCTGGTTCTGCTCGACCATGGCCGGGAAGATGCGGCTCGTGGCCAGGCCGGAGCCGTTCAGGGTGTGGACGAACTCGGGCTTGCCCCCGGCGCGGCGGAAGCGGATGTTGCCGCGACGCGCCTGATAGTCGCGGGCGTTGGAGACGGAGGAGACCTCCTTGTACCCGTGCATGGACGGGATCTGGATCTCGATGTCATAGGTCCGGGCCATGGACGCGGAGCAGTCGCCCGCCGCCAGCTTCACCGTGCGGAAGTGGAAGCCCAGGCCCTTCACCAGATCCTCGGCCTTGGAGACCAGCTCGTCGAAGGCGGCGTCGCTGTCCTCGGGACGGGTGAACTGGAACATCTCTACCTTATTGAACTGGTGGCCGCGCACCATGCCGCGCTCCTCCGCGCGGGCGGAGCCGGCCTCGCGGCGGAAGCAGGGGGTGTAGGCGAAGAACTTCTTCGGCAGGTCCGCCTCGTCCAGGATCTCGTCGCGGTAGACGCTGGCCAGAGCGGCCTCGGCCGTGGGCAGCATGTAGTGGACGCGGTCGTCCGTCGGGTTCTGGATCTTGTACACCTCGTCGGCGAACTTGGGGAACTGGCCCGCCGTCTCGCCGCACTGGTACTCCAGCATGTGGGGCGGCAGGATGAACTCATAGCCGTCCTTCAGATGCGTGTCGATGAAGTAGTTCAGCAGCGCCCACTCCAGCCGTGCGCCCATGCCCGTGTACATCCAGAAGCCGGAACCGGCCAGCTTCACGCCGCGCGTGTAGTCGATCAGGCCCAGGTCCGTGCACAGGTCCACATGGTGCTTCGGCTCGAAGTCGAACTGGTGCGGCTCACCGAAGTAGCGCAGGGGCTGGTTGTTCTCCTTGCCGCCCGGCACCAGATCGTCGTCCGGCAGGTTCGGCAGGGAGAGCATCAGCGTGCGGTACTCCGCCTCGACCGCGCGCAGACGCTCGTCCGCCGCGGCGATCTCCGCCTTCAGCTCGCCCATGCGCTGGAACACGGGGGCGGTGTCCTCCCCTGCCTTCTTCAGCTGCGGGATGGTCTTCGAGACCTTGTTCTGCTCCGCCTTGCGCTGCTCGGTCGTGAAGATGATGTCGCGGCGCTCCTTGTCCAGCTCGAGGATGCGATCGACCTCGGCGTCGCAATCGACCTCCTTGGCGCGCAGGCCCGCCTTCACCTTCGCGGGGTCCTCCTTGATGCGTTTGATGTCCAGCATGTCCCTTCTCCTCCTTTATCTAGGGCGGGGGCGTGCGCCCCCTCGTTCTTGCTTCGTTCGTGCGATGTTCCACGTGGAACATCCTGTGATCTCTATCAGAACAGCCGCGCGTACAGGTCGCGGTAGTCCTTCGCCGGGCTCCCGGCCCCCTCGATCGGCGACGTGGACGGCAGAGCGCCCTCCAGGCCGGTCTCGGCGAAGCGCTCCGCCAGGCTGCGGGCGCTCTGGTGCGAGTCGTTCTCCGCCTGCTCCATCTGGCGCAGCCACTCGATCGCGTCCGCGGCGCGCTGGGCCTCGGTGCGCTGTTCCTCCAGCGCGGCCTTCTCGTCCTCGAGCGCTTCGAGCTGGTGACGCAGCTCCTGGTTCTCCTGCTCCAGCGCCGTGATCTGCTGGGTGGTGCGGATGTCGCTGCCCAGATCGACGATCGCCTGGTGGTTCCGCTGCTGCATGAAGAACGACAGCAGCAGCAGGAGGAACGCCGCCAGGAACAGCACGGTCAGATAGACCTTCACCGGGCGGCTCCGGCTCTTCTGCTTTTGGTCCGGCGCCTGCTTGGGCGGCTCCGCCGGTCGCTCGTCCGGGGACGGCGTCCCCGCTTCGACCGGCGCCGTGCGCTTTTCCTCCTCACTCATCCGGCGCCCTCCCCTCTCGGCAGACCGTTCAGCGCGGCCAGCAGGCCCTCCAGATCCGCGTCGTCGTAGTATTCCAGGACCAGCTTCCCCTTCTTCTTGCCCGGCGTGATGACCGCGCGGCGGCCGAGCTGGGCGCTGAGCGTCCGGGACGCCTCCTGGTAATAGAGCTTCCGCTCGTCCGGCCCGGCCAGACGCTGCTCCGCCTCGTGCAGACGGCGGCGGACGCGCTCCTCGGTCTCCCGCACGGACCAGCGCCGCCGCACGGCCTCGTCGGCGAAGGCGATCTGGTCGGCGGGCGTCGGCAGGGACAGCAGCGCCCGGCCGTGTCCGGCCGACAGCTCCCTCTGCTCGATCCGCCACTGGACCTCCTGCGGCAGCGACAGCAGCCGCATCGCGTTGGCCACCGCGGGGCGTGACTTGCTCACCCGCTGGGCGACCTCCTCCTGGGTCAGACCATAGTCCTGGACGAGGGCGCGGTAGCCCGCGGCCTCCTCCATGGGGTCCAGGTCCTCCCGCTGGAGGTTCTCGATCAGGCCGAGCTCCATGACCTTCCGGTCGTCGGCCTCGATGACGAGGGCGGGGACCTCGGTCAGGCCCGCCAGGCGGGCGGCCCGCCAGCGGCGCTCCCCCGCGATGATCTGATAATAGCCCGACGAGAGCCGCCGGACCGTCAGCGGCTGGAGGATCCCATGCTGACGGATGGACGCGGCGAGGTCCTCGAGCGCCTCCTCGTCGAAATGCTTCCGGGGCTGCTTCAGGCCCGGCTCCACCTCAGAGATGGGCAGCCGCACCGATCCGCCCGTCTGGTCGAGCAGCGTACTGTCGCCCAGCAGGGCGTCCAGCCCTTTTCCTAACGCCATGAGCCTATCCCTTCCTTTCTCTACCGGTCGGTCAGGGGCTCCTGCGCGAGCAGCTCGTCGGCGAGCTGGCGATAGGCGCGCGACCCCTTCGAGGAGGAGTCGTAGGCGTTCACCGGCTTGCCGTGGCTGGGGGCCTCGGAGAGGCGCACGTTCCGCGGGATCACGGTCGCGAAGACCTTCCCCGGGAAGTGCCGCTTCACCTGCTCGGCCACCTGCATCGAGAGGTTCGTCCGTCCGTCGTACATCGTCAGCAGCAGGCCCTGTAGGCCGAGCTGCGGGTTCAGCCGTGCCTTCACCCGGCGGACCGTCGAGATGAGATCGCTCAGGCCCTCCAGCGCGTAGTATTCGCACTGGACCGGCACGAGCACCGCATCCGCCGCACACAGGCAGTTGAGCGTCAGCAGCTCCAACGACGGCGGGCAGTCGATCAGGATGAAGTCATAGGACGGCTTGAGCACGTCCAGCGCCGTCCGGAGCAGATGCTCCCGGCGCTCCATCCCGATCATCTCCACCGAGGCCCCGGCGAGGGCCTTGTTCGCGGGCAGGACGTCGGCCCAGCGGGTCTTCACCACCGCCGCGGACGGGGCCGCGCCGGAGATGAGGACGTCGTAGACCGTCGGGAAGACGGCGGCCTTGTCCACCCCGAAGCCGGAGGTCGCGTTGCCCTGCGGGTCGAAGTCGCAGACCAGCACCCGCGCCCCCTTCTCCTGGAGGCAGGAGGCCAGGTTCACGCAGCTCGTGGTCTTGCCCACGCCGCCCTTCTGGTTGACGAAGGCGATGGTCTTGGCCATGGTCGTCTCCCCTCTTTCGCGCAAGTTCCCCACAGTTTTCATGCCAGTCACGGCGAAAATGGGCACGCCGCGACGCAGTGGGTAGGTAGAGCTTTATTATACTGCGCTTCGAGGGCCATTGCAAGACATTCCGCGCACGTCGGGGAAAGAAGCTGTTTCACGTGGAACGATCTGTCCCGTCTCACCGGACGGGACAGATCGCAGGCGGCTGGAGACCGTGTCCCAGGCCGTCGATCGGCCGTTCCTTACCGCGCGGCCCTGGCCTTGGGGATGCGGATGGTGAGCAGGATGTCGTCCCCCTCCTCCACCCGGTCGCAGCGGGCGTCCACCCCGGCGGACCGCATGACGGTCAGCCCGTGGTCCACGGAGTTGAGGAAGAACCGCACGTCGCGGATGAACAGCGGGCGGCGGGTCTTCTTGTTCGTCTCGGCGGCGGCACGAAGGGTCTCCTCGACGTACTGCTCGGTGCGGGCGACGGTCCAGCGGGCCTTGACGACCTGCTGGGCGGCGGCGGTCTGGGCCTCCGGCCCGGGCAGCCGCAGGAGGGCGCGGGCGTGGCGCTCGGTGAAGCCGTTCTTCCGCAGCAGCTCCAGGACCTCGTCGGGGAGCTTGAGCAGGCGGAGCTTGTTCGCAACGGCGGACTGGGACTTGCCGACCTTGGCGGCGGCCTCCTCCTGGGACAGCCCGTAGAGGCAGATCAGGCGCTCCAGCGCCTTGGCCTCCTCCCAGAAGTCGAGGTCCCGGCGCTGGAGGTTCTCGATCAGCGACAGGACGCAGGAGTTCTCCCGGTCCACCTCCATGACGAGACACGGGACCTCCGTGAGCCCGCAGATCATGGCGGCGCGCAGGCGGCGCTCCCCCGCGATCAGCTCATAGCGCCCCCCGCCCTTGCGCCGGACGGAGAGGGGCTGGAGGATGCCGTGGACGCGGATGCTGTCGGAGAGCTCGCGCAGACCTTCGGGGTCGAAATAGCGGCGGGGCTGGTCGGGATTGGGCGAGATGTAATCGGGAGCGATCATGGTGACCCGCGTGGTCTCCCATCTCCCTCGTTTGTACAGGACCGGCATGGCTCTGTCCTCCTCTCTAAGGTTGTCCAGATTTTACCATTTCCCGGCGGGATTTCCTTGGGGATCGTGTCGGTGGGGAATAATAAAAAACGCCCCTGACCACCGTTCCCGTGGCCAGGGGCGTAAAGAGAGGGCAAATATCGTTCTGTATGCGTCGTGTCGGCTCAGCGCTTGTTGGAACGTCTCCAGATGTTCATCTTCTCGGCATCGCGGATCAGCTCGTCGCGGAACTGGGGATGGGCGATGGAGATGATCTTCTCGGCGCGCTCCCAGGTGTTCAGGCCCTTGAGGTTGATCATGCCGTACTCGGTGACCAGGTACTGGATGGTGGAGCGGGGGTCGGTGCAGATGGAGCCGTTGGTCAGGGTGGGCACGATGCGGGACTTCAGGGAGCCGTCCTTGGCCTGCATGGTGGAGGACAGGCAGATGAAGGACTTACCGCCGTTGGACAGGTAAGCGCCCATGACGAAGTCGAGCTGGCCGCCGGTGCCGGAGATGTGCTTGATGCCGGCGGACTCGGCGTTGACCTGGCCGAAGAGGTCGAGGTCGACGATGTTGTTGATGGAGATGAACTTGTCGAGCTGAGCGATGACGCGGACGTCGTTGGTGTAGTCGACGGGAGCGCCCATGACGTCGGGGTTCTTGTTGACGTAGTCGTACAGCTTCTTGGTGCCGGCGGCGAAGGCGAAGACCTGACGGCCATAGTCGAGGGCCTTGTTCTTGCCGTTGATCTTACCGGCCTTGGCGATGTCGACGAAGGCGTCGACGTACATCTCGGTGTGGACGCCCAGGTCCTTCAGGTCGGACTCGGCGATGAGGGCGCCGACGGTGTTGGGCATGCCGCCGATGCCGAGCTGCAGGCAGGCGCCGTTGGGGATCTCGGGGACGATCAGGTTGGCGACGGTGCGGTCGACGTCGGTGGGGGGCACGCTGCCCAGCTCGGGGATGGAGGGGTTGGGGCCTTCGACGACGAACACGACGTCCTGGATGTTGACCTCGGTCTTGTACAGGCCGTAGACCACGGGCATGTTCTCGTTGACCTCGACGATGATGTGCTTGGCACGGGCGCACATGTCATACAGGTGGGAGGGGGCGAGGGACAGGGAGAAGTTGCCGTGATCGTCCATCGGGGGGACCTGCATCATGACGACGTCGACGGGGTCGAGGTTCTCACGATAGAAGCGGGGCAGCTCGGAATAGCGCATCGGGGAGAAGAAGCCCATGCCCTTGCCGATGATCTTGCGGTCGACGCCGCTGCAGTGCCAGCTGTTCCAGGTGAAGTGCTCGCCGGC
>CAKTJM010000013.1 GCA_934567745.1 uncultured Eubacteriales bacterium | reverse complement strand
TGGCGTCGGAGAAGTACAGGCTGCCGCCGTAGAGGGAGGTGGAGACGGAGAAGGAAACGGACAGGGAAGCGTCCACCTTGGAGACCTCCTCGATGGCGAGAGCGTATTCCATATAGCCGAGGCCCTGGCCGCCGAACTCCTTGGCATAGGGCAGGCCGATGAAGCCCATCTCGGACATCTCCTTATAGAGGGAGACGTCGTACTCGCGGGACTCGTCGCGCTCGAGGACCTTGGGGGCGACCTTCTTCTCGGTGAAATCACGGGCCATCTTTTGGATCGAAAGCTGCTGTTCGTTCAGTTCAAAATTCATGACAAAGCTCCTTTTTCCTCTGGTGATGGGGTCATGATGACGGGGACTGCGGCAGGCTCGATGCCTCGTTCCCATCATACGATCGGATATCTAAACCATACCACAGGATCTGTCAAAAAGCAACGAAAATAGGATCGCTTTTTCGTCCTAAAAGAGAGTTTTTTACTTACATGACGGTCTGGAATGCGTGGTATGGCAAAAAAGACGGTCTTTCATGCCCGAACGGCTGACAGATGCAGATAGATGCAGAAGACCCCTCCAAGGGTCCCAAACCTTGGAGGGGTCGTTCTTTGAAAAGAGAGAAAAGAGAGAGAAAAGAGAGTGTGTAAGTCGGGAGTACAGAAGTGATGTCCTCTTGCTTACAGGTGATATCCTACCGGAGAAATATTGCGAAAGTTTGTGGATCTTATGTCTAGAATGTGAATTTGGAAAACGTTTTGTGAACAGATCAGCTCTGACTGCTCACGAGACCGTATTCGACGGCGTTGCGATAGCTGTGCCAGGCGGAGAAGAGGTCGAGCTGGGCGGAGGTGACGGTCCGCTCGGCGGTGGCGAGCGTGTCCTTCGCGTCGGCGAGGGCGTTGGCGGAGAGGTTGCCCAGGCTGTACTTCAGCTGCGCGGCGGCGTAGACCTTCTCCTGATACTGCAAGGCGTTCTCGGCGGCGCTCAGGGCGGCCTGTGCGGGAGCGAGGGCCTGATAGAGCGTCTGGAAGGACAGCTCGAAGCTCTGCTGCGCGGCGGAGCGCTGGTCGAGCGCGGCCTCGTAGCTGTGCTGTGCCATGCGGTACTGATAGCTGTTCCGGCCGTAGTCGCCGTGGGCGTCGCTGCGGTCCTGGTCGGCGTCCTCGACGGCGCGCTCGGCGGAGTAGAGGGCGTAGCTCTTGTCGCGGGCCTTGGCCAGGTCGGTGGCATAGACCACACCGCTCAGGTCGGCGGCGGTCGGCAGGGACGGCATGGAGAGCGCGACGGTGCCGGTGGGCGTCTCGCCCAGCAGGCCCTGGAGCGTGCCCTTCAGCGAGACGATCGTGCTGCGCAGGCCGTCGACGTTGGCATCGAGGGTCTGCTTGCCCTGCTGGACCTGGGCGAAGGTCAGCGCGGAGATCTGGCCCAGGCTCTGGCGCAGGGACAGCTCCTCCATCGTCCGGCCGGTGGCGGTCTGGGTGTCGGCCAGGGCGTCGAGCTGCAGCTCCGTCGAGAGGATGGAGACGTAGAGCGACTCGGCCCCGGCGACGATCTGCCGGATGCCGTTGTCGATCTGGTGCTCGGTGTCCTGCAGCGTCTTCTTATAGTCGCGGGCCTGATCCTCCAGCGCGTCGAGCTGGTCCTCCATCTGGTCGAGGGTGGACTGGAGGCTCTGCTTCTGCGCCTGCCCGTAGACGAGGGCGGCGGAGGCGGCGCTCACCCCGGCGACGCCGCTGGTGATGTCTGCGATGCTGCTGGCGTAGTCGTTGGCGTCCTTGATCCCGGCGAGCGTGCTGCCGAGCGCGGCACTGGCGTTGGCGAGCGACTTTTCCGCGCCGGTGGTCATGTCCTTCATCGAGGCCTTGAGGTCGTCGATGGCGTCCTCCAGCTCGTCGATGGCGTCGTCGAAGTCCATGGCCTTGGCGGCCTTGAGGCTGTCCTGCATGGCCTGGACGTTGGGGTTGTTGGCCTGGACCTTCCCGGCGAGCTGGGCGAAGTCCAGAGAGGTCGAGGCGGAGACGGCGGGGCGGACGGTGCCCATGGCGGGCCGCGGTCCGGTGTCGCCGACCCGGGCGGCGCAGGCGGGCACGGTGAGCGAGACGGCCAGCGTGCAGGCCAGCACGGCGGAAAGCAAACGAGTCTTCATAGGGTATCCTCCGGGAATGTTAGAGTTCGTACAAAACTTGCCCCTATCATACCGCACGATCGTGAACAAAGCATGAACACGCACAAAAAACCGCCCCAAAGATCGGGGCGGCTCAGTGGACCAGGGCGGCTCAGGGATCGAGCAGCTGCATGACGGAGATCTCGAAGGCCGTGCGCTCCTCGGCGGTCTCGCCCAGGCGCTTGGTGTAGACCCGGCTCTGGAGCCGTCCGTCGAACCGCAGGGGCGCGCCGACGTCCAGTGCGGCGCACCGCCGGGCGACCGGCCCCCAGGCGATGCACGGTAAGTAGTCGCTGCGCCCGTAGCGCCGCTCGACCGCCAGCAGCAGGTCGCAGATCTCCCGTCCGAGCGGGGTCGTCCGCAGGACCGGCGGCTTGCACAGCACGCCCCCCAGCAGGACGCGGTTGCACGGCGTCGGATCGTCGGTGGGCACGAGCGTCCGGGCGAGCACGGTGATGACCAGCTTCCGGCCGACGCCGGAGCGGTTGTTGAAGGACCGGACCTCGCCGCCGATCTCCAGTCGGTCCCCCTCCTGCGGCAGAGCGGCGTGCTCCGCGGAGGCGGGGAGGAGGACGTCGAGGGTGTCGGCGCGCCCGGAGAGCCGGGCGACGGCGAAGGGGAACCGGTAGAAGTGGAGCCCGTGGGCTTCGTGGGAGAATTGGGCCGGGGCCGCGACCTGCCCGCGCAGGAGGACGCGATTTTCTTCCATAAGTCAGACCGCCTTCCGATGTGTTTGTCTGAGCTTATGAGCGGGCAGGCCGGGATATGATCAGTCCTTGGACTTGTAGAACAGGCGGCAGTGGCAGTAGCCCTCGAACGTGGGATCGGCGATCTGGTCGCGGAACTCCTGGCACATGCACTTCGTGGCGGGGGAGACCTCCAGCTTGCACGGACAGTGGCCGCCCTTCTGCTTCAGCCCCTCGCGCACCAGGGCGACGAGCTCCTTGTCTTCGTTGAGTCGGACCGACATGGCGATCCCTCCTTTTTCCTTAGTATGTACCAAGGATACCACGGTATCCCCGTCCCATCTGTGACCGGGGCACATCAGCCCAGGGCCACGTCGAGGACCATCATGACGGAGAAGCCGACCAGAGTGAAGAGGGCCATGAAGTCCTTGTTCTCGTTCGTCTGGCTCTCGGGGATCAGCTCCTCGACGACGACGTAGATCATCGCGCCCGCGGCGAAGGCGAGCAGGACGGGCAGACAGGTGCGCGCCTTGAGGACGAGCAGGGCGCCGACCACGGCGGCGATCGGCTCCACGACGCCGCTGAGCTGGCCGAAGAAGAACGACTTCGCGCGGGAGCAGCCCTCCCGCCGCAGCGGCAGACTGACGGCCATGCCCTCCGGCAGGTTCTGCAGGCCGATGCCGAGGGCGAGCAGCCACGCCCCGGCGACGGTGCTGCCGTCCAGCCCGTAGGCGAGGGACCCGAAGGCCACGCCGATCGCCATGCCCTCCGGGACGTTGTGCAGGGTGATGGAGAAGATGAGCATGGCGCAGCGCTTCCGCCCGGCCTGCATGGCGCGGCGGTGGCTGATGTGGGAGAAGGCGCGGTCGCCCAAAAAGAGCAGGCAGCCGCCGCCCAGGAACCCGGCCAGCACGGTCCCCCAGGCGCACATGCCGAGGCCGTCGGCCATCTCGATGGCGGGCGCGAGGAGGGACCAGAAGCTCGCGGCGATCATGACGCCCCCGGCGAAGCCGAGCAGGGCGTCCATCAGGTTTCGTTCCGGCTTGCGGATCAGGAAGACGACGCAGGAGCCGAGGGCGGTGATGCTCCAGGTGAAGAGGGTGGCGATCAGGGCCTGGACGGGATAGGCCAGGCCGAAGAGAGCGGTGGGCATAGGCATTCCTCCTTGGGATGGTCAGGGGACGACGGCCTTGGGCACATCGTCAGACCATCCTATGAGGAGGGGAGAAAAAGGGTGCATTTTGCCACTCGACGCGGGGCGGGGGGATGTGTTAAGATAAGCAAAACCCATCACAGTAGTAGGAAAGAAGGATGTACCATGGAGGAGCGGAGAGAGCTGCCCGCCGCGCGGGCGCAGACGATCCGCACAGCGGCCCGGGCGGCGTTCCCGAACACGCTGCCGATCTTGACGGGGTTCCTGTTCGTGGGGATGGCGTTCGGGATCTATGTGTGCTCGCTGGGCTATCCGCCGATCGTGCCGATCCTGATGAGCGCGCTCATCTTCGCCGGGTCGATGCAGTTCGTGGCGGCGAGCTTCCTGGCGCTGCCCTTCGCGCCGGTGAGCACCTTTTTCGCGACGATCATCTTCAACGCGCGGCACATGTTCTACGGGCTCTCGATGCTGGAGAAATACCGCGCCTGCGGGCGGAAGAAGGGCCCGACGATCTTCTGGATGTGCGACGAGACGTTCACGATCAACTACGCCGCGGACGTGCCGGAGGGCGTGGACCGGGGCTGGTTCTACTTCTTCGTCTCGCTCTTCGACTATCTCTATTGGCTGGGCGCGACGGCCCTGGGGGCGCTGTGCGGCGACCTGATCCCCTTCGACACGACGGGGATCGACTTCGTGATGACGGCGCTGTTCCTGGTGCTGTTCGTGAACAACTGGGAGAAGGAGCGCAGCCACGTCAGCTCGCTGGCGGGGCTGGGGGTGACGGCGGTGTGCCTGATCGTCTTCGGGCCGGACCGCTTCATCCTGGCGGCGATGGTGGCGCTGGTGTGCCTGCTGACGCTGCTGCGCGGACCGATGGAGAGGAGGCTCGACCCATGACGACGACACAGATGGTGGTGACCCTGGCCCTGGTGATGGCCGGGACGGTGGTGACGCGCTTTTTGCCGTTCGCGGTGTTCCCGGCCGGGCGGGAGACGCCCGCCTTCGTCCGCTGCCTGGGCCAGGTGCTCCCGGCGGCCGCGCTGGGGATGCTGGTGATCTACTGCTACAAGGGCCTGGACCTGACCGGCCCGACCCACGGTCTGCCGGAGCTGATCGCCGGGGCCGCGGTGGTGGTCCTGCAAAAGTGGAAGCGGAACATGTTCCTCTCCATCGTTGCCGGTACGGTGCTGTACCTGGTGCTGCTGCGGGTCGTGTTCTGAAGGCCCCTGCGATCGAGCAGAATAGGATGAAAAACGCCCCGTTCCAAACAGGAACGGGGCGTTTCTCATGTCGTCGTGCCAGTCGTCAGTATTCCACGACGCCCTCGTAGACGAGCACGGCGTCGCCGGTGAGGATGACCTCGTGGTCGGTGTAGTTGACGGTCAGGTCGCCGCCGACGAGCTTGACGGTGATGTCCCGGCCCTTCTCGACGAAGCCGTTCTCCGTCGCGGCGATGACGGCCGCGCACGCGCCGGTGCCGCAGGCGACGGTCTCGCCGTTGCCGCGTTCGTAGACGCGCATCCGCAGGGTGTCCTCGTTGACCAGACGGACGAACTCGGTGTTGATCCGCTCGGGGAAGTAGGGGGAATGCTCGAACTTCGGCCCGATGGTCTCCAGGTCCAGCCCGGACGGGTCGGAGCAGAACACCACGCAGTGCGGGTTGCCCACGGACACGCAGGTGATCCGATAGTCGCCGTCGGCGATGTGGATCGGCATGTCCACGATCTTCTCCCGCTGGATGGTGGTCGGCAGGTCCTTCGCGAGCAGGTCCGCGCGGCCCATGCCGACGCTGACGGTGTTCGCGCGGCCGTTGCGGATGTAGAGCAGCAGGCTCTTGATGCCGACGGCCGTCTCGATGGTCATGTACTCCTTCTTGACGATGCCCTTGTCGTACAGATACTTGCCGACGCAGCGGATGGAGTTGCCGGCCATCTTGCCCTCGCTGCCGTCGCGGTTGAAGATGCGCATCTTCGCGTCGGCGACGCGGGAGTCCTCGATCAGCACGATGCCGTAGCCGCCGATGGAGTAGTGCCGGTCGCACAGCGACACGCACAGGGACCCCGGCGAGGTGATCTTGCCGTCGCGGTTGTCGAAGAAGATGTAGTCGTTGCCACAGCCCTGCATCTTGGCGAAGGGCAGCAGCCGCCGCTCCGTGCGCATGTCGTTGAGGTCCACCAGCTCGGTGTTGTCCAGGTTGAACCGGCTGGCGAGCATGTCGGCCATCGCGTTCGCGGTGTCCAGCGCGGTCAGGGACGGGATCGAGTGGCGCAGCGCCTCGCGGTGCAGGGCGATGTACTCGGCGATCGTCGCGTCGTACAGCGCGCCGGTGTAGATGATGAGGCCGATGTCGCCGGACTCCATGAGGTCGTAGATCTCGGACCCCGGTACGATCGGCGGCACCTCGTGGACACGGATGCCGAGCGAGCGGATCGCCTCGGCGGTGTCCGTGGTGGCGTAGAGCGGCATGTGCAGGTCGTCGAGCTTCTTGGCCAGACCGACGACCTCGGGCAGCTCGTGGTTCTCGATGCTCAGGAAGACGCCCTTCCCGGCGGCGTGGCGGTATCCGGCGGCGGAGAGGCCCTTGAACAGCGCCTCGCTCAGCGTCCGGCCCAGGCCGAGGACCTCGCCGGTGGACTTCATCTCCGGGCCGAGGAGGGAGTTGGCGTCGGTGATCTTCTCGAAGGAGAAGACGGGGACCTTGACGGCGTAATAGGGCGGGGTGCGCCACAGGCCAGAGGGATAGCCCAGCTCCTGGAGCGTCGCGCCCATCATGATCTTCGTGGCCAGATCGACCATCGGCACGCCCGTGACCTTGCTCAGATAGGGGATGGTACGGGAGGCGCGGGGGTTGACCTCGATGACGAACAGCTCGCCGTGGTAGATGAGGTACTGGATGTTGACCAGGCCCTTCGTGCCGAGGGCGAGGGCGAGCTTCTTCGAGCGATCGACGACGACCTTGGTCATCTTGTCGGTCAGGCTGTAGGGGGGATAGACGGCGATGGAGTCGCCGCTGTGGACGCCCGCGCGCTCGACGTGCTCCATGATGCCGGGCATGAGGACGTCCACGCCGTCGGAGATGACGTCGACCTCCAGCTCGGTGCCGGGCATGTACTTATCGACGAGGACGTCGTTCTCGATGCCGCCGGAGAGGATGATGCCCATGTACTTCTCCACGTCGTAGCTGCTGTGGGCGATGACCATGTTCTGGCCGCCGATGACGTAGGACGGACGGAGCAGGACGGGGTAGCCGAGCTGCTCCGCGGCATCGAGCGCGCCCTCGAGGGTGGTGACGCTCATGCCCTTCGGGCGGCGGATGCCGAGGCCCTCCAGGAGGGCGTCGAACCGGCCGCGGTCCTCGGCGGTGTCGATGCCGTCGGCGGAGGTGCCGAGGATCTTGACGCCCTGCTTGTCGAGGAACTCGGTGAGGGAGATGGCGGTCTGGCCGCCGAAGGCGACCACGACGCCCACGGGCTTCTCGACCGCCAGGACGCCCATGACGTCCTCGGGGAAGAGCGGCTCGAAGTAGAGCCGGTCGGCGGTGTCGTAGTCGGTGGAGACGGTCTCCGGGTTGTTGTTGATGATGACGACGTCGTAGCCGAGCTTCTTCAGCGTCTGGACGCAGTGGACGGAGCTGTAGTCGAACTCGATGCCCTGACCGATGCGGATCGGGCCGGAGCCGAGGACGACGACGGTCGGCTTGCCGGTGCGCGGGAAGGACCGCGCGTCGCAGACGTCGTCATAGGTCGCGTAGAAGTACGGCGTGGCGGCCTGGAACTCGGCCGCGCAGGTATCGACCATCTTATAGCTCGGCAGCCGGTGGGGCAGGGCCTGCTCCGGCACGCCGGCCAGCCGCGCGAGCACGCGGTCGGGATAGCCGTAGCGCTTGCCGCGCAGATAGCTCTGCGCGTCGATGCCATCGGCCTTGAGCTTCGCCTCGAAGGTGACGAGGTTCCGGATCTTCTCGATGAACCACCGGTCGATGCGGGTGATCTCGTGGATGTGATCGACGGAGACGCCCTGCGCCAGGGCCTCGAAGATGGCGAAGAGCCGCATGTCGTCCATGGACGCCAGGCGCTCGTCGAGGGTCCGGCCGGTCGGGTCCTGATAGTGCAGGCTGTCGAGCTTGATCTCCGCGCCGCGGACGGCCTTCATCAGGGCGGCCTCGAAGGTGTACTCGATGGACATGACCTCGCCGGTGGCCTTCATCTGGGAGCCGAGCTTGCGGCTGGCGCCGTGGAACTTGTCGAAGGGCCACTTGGGGAACTTGCAGACGACGTAGTCCACGGCCGGCTCGAAGCAGGCGTAGGTCTCGCCGGTGACGTCGTTGCGGATCTCGTCCAGGGTGTAGCCGAGCGCGATCTTGGCCGTGACCTTGGCGATGGGATAGCCGGTGGCCTTGGAGGCCAGGGCGGAGGAGCGGGACACACGGGGGTTGACCTCGATGACGGCGTAGTCGAAGCTCACCGGGTCGAGCGCGAACTGGCAGTTGCAGCCGCCCTCGATGCCCATCTCCTCGATGATCTTCAGCGCGGCGGACCGGAGCATCTGATACTCCGGATCGGCCAGGGTGAGGGCGGGCGCGACGACGATCGAGTCGCCGGTGTGGATGCCGACGGGGTCGAAGTTCTCCATCGAGCAGATGGTGATGACGGTGCCGAGCCGGTCGCGCATGACCTCGAACTCGATCTCCTTCCACCCGAAGATGTACTTCTCGATCAGCACCTGGGTGATGGGGGAGTAGTCGAGACCGACGGAGCCGACCTCGCGCAGCTCCTCCTCGTTGTAGGCGACGCCGCCGCCCCCGCCGCCGAGGGTGAAGGCGGGCCAGACGATGACGGGGTAGCCGATCCGCTCCGCGATGGCCACGGCGGTCTCGATGTCGTTGGCCGTGTCGGAGGGGATGGTGGGCTGGCCGATGCGGGCCATGGCGTCCTTGAAGAGCTGGCGGTCCTCGGCCTTGTCGATGGCCTCGGCGTTCGTGCCGATCAGGCGCACGCCGTGCTGCGCCAGGAAGCCCTCGTGGGCCAGCTCCATGGCGATGGTCAGACCGGTCTGGCCGCCCAGACCGGCGAGCAGGCTGTCGGGCTTGGTCTCCAGGATGATCCGGCGGACGGTCTCGGCCGTCAGCGGCTCCAGATAGACCTGATCGGCCATCGTGCTGTCGGTCATGATCGTGGCGGGGTTGGAGTTGACGAGCACGGTCTGCACGCCCTCCTGCTGGAGGACGCGGCAGGCCTGGGTCCCGGCGTAGTCGAACTCAGCGGCCTGACCGATGACGATGGGGCCGGACCCGATGACGAGGACCTTCTTGATGGACGTATCTTTCGGCATTTAGAGACCCTCCTTCATCATGGCGACGAACCGGTCGAACTCGTTCTGGCAGTCGAGCGGGCCGCCGTGGGCTTCGGGGTGGAACTGGAGCGAGAAGGCGTGCAGCGCGGGGTAATCGACGCCCTCGCAGGTGCCGTCGTTGACGTTGACGTGCCGCAGGACGCCCTCGGTGCCCTCCAGCGTGGCCTGATCCACGGCGTAGCCGTGGTTCTGGCTGGTGATGGAGACCTTGCCGGTGACGAGGTCCTTGACGGGCTGGTTGGCGCCGCGGTGGCCGAACTTGAGCTTGGTGGTCTGGGCCCCGGCGGCCAGGGCCATCATCTGGTGGCCGAGGCAGATGCCGAACATGGGCAGCTTGCCGAAGAGCTTGCGGATCTGCTCGATGCAGAAGGTGTTCTCGGCGGGGTCGCCCGGCCCGTTGGAGAGCATGATGCCGTCGTGGCCCCCGGCCAGGACGGTCTCGGCGGTGGTGTCGTGCGGATAGACGGTGACGGTGCAGCCGCGGGCGCGGAGGTTGTCGGCGATGTGCCGCTTCGCGCCGTAGTCCATCAGGGCGACGGACCACAGGCTCTCGCCCTCGGCGGGGAGCACGACCGGCTCCCGCACGCTCGTGGCGGCGACGGCGCCGGTGATGCGGAAGTCGCGCAGGTCCTCCAGCCGGACGCTGGCGGGGTCGGTGGTCAGGGCGGCGTTCATGACGCCGCGGTCGCGCAGCTCCTGGGTGATCGCACGGGTGTCGATGCCGGCCAGGCCCACCACGCCCTGCTCGCGCAGGAACTCGTCCGCGGTCTTGTCGCAGCGGAAGTTGGAGGGCACCTGGCAGACCTCGCGGACGACGATACCGCCCATCTGGCAGAGGGGGCTCTCGGTGTCCTGGGTACAGATGCCGTAGTTGGCGAACATGGGGAAGGTGTAGGTGACGAGCTGTCCGTAGTAGCTCGGGTCGGTGAGGCTTTCCACGCAGCCGGTCATGGCGGTGGTGAAGACCAGCTCGCCGATGACGGTGCCCTGTGCGCCGAAGGACTGGCCCTCGAAGATGCGGCCGTCCTCCAAGATCAGATATGCTTTCTCCATCGTGTCCCTCCATCTGTGAACGAATCAGAAAAGGCTCGTATTCTAACTTCTCAGTATACATGAAACTTTATACATAGTCAACCGGGGTTTCCCCGACAGACCGAAAACGAATGACGAAAAGAGCACGCCCTTTTGTGGGTTTTGACGGCGACGGGTCATCTCGGATGGATAAATATGCGCATACGAGCGGGTCTCGTGCATGGTCAGTCATCGTCCCGACGCACGAAAGAGCGAGGAGCCGAAGCACCTCGCTCAACGGATCCCAAAAGCCTCGCAGAGTTTCGCGCTCGCAAGCGCGAAATAGTCTCAAATCATTTTTTCCGGTGACATGTGCACCGGAGAAAATACTTCTCAGCCCGTAAGTGTGCGAGTCGTCCGTCGAAGACGGACAGCGAGTGCGCGCAGCGGGCTGTATCCCTCCTGTCGGAAAGCCCCTGTGGGGCTTTCCGACAGCTTAAGAGCGAGGAGCCGAAGCTCCTCGCTCTTGATATCACGATATCTTGGATCGGATGGAACGGATCAATAGAGCACCATGTACTTCGCGATCTCCCAGCTGGAGACGCGGGTCTGATACTCCTCCCACTCCTTCTTCTTACCGGCCATGTACTGGGCGTAGATGTGCGGCCCGAGGACGGCCTTGATGACCTCGTCCTTCTCCAGGGCGACCAGGGCGTGCTCCAGGGAGTCGGGCAGGTCCTCGATCCCGGCGGCGGCGCGAGCATCAGGCTCCATGGCGAAGATGTTCTCGGTGATCTCGTCGGGCGGGGTCAGGCCGCGCTCGATGCCGTCCAGACCGGCGGCCAGGCAGACGGCCAGGGCCAGGTAGGGGTTGCAGGAGGGGTCGGGGCAGCGCAGCTCGACACGGGTGGACTGCTCACGGGCGGCGGGGATGCGGATCAGCGCGGAGCGGTTGGAGGCGGACCAGGCCAGGTAGCAGGGGGCCTCGTAGCCGGGCACCAGACGCTTGTAGGAGTTGACCAGCGGGTTGGTGATGGCGGTCATGCCTTTCACGTGCTCCAGCAGACCGGCGATGAAGGCATAGGCGGTCTTGGACAGGCCCAGGGAGTCGCTGCTGTCATAGAAGGCGTTCTTGCCGTCCTTGAACAGGGACATGTTGATGTGCATGCCGTTGCCCGCGGTGCCGAAGATGGGCTTGGGCATGAAGGTCGCGTGCAGGCCGTTGGCGTAGGCGATCTTCTTGACGGTCTGCTTGAAGGTGATGATGTTGTCGGCGGCGGTCAGGGCCTCGGCATACTTGAAGTCGATCTCGTGCTGACCGGCGGCGCACTCGTGATGGGAGGCCTCGATCTCGAAGCCGACGTGCTCGAGCGCCAGGCAGATCTCGCGGCGGGTGTAATCGCCGTGGTCGATGGGGCCGAGGTCGAAGTAACCGGCCTCGTCGCAGGTCTTGGTGGTCGGCTTGCCGTCCTTGTCCATCTCGAACAGGAAGAACTCGCACTCGGGGCCGACGTTGAAGGTATAGCCCATGTCGGCCGCCTTGGCGAGGACGCGCTTGAGGGCGCCGCGGGGATCGCCGATGAAGGGGGTGCCGTCCGGGTTGCAGACGTCGCAGATGAGCCGGGCGACCTTGCCCTGCTGTTCGTACCAGGAGATGATGGCGAAGCTGTCCAGGTCGGGATAGAGGTACTGGTCCGACTCATGGATGCGGGTGAAGCCCTCGATGGAGCTGCCGTCGATGGAGATCTGGTTGTTCACGGCCTTCTCGATCTGGGAGGCGGTGATGGCCACGTTCTTGGCCTGACCGAAGATGTCGGTGAACTGCATCCGGATGAAGTCCACACCTTCCTCTTCCACCATACGGATGATGTCTTCCTTGGTATATTTGCTCATGGTACGACGCTCCTTTCAAATGAAAAAAGGACAAGCAAGCCGCCTCGCCGTGAGGACTGGGAGCACTCGTCCGCTTTTGCTAAAATTATAGTTTGGGGCGCGCGCCGTGTCAAGGAGCAAAGGTACACACGTTTGAAAAATCATGCAGGGCCGTCGCGGTGAAATTGCACAGTATGGGGCGAAATCTACAGCACAGCGGCCGAAACGATCCCGGATGGGACGAAATTGCAATTTTTGCTCCATGAGCGGCCCGGAGCGCCTTTTTGTGCTTTTGCACAGCGCGGGGCACATAAAATAGGGGGAGAAAGGCAGTACGGCCCATTGCAAAATCGACGCGATCGTGAGAAAATAATAAGGAATATCTCGCAGACGGGCGGGGCATGCCCCGCAGGGACATATAGATATATAGAAAGGACGGGTATATGATGCAGAAGCTGGAACAGATCTATGAGGGCAAGGCCAAGAAGGTCTTCCGCACCGACGACCCCGAGCGCTTCATCGTAGAATACAAGGACGACGCCACCGCGTTCAATGGCCTGAAGAAGGGCACCATCCTGGGCAAGGGCGCGATCAACAACCGGATGACCAACCTGCTCATGGCCATGCTGGAGAAGAAGGGCGTGCCGACGCACTTCGTCGAGGAGCTGAACGATCGCGAGACCGTGGTCAAGAAGGTCAGCATCGTGCCGCTCGAGGTCATCATCCGCAACATCTCCGCGGGCAGCTTCGCCAAGCGGTACGGCGTGGAGGAGGGCATCCCCTTCGACGAGCCGACCATCGAGTTCTCCTATAAGAACGACGACCTGGGCGATCCGCTCATCAACTCCAACCACGCGCGTGCGCTCAAGCTGGCGACCCGCGAGGAGATCGACACGATCATCTCTCTGGCCTTCCAGGTCAACGACGCCCTCAAGGCGTTCTTCCTGGAGATCGGCATCAAGCTGGTCGATTTCAAGCTGGAGTTCGGCCGCCTGGCCGACGGCTCCATCGTCCTGGCCGACGAGATCTCCCCGGACACCTGCCGTCTGTGGGACAAGGAGACCAACGAGAAGCTGGACAAGGACCGCTTCCGCCGCGACCTCGGCAACGTCGAGGGGGCCTATCAGGAGGTCATGCGCCGCCTGCTGGCGAAGTGACGATCGGCCGAACGCTCCGCGCCGCCAGGGCGCGGCAGAAAGGAAGGAACTGCCCATGTGTGGCATCGTAGGATTCACCGGCAGCCAGAGCGCTGCCCCCATCCTGCTGGATGGACTGAAGAAACTGGAATATCGCGGCTATGACTCCGCAGGCATCGCCGTGCTGGACGGCGGCGTCATCCATATGGAGAAGACCAGGGGGATGATCCGCAACCTCGACGAGAAGACCCACGGCGGGGCGACGCTCCCCGGCACGGCCGGCATCGGCCACACCCGCTGGGCGACCCACGGCGAGCCGAACGACATCAACGCCCACCCCCATATGAGCGAGGACGGGAAGTTCGCCATCGTGCACAACGGCATCATCGAGAACTTCGCCGCGCTGCGCGAGGAGCTGATCGCGAAGGGCTTCCGGTTCCGCAGCGAGACGGACACCGAGGTCATCGTGCACCTGCTCGATATGTATTACGACGGCGACCTGAAGAAGGCCGTCATGAAGACCATCGCCCGCCTCGAGGGCGCCTATGCCCTCGGCATCCTGTGCGCGGAGGAGCACGGCCGCCTGTTCGCGACCCGTCACGCCGCGCCGCTGATCCTGGGCGTCGGGGTGGGGGAGAACTACTTCGGCTCCGACGTGACGGCCCTCGTGGCGCACACGAAGAACGTCATCTACCTGGAGGAGGGCGAGATCGCCGACCTCACGCCGGATGGCATCACCGTCTACGACGCGGTCGGCCGCAAGATCGAGAAGGAGATCTCCCACATCGCGTGGGACATCGCGGCGGCGGAGAAGGGCGGCTATGAGCACTTCATGCTCAAGGAGATCATGGAGCAGCCGAACGCCCTCAAGTCCACCATCGAGCCGCGCATCAAGGACGGCGAGATCGTGCTGGACGACTTCGCCCTGTCCGACGAGGACCTGAAGCAGATCGACAAGGTGATGATCACGGCCTGCGGCTCGGCCTTCTACGCCGGGAGCGTGGGGAAGTACGTGATCGAGCGCCTGTGCCGTCTGCCGGTCGAGGCCGATCTGGCCTCTGAGCTGCGCTATCGCGACCCGCTGGTGGATGAGCACACCCTGCTGGTCGTCGTCTCGCAGTCGGGCGAGACGGCCGACACGATCGCGGCGATGAAGGAGTGCAAGGCCCGCGGCGCGCGCGTCCTGGCCATCGTCAACGTGGTGGGCAGCACCATCGCGAAGCTGGCCGACGACGTGATCTACACCTGGGCCGGCCCGGAGATCGCCGTGGCGACGACGAAGGGCTACACCACACAGGTCGCGGTGCTCGACATGCTGGCCGTGTACCTGGCCCGGCGTCTGGGCCGCATCGACGAGGTGCGGTATCGCGAGCTGGTCGGGGACATCGAGAGCTTCCCGGCGCTGGTCCAGCGGGCGATCGACCTCAACCCGAACCTCGAGGCCCTGGCGGAGAAGTACCACAGCCATCAGGACGTGTTCTTCATCGGGCGCAACCTCGACTATGCCGCGTGCATGGAGGGGTCGCTCAAGCTCAAGGAGATCTCCTACCTGCATTCGGAGGCCTACGCCGCCGGTGAGCTCAAGCACGGGACGATCGCGCTGATCGAGAAGGGGCGGCCGGTGATCGCGCTGGCCTGCTATGAGGCGCTGTTCGACAAGATGATGAGCAACATCAAGGAGGTCAAGGCGCGCGGGGCGCAGGTCCTGGGCGTCGCGCTGGAGGGGAACCGCCAGATCTTCGCGGAGGCGGACGACGTGATCGCCGTCCCGCGGACCGATCCGCTGTTCAACTCCCTGCCGGAGATCGTGCCGCTGCAGCTCTTCGCGTACTATGTCGCGAAGGCGAACGGGTGCAGCATCGACAAGCCGAAGAACCTGGCCAAATCGGTCACGGTGGAATAAAGGAAAGCTAGGAAAGAAAGCATCGCCCCCGCCGGGGACGGGAGAGAAGAGGAGGTCAGTATCCATGAGAGATTATGCAAAAGAGACCGAGCGCCGGGTGCAGTTCATCCGCGACGCGATCGAGGCCGCCCACGCCAAGGGGATCATCTTCGGCAACAGCGGCGGGAAGGACTCGGCGCTGGTGGGCATCCTGTGCAAGATGGCCTGCGAGGACACCGAGGGGGTCATCCTGCCCTGCTCCTCCCGGCGGAACTTCACGATCGACAAGGACGACGGCATGGAGGTCGCCGACAAGTTCGGCATCAAGACCCGCGTGGTCGATCTGACGGCCCAGAAGGAGCTGGTGATGCAGACCCTGGCCCCGGTGTGCGAGCTGACGGACGCGGCGATCGCGAACATCGCCCCCCGCCTGCGGATGGTGACCCTGTACGCCATCGGCGCGAGCGAGAACAGACTGGTCGCCGGGACCGGCAACGCGAGCGAGTACTACATGGGCTACTTCACCAAGTGGGGCGACGGCGCCTATGACCTCGACCCGATCGCGGACCTGACGGCGACGGAGGTCTTCGAGTTCCTGCGCTATCTGGAGGCCCCGGAGGCGGTCATCACGAAGGCCCCGTCGGCGGGCCTGTTCGAGGGCCAGACGGACGAGGGCGAGATGGGCGTGACCTACGCCGCGCTCGACCACTACATCGCCACCGGCGAGGCCACCGACCACGACAAGGAGATCATCGACCGGTACCACGCGCGCAGCGGCCACAAGCGCCGCCCGCCCCTGCGGTTCGGCGAGGACTGACCCAAGAGACGAGGGACCGCCCGACACACGTTCGGGCGGTCCCTTTTCTGTCGTCTATCGGCAAAAACCGCGAGGCCGGTGCGCATCGAACGTTGCTTTTTTGCCGATACTATGCTATCATGAGAGGACCAGGAGGAGAGGGGGAGGCGCGATGGATCATCTTTCGGCCGCAGAGATGGCGGCGCGCTGGGGCGTGTCGGCGCGGACCGTGCGGGGCTATTGCGCGGCGGGGAGGATCCCCGGCGCCGTGCGGGAAGGTAAGACGTGGCGCATCCCGGCGGATGCGTGCCGTCCGGAGCGGACCAATGGGAAACAGAAGGCCCCCAGGACCTTACTGGAGGTCCTGAGGGCGGAGAAGGCTGGCGGCATCAAGGGCGGGATCTATCATAAGATCCAGGTCGAGCTGACCTACAACTCGAACCACATCGAGGGCAGCCGCCTGACCCACGATCAGACCCGCTATATCTATGAGACGAACACCATCGGACTGACGGACGGCGTGCTGGACGTGGACGACATCGTGGAGACGGCGAACCACTTCAAGTGCATCGACATGGTCATCGACGCCGCGAAGCAGCCGCTCAGTGAGACGTTCCTCAAGCGGCTCCACCAGACGCTGAAGAACGGGACCCGCGACGCACGGCGGGACTGGTTCGCGGTGGGGGCCTATAAGACCCTGCCGAACGAGGTCGGCGGTCAGGAGACGACCCCGCCGGAGCGGGTCGCGGAGGAGATGCGGGCGCTTTTGGCGCGCTATGCCGAGGAGAAGGACAAGGATCTGGAGGACCTGATCGCGTTCCACCACGACTTCGAGGCCATCCATCCCTTCCAGGACGGGAACGGGCGCGTCGGGCGGCTCGTCCTGTTCAAGGAGTGCCTGCGCTATGACATCGTGCCCTTCATCATCGACGATGGCCTGAAGCTGTTCTATTACCGCGGCCTGCACGAATGGGGACGGGAGCGGGGCTATCTCCTCGACACCTGCCTGATGGCCCAGGACCGGTTCAAGCAGTATCTGGACTATTTCCACATCACCTACGAGGGGGACTGACCGTCCTCCTCGTTTTCGTCCTTCCGCCCCTGCGGCCGGTCGAAGTCCGGCAGGAGGAAGGTCCCGATCAGGAAGGTGAGCGAATAGAACGCCGTGAACAGCATGGCGGTGTGCCACCCGCTGGCGTTCACCAGATGCACCACGAAGGCATAGACGAT
The DNA here is from genome assembly GCA_934567745.1 of uncultured Eubacteriales bacterium. Classification (GTDB taxonomy): domain Bacteria; phylum Bacillota; class Clostridia; order Oscillospirales; family Oscillospiraceae; genus Evtepia. The sequence continues at coordinate 4,241 of CAKTJM010000013.1, read as the reverse complement.
CATCTGCAGCGTATAGGCCCCCGTCCAGTACAGCGTCAGGATGACGGCGACCTTCTGCGGTCCCGCCCCCGGCAGCCGCGCCGGGAGGGTGAACAGCGACGGGGTCGAGATGAAGACGACGAAGCCCAGCGCGATCGCCGCGACCGTCGCCACCGTCGCGGAATCCGTCAGGATCATCAGGAAGAACAGCGCCGACTGCGCCACGCCCGAGAACCGGAAGAGTTGGATCTGCCGCTTCAGCTTCCGCGCGACCACGATGCCGATGATCGTGCCGGGGATGCCCGTCAGCGCGATCATCAGCGAGATGAACTGCGAATCGACCGTGAAGCCGGGATTCAGCGGGAAGAGGTACAGCATCACCGTGTACAGCACCAGCCGTCCCGTCATCGTGAAGAGGAACTGGTAGAGGAACGGCTCCCGCAGCGCGTCGCGATAGCGGTACAGCCGCGTGCGCTCCATCGGAGCGGCGTCCTTCGGCGCGGCGGCGACGGGATAGCCCCGTCCGACGATCAGCCACAGCACGAGCAGGATGACGCTGAACAGCCCATAGAACAGGATCACGGTCCGCCAGGAGCCGAGCCAGCCGCGCACCGCCGTCACGCTCAGCAGCGCGATCAGGTTGCCCGTGTTCGGCCCGGCGTTGTTCAGCCCGATGAAGATCGGGTGCCGCCGCGGCTCGAAGCAGTAGACGACGTACGGCGTCATGCAGATCATCAGGACCGCCCCGCCGAAGCCCAGCAGGAACCGCGAGATGATGAAGAGAGGGAAGCTCGTCGCGAGCGCGCCCATCACCACCGCACAGGTGAGCAGGCAGGACAGCGCCACCGTCCGCTTCGGCCCGAGCTTCACCAGGATCCACGCGGCAACGAAGTTGCCCAGGATCTTGGCGGCGGATATCGCGTTGTTCACCGACGAGGGGACCGTGTAGACCCCGAACTCAGCGGCCATGTCGGTGGTCAGGATCGACCCGACCAGCCAGGACGCGCTGAACGAGCAGTACGCCAGGAACAGGATCAGCTCGATCCCTATCGCCCGGCGCGGCCCGATGGCCTTTGGCGGCATGACGTCCCTCCTCTCGCTGTTTTGACAGAGATCATGCAAGGTATCTTAGCCCGTTTCGGCGGCGTTGTCAAGCGTGGACCGGGCGAAGAGGGTCCGGGCCATCTCGTCCTTCTCCGGCAGGCTGTTCTCCAGCACGACCCGGCCCGGACGGTCCGTCCGCGCCGTGCGCAGGCCCGCTGCGTCGAGCTGCCGCTGGAGCTGCCGCGCGGTGCCCAGGCTCCCGTCGATGATCCGCACGGGCCGCCCGAAGTTCTGCGCGATCGCGTCCCGGATGAACGGATAGTGTGTGCAGCCCAGGACGATATACTCTACATTACAATAACGGAAGGGGAGGAACAGCTCCTGGAGGTAGTGGTCCAGCGCCGATCCGGACCACTGTCCGGCCTCCACCATCCCCGCCAGCCCCCGGCAGGGCAGGGAGAGGACGTTCGCCTGGTCGCAGACCGCCGCCGCGAGCTTCTGATACTTGTCCTCGTGGATCGTCAGCGGCGTGGCCATGACGAGCACCGTCGAGCTGCCCTCGGCCGTGGCCGCGGGCTTGACCGCCGGCTCGATCCCGATGATCGGCAGCGTCGGCCACGTCTCCCGCAGCAGCCCGATCGCCGCGCTCGTAGCGGTGTTGCACGCCACCACGATCGCCTTGACGCCCGCGGCCAGCAGATGCTCCGCCCCCGCCATCGTGAGGGCGCGCACCTCGTCCAGGCTCCGCTCCCCATAGGGGGCGTTGGCCGAGTCGCCGAAGAACAGGAAGTCCTCCGCGGGCAGCAGCGCCGTGCACGCCTGCAATACGCTGATCCCCCCCAGACCGGAGTCGAACACCCCGATCGGCCGGTCCCGCAGCTCCATCCGACACCCCTCCTTTGCGTCATATCGACCTGTAGTATACCATCTTTTGCGGCAGGATGCCAGCTTCTTTTCAAAGACGCAGGAAAGACGTCAAAAGAGGCTATTTTGATGCACTTTTGATGCAGATCGTTTCGTACAATGAATAGGCTTATCGGTACCGGACGGATCGGCGCCGCAGCAGACGTTCGGAGGGTGATGTGAGTGAAGCAGACCGTCGCATGGTTCCTGGCCTTCATGATCTTGTTTTCGGTCGGATCGTTGGTCTTTTCGCGTGAGGAGGAGGTCCCCTGGACCAACCCCTATGCCGACGTGACCGAGGACCTTTGGAGCTATCAGTACATCACCGAGCTGAACAAGGCGGGCATCCTGCCCGACGCCGCGGCCTTCCAGCCGGAGGCGGAGGCGACCCGCGGCGAGCTCATCGTCGCCCTGTTCAACATGGACAGCACCGTCTTCGCCGCGCAGAAGAAGGAGCGCGAGCGCGCCCAGAAGGGCCGGGCCCTCGCCCCGTCCTTCTACGACGTGTCGCCCGACTCCGAGCTGTACGAGCCAGTCGCCTGGGCCTATCGCAACGGCATCGTCTCCGGCACCACGGACACGACCTTCTCGCCGAACGACTCGCTCACCCGCGAGCAGGTCTGCACCCTCCTCGCCCGCTTCGGCGCTCTGGAAGGCGTCCAGCTCGCCCGCGTGGTCGAGCCGGACCAGTTCAAGGACTCCATCTACGTCAGCGAGTACGCCCGCAGCGGCGTCACCGCCTGCCAGATGGCGGGCATCATCAAGGGCTACGCCAACGGCTTCCTCTACCCCAGCCAGGTCATGAGCAAGCAGGAGTGCGCCGCCACCCTCTACCGCATCTATCTCGCCGCGACGAGCACGCTGCCCGAGGGCACCGAGACCGTCGATCTGACCGCCGGGGCCTATGACAGTCTCTACGACAGCTACACCGACATCCCCTTCACGGCGCTCGTCCCCGCCGGGGCCGAGGCGCCGCAGGGCTACTTCGACCACACCGTCTTCATCGGCGACTCCATCTCGCTGATGCTCAAGGCCTACTGCGCCTCCACCGGCGCGCTCGGCCAGGCGCAGTTCCTCTGCGCGGGAAGCATGAGCGCCACGAACATGCTCACCGGCCAGATCCTGCCGGAGTGGCCCGCCGGGTCCGGGCAGAAGCCCCCCATCCAGCAGAGCGTCGCCGCCACCGGGGCCAGCGTCGTCTACATCATGCTCGGCATGGACAACATGGGCTATCTCGGCACCGACCGCGCGCTGAGCGACCTGGCCAAGATCGTGGCCAACATCAAGGAGGCCGCGCCGAACGTCACCATCGTCATGCAGTCCGTCACCCCCATGGCCGACTCCAGCACGAGCTATTCCAGTACGCTCAACAACGACGTGATCGACGAGTACAACACCAAGCTCCAGGCCCTGTGCCAGGAGCAGCGGTGGTACTATCTGAACGTCTCTGAGGTCTTCAAGAACGAGAACGGCTTCCTCATCAAGGACTATTGCAGCGACTACGGCAAGATGGGGATGCACTTCAACTATAAGGGGACCGCGGTCTGGGTGGACTACCTCAAGACCCACGTCCCCGCCGACCTGCTGGCCGACATGGGGCTGGCCTGATCCACCGTACATCCTGCGCACGTCCTAAGGAGGGACCCTCACCTTGAAACATATCCTCGGCTGTCTGCTCTGTACCCTTTCGATCCTCGCCCTCTGCGCCTGCGGACAGCCCGACCCGGCCGCGCCGGTCGACGCGGCCCAGCCCGCCGTCGGGGAGCTGCCCGGCGGCGAGAGCACGGCGGTGCCCGACCCCTTCGCCGCGCCCGTCCCGGCGAGCGATCCGGTCGACGGCTCCTGGTTCTCCGACGCGGTGTTCATCGGCGACTCCGTCTCCGTCATGCTCCAGATGTACAACGGGACCTATGGCACGCTCGGCGACGCGACCTTCCTGTGCGCTGTGAGCCTGAGCCAGACCAGCGCCCTCTCCGCCCAGACGGGGAGCGAGCGGCTGCCCGAGTGGCCCGCCGGGTCCGGCCAGCACCCGCGCATCGCCGATGCCGTCGCGGCCTGCGGTGCGAAGAAGGTCTATCTCATGCTCGGCATGAATTGTATCGCCGGGGGTGTTGACAGAGCGGCCGACGATCTGGTAACATTGGTGGGCCAGATCCGGGAGCAGGTCCCGGACGCCGTCATCCTCATCGAGTCGGTGACCCCCATGACCCAGACCAGTCCGCGCGCGGACGACGCGCTCAACAACGACACCATCGGCCAGTTCAACGCCAAGATGCAGCAGTATTGTCAGGCGAACCAGTGGTATTATGTGGACG
>CAKTJM010000012.1 GCA_934567745.1 uncultured Eubacteriales bacterium | reverse complement strand
CACGAAATAGAGTCGAGTCATTTTCTCCGGCGACATGTGCGTCGGAGAAAATACTTCTCAGCCCACAAGTGTGCGAGACGCCCGCCAGGGCGGCGAGTGCGCGCAGGGGGCTGCATCCCCTCTGTCGAAAAGCTCCGAAGAAGTTTTTCGACAGTCGAAGACCGCCCCGGCCCGCCCCTGCGGCCCGGGGCGGTCTTCGCGTCCCGGCGGACCGGATGCGCCTTGAAAACCTGTACTTCGCTCTTGTCAAGGGGAGCAAAATAAAGTATAATAACATGAATTAGCCTATATGATGGGCGGACCCTGAGGAGGTGAGCGTATGCCGTCGTTCTTCCAATACATCATCAGCATCGTGGAATACCTGCGTCTGGTCACCGTCACCGACCTCATCGACATCGCCATCCTCTCCTACATCATCTACAAGTGCATCGGGATCCTCCAGCGCACGAACGCGGCCAAGGTCGCCAAGGCGCTGCTCATCCTCGTCGCCGCGCTCTGGATCTCCTATCAGTTCAACCTCGACGCCGTCAATTTCGTCCTCGGCAAGACGCTCGAGCTGGGCTTCCTCGCCCTGGTCGTCATCTTCCAGCCCGAGATCCGGCGCTTCCTCGAGCAGCTCGGCAGCGGGAGCACCTTCTCCCGCTTCTTCCGCAGCAACGACACGCCCGCGACCGGGCTGGACAAGGCCATCGACGAGATCGTCGAGGCCTACGGCGAGCTGGCGAAGAACCGCGTCGGCGCGCTCGTCGTCTTCGAGCGGTCCACCGACCTGAGCCACATCATCGCCTCGGGCACCCCGTTCTCCGCGACGATCACCAGCGAGCTGATCAAGAACATCTTCTACCCCAAGGCCCCGCTGCACGACGGCGCCGTCGTCGTGCGCAAGGGCATGATCGCCTCCGCCGCCTGTATGCTCCCCATGTCCGAGAGCATGAACCTGAGCAAGGAGCTGGGCATGCGCCACCGCGCCGGTCTCGGCATGAGCGAGCGCTCCGACGCCGTGGTCGCCATCGTCTCCGAGGAGAGCGGCGCGATCTCCGTCGCCATCCACGGCAACCTGCGGCGGCACCTCTCGCCCGAGACCCTCGGGCGCGTCCTGCGCAACGAGCTGCTGCCCCATGAGGACCCGGAGAAGGAGCGCCGCCGTCTCTTCGGCCAGCGAGGGGGGGTGAGGCTGCTGTGAGGCCCGTCAAGAAGGACCGGAAGGTCCTGAACATCGTCCTGGCGATCCTGATCGCCATCGGCCTCTGGCTCTACGTCGTGAACGTCGAGAACCCCACCGGGACCTTCCGGCTCTACGACCTCCCCGTCCAGGTCGTCGGGGAGGACGTCCTTGAACAGAACGGGATGATGGTCACCGACCTGAGCCACAAGACCCTCAACGTCAAGGTCACCGGGAAGAAGAAGACCTTCATGCGCCTGAGCAAGAAGAACACCTACCTCTCGGTGGACGTCTCCGCCGTCAGCGGCACGGGCGACTGGACGCTCAGCTGCAAGATTGTCTATCCCGCCAACGTCAGCACGGAGGGCATCTCCGTCGCCAACTGGAGCAGCCTGAAGGTCGACGTCACCGTCGAGGCCCAGGCCACCAAGACCGTCCCGGTCCGCGCCGACTTCATCGGCACCGAGGCGGAGGGCTGCCTCGCCGGGACCGTCCGGACCGACCCCGCCACCATCACGGTCAAGGGCCCGGCGGACGTGCTCGCCTCCGTGTCCTACGCCTCCGTCCAGGTCGGCGGTGACCGGATCAGCGACACCCTCGTCGAGACCGCGCCCATCGCCCTCATCGGGCTGGACGGTGAACCGGTCGAGGACGACGACGTGACCCTCGGCACGAGCGAGGTCACCGTCACCGTGCCCGTGCGGCGCGTGGTCTCGGTCCCGCTGACCGTGTCCTTCCGTGCGGGGGGCGGCGCGTCCGCCTCGGACGTGCAGTGCGCCGTCTCGCCGCAGGCCATCACCCTCGTGGCGGAGGACGGCGTGGAGCTGCCCGGCTCCGTCTCCCTCGGGGAGATCGACCTGGCCGAGATCTACGGGACGACCTCCGTCTCCCTGCCCATCACGCTCCCCCACGGCGTGACCGCCTGGAACGCACCGAAGAGCGCGTCGGTCACCGTCTCGCTCGACGGGCTGTCCACCCGGACCTTCGCCGTGTCCAACATCGTGCTGCACGACATCCCGCGCGGGTGCTCCGCCACCCTCGCCAGCTCCATCGTCACCGTGCTCGTGCGCGGTGCGCCGGCCGCCGTCGGCCGATTGACGGCGGAGGACATCACCGTGGACGTCTCCCTCGCGGGCGCCACCGCCCAGGGCAGCGCGCAGCGCTTCCCCGCGACCATCACCGTCTCCGGCGAGGTCGCCGACCGCGTCGGCGTCGTCGGCAGCGGCCACAGCGTGGCCGTGCGGGTGACCAGGTGAGGGCCTCTGCCCGAGATGATGACGAGATACCAACCACTATCCAGCGAAGAGCATATGCTCAGGAGGTCATTATGGAACAGATCGCTGTGGTGAAATCGATCCTGAAGGACGGCATGGCCGAGATCGCCGTCGAGCGCGACACCGCCTGCGGCGCGGCCCATGACTGCTCCCATTGCAATGGCTGCGAGAAGATGATGACCCGGACCCACAACGTCGTCGTCGCCTTCAACGACGTCGGCGCCGGGAAGGGCGACGTCGTCAAGGTCAGCAGCGAGAACGCGGCCTTCTTCAAGACCGCCGCCATCGTCTATCTCCTGCCCCTCGTCTTCGCCGCGCTGGGCTATGCCGCCGCGGTGTTCGGGGGCGTGCCCGGGGAGGGGCTGCCGGTCCTGTGCGCCTTCCTCGGCTTCGCCGTGGGCGTGCTCCTCGGCATCGCCTGGGACCGCCACATGAAGCGCGTCCAGGGCCTGAAGTTCCACATCGTCGAGATCAAGAAGCCGTGTTCGGGTACGTGAGGGCCGTCCCCTCGGTCCTGCCCGAAGAGGACGCCCGCCGCTATGAGGGCGTCTACTGCGGCCTGTGCCGGACCCTCGGCCAGCGCTACGGCTGGACCGCCCGGCTCATCCTCAACTACGACTTCGTCTTCCTGGCCGTCCTGCTCGCGCAGGAGGAGGGGGAGCTGCCGTCCTGCCGCTGCCCCGTCTGGCCGTGGAAGCACAAGATCTGCTGGAGCGGCGGGGCCGCGCTGGACACGGCCGCCGACGAGAGCGTGATCCTCACCTGGTGGAAGCTCCGCGATGCCATCCGCGACGGCGGGCTGCGCGAGCGGCTGGCCGCCCGGCTGGCCTGTCTGGGCCTGCGGCGGCACTATCGCAAGGCCGCGGCCCTGCGCCCGGCGTTCGACGCCGAGACGCGGGCCTGTCTGGAGGAACTGCACGCCCTCGAGGAGGCGCGCGTGCCCTCGCTCGACCGCCCGGCCGACACCTTCGCCCGCATCCTCCAGGCCGCCGCCGCGCCGGTCCGGCCCGCCGCCCGCGAGAGCGCCGTGCGGCAGATCCTCTACCACGTCGGGCGCTGGATCTATCTGGCCGACGCCTGGGACGACCTGGACGAGGACACGGCGAGCGGGTCGTACAACCCGCTCCTGGCCCGCTACGGGCCGCAGGCCCGGGACCACGCGGCGGAGCTGCGGGAGACGATGCACGTCTCCCTCGGACTGGCCGACACGGCGTTCTGCCTGATCGACTGGGGCCCGTGGGAGCCGCTGCTGGGCCACATCCTCGGCACCGGGCTGCCCACCGTCGAGGAGGCCGTGTTCACCGGGAGCTGGAAGCAGCGCGATGCGCAACGAATGAGACTATCATAAGGAGACTGTGACATGAACGATCCCTATGCCGTTCTGGGCGTCAGCCCCTCTGCCAGCGATGACGAGGTCAAGCGCGCCTATCGGGACCTCGTCAAGAAATATCATCCGGACAACTACGCCAACAATCCCCTCGCCGACCTCGCCGAGGCCAAGATGAAGGAGGTCAACGAGGCGTACGACACCATCGTCAAGCAGCGCACACAGGGCGGCTACCGCTCGTCCTCCTCCGGGGGACAGCGCAGCTACGGCGGCTATCAGGGCGGCTATTCCGGCGACCAGACCTTCGCCCAGGTCCGGATGCTGATCAATCAGAACAACCTGGGCGCCGCCGAGCAGCTTTTGCGCTCGAAGCGGAACGACACCGCCGAGTGGTACTACCTCATGGGCAGCATCGCCTACCGCAAGGGCTGGATGGACGACGCGCGGCAGAACTTCTACACCGCCTGCTCCATGGACCCCGGCAACATGGAGTACCGCCAGGCCGCCGACAGCCTGCAGATGCAGGCCGGGCGCGGCATGTACCGCGGGCAGAACGACATGGCGGACCTCTGCACCGCCATGTGCTGCATGAACATGCTGTGCAGCTGCTGCGACGGCTGCAGCTGACGGACAGACAGGAAACGCAGGATCATATGAGAACGAGGTGTTCCTTTTGATACGAAGCATGACCGGTTACGGACGCGGTGAGTGCGTCCTCCATGACCGTACGATCACCGTCGAGCTGCGCGCGGTGAACAACCGCTATCTCGACTGTACGGTGAAGATCCCCCGACTGTACGTCTTCGCCGAGGAGGCCATCAAGTCGCGCATCCAGAAGCGTATCGCCCGCGGCAAGCTCGACGTCTTCGTCAGCATCGACAGCACCGCCGCCGACAAGGTCGCCGTGACGCTCAACCGCCCGGTGGCCGACGGGTACTACGCCGCCCTGGTCCAGATGCGCGACAGCTACGGCCTGCACGACGACATCTCCGTGTCCCTGCTCTCCCGGTTCCCGGACGTGTTCCTGGTCGAGAAGGAGCAGGGCGACGCCGAGGTCATCTCGGAGGACATCCTGACCGTCCTGGACCTGGCCCTCGACGAGTTCGAGGGGATGCGGGCCTGCGAGGGCGCGCGGCTGGACGCCGACGTCCGGGAGAAGGCCGCGCGGATCGCCGCCCTCGTCGGAGAGATCGAGACGCGCGCGCCCCAGATCGTCACGGACTACCGCGAGCGGCTCCGGGCGCGGATGGAGGAGGTCCTGGCGAACGTCCAGCTCGACGAGGGCCGGATCCTCACCGAGGCTGCCCTCTTCGCGGACAAGGTCGCCGTGGACGAGGAGACCGTCCGGCTGCGCAGCCATCTGAGCCAGCTCGACGAGATGCTCACGGCGGGCGGACCGGTCGGGCGGAAGCTCGACTTCCTGACCCAGGAGTTCAACCGCGAGGCGAACACCATCGGCTCCAAGTGCAGCGACGTCGCCGCCGCCAAGCTGGTGGTCGAGCTCAAGGGCGAGATCGAGAAGATCCGCGAGCAGGTCCAGAACATCGAATAAAAAGGGGGGACGGGCGTGAAGCTCATCAACATCGGGTTCGGCAACATGGTCTCGGCCGACCGGCTCATCGCCATCGTCAGCCCGGACTCCGCCCCCGTCAAGCGTATGGTGCAGGAGGCGCGGGACCGCGACGTCCTCATCGACGCGACCTACGGCCGCCGCACGCGGGCGGTCCTCATCACAGACAGCGATCACATCGTCCTCTCCGCGCTCCAGCCCGAGACGGTCGCCGCCAGGCTGAATGGACGCGAAGAGAGCGCAGGGGAGGAAGAGGCATGAAAAAAGGAAAGCTCATCGTCGTGTCCGGCTCGTCCGGCGTCGGGAAGGGGACCGTCCTCAAGGAGGTCTTCGCCCACCGGTCGGACATCTTCTTCTCCGTCTCCTTCACGACCCGCGAATGCCGGCCGGGAGAGACGGAGGGCGTCAGCTACCACTACATCTCCCAGGCGGAGTTCCTCGACCGCATCGAGCGCGGGGAGTTCCTGGAGTGGGTGGAGTACGCGGGGGCCTTCTACGGTACCTCGATGACGGTCATCTCGGAGCAGCTCGAGCAGGGGCGGGACGTCCTGCTGGAGATCGAGGTCCAGGGCGCGGCCAAGGTCCGCGCGCGGATGCCGGAGGCCGTGTCCCTCTTCATCGCCCCGCCCTCCTTCGAGGAGCTCTCCCGCCGCCTGCACGGCCGCGGGACGGACCCGGAGGAGAAGATCCGCCGCCGACTGGCCATCGCGCGGGAGGAGATCAAGGAGGCCATCACCTACGACTACATCGTCGTCAACGACAGCGTCCAGCACGCAGCGGCCGAGATCGACGCGATCCTGACCGCCGAGAGCTGCCGCGCCGGACGGCGTGCCCATATCATCGAAGAGATCCAAGGAGAGTGAACCGTTATGATGCTGTATCCTGCCATGAACGACCTGCTCAAGCAGGTGCCGAGCCGCTACCAGCTCGTGAACGTGGTGGCCGCCCGGGCGAGACAGATCGCCTCTGAGGCCGAGAACGCGGGGATCATGCTGGAGGACAAGCCCGTCAGCATCGCCATCCGCGAGATCGCTGAGGGCCACCTGCCGGATCTGCACCGCGAGCTGGAGGTCTCCGAGGCCGCCGCCCACGAGGCGCAGGGCGAGACCGAGGCGGCCCCCGAGGAGGACGAGCCTGCCGCAGACGAGGAGGCCGAGCCGTCCGGGGAGCTGGACTGATCCAGTGCTGATCGCCAAAGTCGCGGTCGCCGCAGCCACCTATGCCATCGACCGGCCGTACTCCTACCTCGTCACGCCGGAACAGGTCCAGCGGGCCGGACCGGGGATGCGGGTGCTCGTGCCCTTCGGGCAGGGGGACCGGTCGAGCGAGGGCCTGATCCTCGCCCTGGGGGAGGAGGAGCCGGACGTCGCGTGCAAGCCCATCACGGAGCTGCTCGACCCGTCGCCGATCCTCGACCCGTGGGCCATGCGGCTGGTGCTGTGGATGCGGGAGCGGTGCTTCTGCACCGTCTTCGACGCCGCGCTGACCATGATCCCCACGGGGCTGTGGTTCACGCTGATCGAGACCTATGAGCTGGTCCCCGGGATGGAGCGGGACGAGGCGGAGCGCCGTCTCGCCCACGCGCCTGCGGCCCAGCTGGTGCTGGAGCTGCTGTACGTCTGCGGCGGCCGAGCGGAGATGAAGCAGATCCGCTCGCTGCTGATCCACCTGAAGGATCCGCGCGCGCCCGTGCGCACGATGGTGCGGGCCGGGGTGATCGTCCGCAGGACGGTCGCCCGGCGCAAGGTCGGCGACAAGCGCGAGCAGCGGGCCATCCTCACCATGGACCCGGAACGGGCCATGGCCCTTGTCACACCGAAGCGGAAGACCGCGCCCATGCGCTACGCCGTCACCGAGCTGATGTGCGCCATGCGCAGCGTGAGCGTGAAGGAACTGACGTATTTCACCGGCGCCTCGCGCACGACGCTCAAGAGCCTCGCGCACAGCGGGATCCTCGCCTTCGAGGAGCGGGAGGTCTACCGCCGCGCCCTCCCGGCGATCCCGCGGGGCGAGACGAAGCCCCTCCTGCCGCTGAACGCGGCGCAGGAGGGGGCCTTCCGGGGCCTGGCGGAGCTGCTCGACCGGGACACGCCGCAGGCCGCCCTCCTCTACGGGGTGACCAGCAGCGGCAAGACCCAGGTCTATCTGCACCTGATCCAGCGCACGCTCGACCAGGGACGCGGGGCCATCGTCCTCGTCCCGGAGATCTCGCTGACCCCCAGCCTGTTGCAGCTCTTCCTGTCCCACTTCGGGGGGCAGGTGGCCGTGCTGCACAGCTATCTCCCCGCCGGGGAGCGGTGCGACGAGTGGAAGCGCATCCGCGCGGGCCGTGCCCGCGTGGTCGTCGGGACCCGGTCGGCGGTGTTCGCCCCGGTGCCGGACCTCGGGCTGATCGTCCTCGACGAGGAGCAGGAGGGGAGCTACCAGTCCGAGAGCATGGTCCGCTACCATGCGCGGGACGTGGCGAAGTTCCGCTGCACCCAGAGCCGCGCCCTGCTCGTCCTCGGCTCCGCCACGCCGTGCGTGGAGAGCCGCTACGCCGCGGAGATCGGGCAGTACCATCTCTTCACGCTGACCCAGCGGTTCAACGCCCACGCCCTGCCCGCCGTCATGATCGCGGACATGCGGGAGGAGCTGCGCGCCGGGAACGGCTCCGGCCTCTCCCAGCGCCTGCGCGACGAGCTGGCGGAGAACCTGCGCCGCGGAGAGCAGAGCATCCTCTTCCTCAACCGCCGCGGGAACAGCCGCATGGCCGTGTGCAGCAGCTGCGGCGACGTGCCGCACTGCCCGCGCTGCTCGGTGCACCTGACCTATCACAGCGCGAACGGGCGGCTCATGTGCCACTACTGCGGCTGGTCCGAGCCGCTGCCGGAGACCTGTCCGGCCTGCGGCGGACGGTTCCAGTTCGTCGGCATCGGGACCCAGCGGCTGGAGGAGGAGGTCAAGGCCCTCTGGCCGGACATCGAGGTCATGCGCATGGACGCCGACACCGTCTCGGCCACCGGTGCGCACGAGGCGCTGTTCGACCGCTTCCGTCAAAAGCATGTGCCCATCCTCCTGGGGACCCAGATGGTCGCCAAGGGGCTGGATTTCGAGGACGTCACCCTCGTTGGGGTCATCGACGCGGACCTGTCGCTCTATGCCGACAGCTATCGCGCCGCCGAGCGGACCTTCTCCCTGATCACCCAGGTGGTCGGCCGCGCGGGCCGGGGCGAGAAGCCCGGCCGGGCCGTGGTCCAGACCTGGTCGCCCGACAACGACGTCATCACGCTCGCGGCCCGACAGGACTACGATGCCTTTTACGAGAGCGAGAAGCAGGTGCGTCAGCTCCTGCGCTTCCCGCCGTTCACGGACCTGTACCGCCTGACCGTCTCCGGACCGGAGGAGAGCGCGGTCGTGCGCGCCTGCACGGTGCTCTGCCAGAGCCTGGAGCCGTGGCTCGCGGCCCAGCGTCAGGCCGGACGGGAGGGGGAGGTCCTCGGACCGGCCCCGGCCCCCGTCGTGCGGGTCAACGACCGCTACCGCTACCGCATCCTGGTCAAGTGCCGCGCCTCGAAGGAGGTGCGCGCGCTGCTCGCCCAGCTTTTACGCACTGCCCAGCTCGACCCGGCCAACCGGAGGCTGTCCCTCTGGCTGGATGTGGACCCGATGGACTGAGATATCGAGAAAAACTTACGAATAGGAAGGAACATTTGCCATGATCAAGACGATCCTACAGAAGGACGACGCCGCCCTGCATAAGGTCTGCCATCCCGTCACCAGCTTCGACGCCAAGCTCGCCGGTCTCCTCAAGGACCTGACCGATACCCTCGTCAGCTCCGGCGGCCTCGGCCTTGCCGCGCCCCAGATCGGCATCCTCCGCCGCGTCTGCGTCGTCATGGACGACGACGAGCGCTATCTGGAGCTGGTCGATCCCGTCATCGTCGAGCAGGAGGGCGAGCAGGAGGGCTTCGAGGGCTGCCTGAGCCTGACCGGGATGTACGGCATCGTCAAGCGCCCCATGAAGGTCAAGGTCCAGGCCAAGGACCGCCACGGCAAGGACGTGGAGTATGTCCGCGAGGGCATCACCGCCCGCTGCTTCTGCCACGAGATCGAGCATCTCGACGGCCACATGTACTATGAGAAGTGCGACCGCCTCTACACCGAGGACGAGGTCGATAAGATCCTGGACGCACAGGAGAAGGGCGAATGAGGATCCTCTTCATGGGCACCCCCGATTTCGCGGTGCCCTCCCTGGAGGCGCTCCTGGCGGCGGGCCACACCGTCGTCGGGGCCTTCACCCAGCCCGATAAGCCCAAGGACCGCGGGATGAAGCTCCAGGCGCCCCCCGTCAAGGAGCGCGCCCTGGCGCACGACGTCCCCGTCTTCCAGCCGACGAAGCTCCGCGACGGCACCGCCCTCGCCCAGATCCAGGCGCTGGCCCCCGACCTGATCGTGGTGGCCGCCTATGGGCGGATCCTGCCGCAGGAGATCCTCGACTGGCCGCGATACGGCTGCATCAACGTCCACTCGTCGCTCCTGCCGCGCTACCGCGGGGCCGCGCCCATCCACTGGGCCATCCTCAACGGCGACCGGACGACCGGCGTGACGATCATGCACATGGCCCTCGCCCTCGACGCGGGGGACATCATCAGCCAGGTCGAGACGCCCATCGATCCCGACGAGACCGTGGAGCAGCTCCACGACCGCCTCGCCCAGCTCGGCGCGGATCTGCTGGTGCGGACCGTCGCGGCCATCGCCGACGGCACCGCCACCCGGACCCCCCAGCGCGAGGAGGACGTCACCCTGGCGCCGATGCTCAGCCGCGCGCTCTCGCCGATGGACTTCGCCCGGCCCGCCCGTGCGCTGCACGACCAGGTCCGGGGCCTGATCCCCTGGCCCGCCGCGGTGACGGAGCTCAACGGCGTGCGCTGTAAGATCCTGCGCACGATCGTCTGCCCGGAGACCACGGGCAAGGCCCCCGGCACCGTGCTCCAGGCCGACAAGCACGGCCTGAAGCTCGCCTGCGGCGAGGGGACCGTGCTCCAGATCGAGGAGCTGCAAGCCGACGGCGGCAAGCGCCTGCGCGCCGTCGATTACCTGCGCGGACACCCCGTCCCCGTGGGATGACAGGAGAGAGGAGGTCTCGCCATGTCCGCCCGTGAAGCGGCGCTCCTGACCCTCGTGGCCATGGAGCGCGAGAAGGCATGGTCCGACGGACGACTGAGGAAGACGATCCGCGAGCAGGGGCTCGACCGGCGGGACGCCGCCCTGGCCACCCGGCTCTGCCTCGGCGTGGTGCAGAACCGGATGCTGCTCGACTTCTACCTCCAGCAGTTCTCGACCATGAAGCTCAGCAAGATGGAGAGCAAGGTGCGCACCGGTCTGCGGATCGGCCTGTACCAGATGCTCTTTTTGACCAAGATCCCCGTCAGCGCCGCCGTCAGCGAGGCGGTGGAGCTGACCAAGGAGCATTGCAAGAACCAGCGGGCCGCCGGTCTGGTCAACGGCGTCCTGCGTGCCGCGGCGCGGCACCTGGACGACCTGCCCACCATCGACCGCGCGGATCCCATCTCCTACCTCTCCCTCCTGTACAGCCACCCGCGCTGGCTGGTCGAGGCCTTCCTCGACCGGCTCGGACCGGAGGAGACCGAGGCCCTGCTCGCCTGGGACAACGGCGAGCCGGACGTCACCGTCCAGGTCGTCACCTGCCGCCACACGACCGAGGCGGCCACGCGGAGCCTGGAGGAGGAGGGCGTCACGGTGCGGCCGCACCCCTGGCTGCCCGACTGCCTGATCCTGACCGGCACCGGCGACCTCGCCGAGCGTGCGGCCTATCGGGAGGGGATGATCTACGCCCAGGACCCCGCCGCACGGCTGGCGGTCCTCGCGGCGGGCCTGCGCCCGGGCGACCGGGTGCTCGACGCCTGCGCCGCGCCGGGCGGGAAGTCCTTCGCGGCGGCGATGGTCCTCGGCGACGAGGGCAGCATCACCGCCTGCGACATCCACAGCCACAAGATCGCGCTCATCGAGGCCGGGGCACGCCGCCTGGGGCTCGGGAGCATCACCGCCCACGTCCACGACGGCCGGGAGCATGAGCCGGCGTGGGACGGGGCCTTCGACGCCGTCCTCGCCGACGTGCCCTGCTCGGGCCTCGGCGTCATCCAGAAGAAGCCGGAGATCCGCTATAAGGACCCCGAGGCCCTCGCCGGTCTGCCACGGGTCCAGACGGCCCTGCTGGAGAACCTCTGCCGCTACGTCCGGCCGGGCGGCGTGCTGCTGTACTCCACCTGCACCCTGCTGCGGGCGGAGGACGAGGACGTCGTCGCGGGCTTCCTCGCGGCCCATCCGGAGTTCGTGCGGGAGGGCTTCACGCTCCCCGGCCCCGTCGGGGCCGTGCCGGAGGGAGAGATCACCCTCTGGCCGCAGCGCACCGGGACGGACGGGTTCTACCTCGCCCGCCTGCGCCGGAAGGAGGGCACGCCATGACCGATCTGCGCTCCATGGCCCCCGAGGAGCTGGCCGCCTGGTGCAAGGAGCGCGGCCAGCCCGCGTTCCGCGGCAAGCAGCTCTTCCAGTGGTTCAGCCGCGGCGTCACCACGCCGGACGAGCTGACCGACGTCCCCAAGCGCCTGCGCGAGGTGCTCGTGGAGGAGGGGGCCTTCGCTGTCCCGACCGTGGCCCGGAAGCAGGTCTCGAAGCACGACGGCACCATAAAATACCTCTGGAGGCTCGCCGACGGCAACTGCATCGAGACCGTCCTCATGCGCTACCGCCACGGCAACTCCGTGTGCATCTCCTCCCAGGTCGGCTGCGCCATGGGCTGCGTCTTCTGCGCCTCGACCATCGGGGGGCGGATCCGAAATTTGACGGCCGGGGAGATCCTCGACCAAGTCGTCTTCACGCAGAAGGACTCCGGCCTGCCCATCTCCAACATCGTCCTGATGGGCATCGGCGAGCCGCTCGACAACTATGACAACGTCCGCAGGTTCCTCTCGCTCGTCAACCACCCCGCCGGGCTGAACATCGGGATGCGCCACATCTCCCTGTCCACCTGCGGTCTGGTCAAGGGCATCGACCGGCTGGCCGAGGAGGACCTGCAGCTGACCCTCTCCGTCTCCCTCCACGCGCCGGACGACGAGACCCGCGCCCGCCTGATGCCCGTCGATCGGGCCTTCGGTGTCGATGCGCTCTTCGCCGCCTGCCGCCGGTACTTCGAGAAGACGGGGCGGCGCATCTCTTACGAATACGCGCTGATCGACGGGGTGAACGACACGCCCCGCCACGCGGCGCTGCTGTGCGACCGGCTCGCGGGGACGGTGGCGCACGTCAATCTCATCCCGCTCAACCACGTGGAGGGCTCGCCCCTCGTGCCCAGCACCCGCGTGGCCGCCTTTCAGAAGCAGCTGGAGCGCCGTGGCCTCACTGCCACCGTGCGGCGCAGGCTCGGGAGCGACATCGACGCCTCCTGCGGCCAGCTGCGCCGGAAGGCGATCCAGACGGCGAACGAGAAAGGAGCTGATCCGTCATGATCTCTGCATGGGGCCTGACCGACCGGGGCATCGTCCGACGCGAGAACCAGGACTCCTGCGCCTACGACCTCCTGCCGGACTACGCCTGGGGCGTGGTCTGCGACGGCATGGGCGGGGCCAAGGCCGGTGACGTCGCGAGCACCATGGCCGTGGAGACCTTCTCCCTGCACATGGCCCGCCTGGCCGAGCCGGAGGGCGACCGCCCGCCCGACGTGGGCGAGCTGCTGCTCCAGGCCGCCGAGGACGCCAACCGCGTCGTCTTCCACCGCGCGGGGCAGGACCTCGACTGCGTCGGCATGGGCACCACGATGGTGGGCGTCGTCGTGCACGAGGGCGTCCTGTCCACCGTCAACGTCGGCGACAGCCGCGCCTATCACATCACCAAAGACAGCATCCAGCGGATCACCCGGGACCACTCTGTGGTGGAGGATCTGGTGGCCAAGGGGGACCTCACGCCCGAACAGGCGCGCGTCCACCCGCAGAAGAACCTCATCACCCGGGCCCTTGGCACCACAAGGACCGTGAAAGCCGACCTGTTCCAACGCGAGGTCCACGAGGGCGAGGCCGTCCTCCTGTGCTCCGACGGGCTGGTCAACGAGGTCACCGACGACGAGATCCGGCAGGAGGTCCAGGCCGGGGGCACGCCCAGAGAGATCTGCGAGCGGCTCATGGCCCGGACCTTGGCCCACGGTGCGTCGGACAACGTGACCATCGTGCTTTTCCAACTCTAAGAAGGAGTGTGTCACCATGGACCAATACATCGGTAAGATGCTCGATGACCGGTATGAGATCCTGGATGTGATCGGAGTCGGCGGGATGGCCGTGGTCTATAAGGCCTATTGCCATCGGCTGCACCGTTTCGTGGCCATCAAGGTGCTCAAGCGGGATCTGGCGGCCGACGCGGAGTTCCGCCGCCGCTTCCACGAGGAGGCCCAGGCGGTCGCGATGCTCTCCCATCCCAACATCGTCTCCGTCTATGACGTCAGCCGCGGCGACGACCTCGACTACATCGTCATGGAGCTGATCGACGGCATCACGCTCAAGCAATACATGCAGAAGAAGAACGGCAGCCTCAACTGGCGCGAGTCGCTCTACTTCATCACCCAGATCATGCGCGCGCTCAGCCACGCGCACAGCCGCGGCATCATCCACCGCGACATCAAGCCCCAGAACAT
Source organism: uncultured Eubacteriales bacterium (assembly GCA_934567745.1). Lineage (GTDB taxonomy): Bacteria > Bacillota > Clostridia > Oscillospirales > Oscillospiraceae > Evtepia. The sequence continues at coordinate 8,262 of CAKTJM010000012.1, read as the reverse complement.
CATGGTCCTGCGCGACGGCAGCGTGAAGGTCGCCGATTTCGGCATCGCCCGCATCATGTCCGCCGCCCAGAACACCCTCACCCAGGAGACGCTCGGCTCCGTCCACTACATCTCCCCGGAGCAGGCGCGCGGCAGCCACATCGATGCCCGCGCGGACATCTACTCCGCCGGTGTGGTGCTGTACGAGATGCTGACCGGCCGTCTCCCGTTCGACGGCGACTCGCCCGTCTCCGTGGCGATCCAGCACATCAGCGCCACGCCCCTCGCGCCGCGCGAGCTGGACCCCGACATCCCAGAGGGCCTGGAGGAGATCACCATGAAGGCCATGGCCGCCCGGCTCGACCGGCGCTACGTCAGCGCCGAGGCGATGCTGCGCGACCTGGAGGAGTTCCGCAAGGACCCGCAGGTGGTCTTCCACTACGACCTCGCGTCCTTCCACGGCGCCCAGCCCGTCCCCGACGAGCCGACCCAGGTGCTCGAGACCACCGGCACGATCCCGCGCCGCCCGCGGCCCCAGGCCCGGCCCCGGCCCGCGCCGCCGCGGTACGACGAGCCGGACGACGACTATGACGAGCCGCCCCGCCGGCGCACGCTGGTGATCCCCATCGTGCTCATCGTCTTCCTGGCGGGGGCCGGTCTGTTCCTGTGGCTGACCTTCTTCAGCGACATGTTCTCCAAGGCCCCCGAGATCGACGTGCCCGACCTGCGCGGCATGACCGTGGAGGAGGCCGACGCCGACGAGACCATCACGTTCAAGATCGTGGAGTCGTCCACGGTCCCGAGCGACGAGTACCCGGAGGGGCGGATCGTCTCGCAGGATCCCCAGTATGGCGAGAAGGCCAAGGAGGGGAGCACGATCCACGTGGTCGTCAGCTCCGGCAAGGAGCCGGTGGAGATGATCGACGTGAGCGGCCTGCGGTATGAGGACGCCGTCCAGATCCTCCAGAGCAAGGGCCTGAAGGTCGATATGCCGGAGTACGAGGCCGACGACGAGGTCGAGAAGGGCTGCGTCATCTCCTACACCCCGCTCGAGGGCGTGGAGCTGGCGCCGGGCGACACGGTCCACCTGGTCGTGAGCACCGGCAAGAAGGTGAAGTCGGTCATCGTGCCCACCCTGGTCGGCCAGAGCCTGGACAACGCGCGGAAGATGATCTCGGACATCGGCCTGAACGTGGCGAGCGTCACGGAGGTCTACAGCAGCGAGGCCGTCGGCAAGGTGACCTATCAGAGCATCGCCAGCGGCACCGAGGTCGATGAGGGCACCAGCATCGTCCTGAACGTCAGCAAGGGCCCCGAGGCCCCGACGCTCCACAACAAGACCATCGACGTGACCCTGCCCACCGACCGCGAGTCGGTCGAGGTCAAGATCACCGTGGACGGCGCGGTGAAGTACGACAACACCGTGAGCACGTCGGTCGAGAACTTCGCGCCGACCGTCTCCGGCAGCGGCGTCCAGCACGTCTGCGTCTACCTCGACGGGGCGCTGGTCGATGAGTTCGACAAGGACTTTGGCCAATGAGCGAGACCGGTATCATCCAAAAGGCCCTGAGCGGCTTCTATTACGTCCGATGCGGCGACGAGACCGTCACCTGCCGGGGCCGCGGGCGGCTGCGCCACCAGAAGGTCGCCCCGCTGGTGGGCGACGAGGTGGCCATCACCCGTCTGCCCGACGGCAGCGGCTCGGTCGATGAGATCCTGCCGCGGCGGAACGCCTTCCGGCGGCCCGCCGTGGCGAACCTGGATCAGCTGGTGGTCATCTGCTCCGGGGCGATCCCGGTGACGGACCCCTTCCTGGCCGACCGGATCATCGCCCTGGCCGAGAGCAAGGGCTGCACGCCGATCGTGTGCATCAACAAGTGGGACCTCGTGCCCGCGGAGGAGCTGTACGGCATCTACACCGCGGCCGGGCTCCCGACCCTGCGGGTGAGCGCCGCCACCGGGCAGGGGATCGAGGAGCTGCGCGCCCTGCTGGCGGGGAAGACTTCGGCGTTCACTGGGAACTCCGGCGTCGGCAAGTCGAGCATCCTCAACGCGCTGGAGCCGGGCTTCGGCCTGGCGACGGGCGAGATCAGCGAGAAGCTCGGCCGCGGGCGGCACACGACCCGCCACGTGGAGCTCTTCCCGGTCGCCGGGGGGCTGATCGCCGACACGCCGGGCTTCTCCGCCTTCGACGCGGAGGAGGTCGGCCCGAAGGAGGACCTCGCCTACGCCTTCCGCGAGTTCCGTCCGTATCTCGACCGCTGCCGCTACGTCGGCTGCGCGCACGTGAAGGAGGCCGGCTGCGCGGTCCTCGAGGCCGTGGCCGAGGGGAAGATCCCCGCCAGCCGCCACCGCAGCTATGTCCGCCTCTACGAGCTGGCCCGCGAGGTCAAGCCGTGGGAGAAGAAGCCCTGACGCATGGCACCACCCGTCTGTCTCCGGAATAGGATGGAGACAGACGGGTGTTTTTTTCGCATCCGTCCACAGGAAGGGGGGATCGGGCATGAAGCTGGTGATCGTGTCTCCGCCCAAACCGCTGGCGGGGCTGCTGAAGCGGGTGTTCCGTATCGGCGGCTGAATGACATAGTCGTCGCGGCCGACGCATAGTGTTGTTCCAAGACTTGGACCGTAAGGGGAGGAGCGCTATGGAACTGGAACTGCGGCAACAGACCGTGCGGTGCTGGGAGACCGTCTGCCGCACCGCGTGGGAACAGGAAGAGACGGCGGAGACGATCGTGCCCGACGCCTGCCCGGACATCTGGCAGGTGCTGGACGGGTCGGGGACCCTCCTGATCCAACGAAAGGAGCCCCAGGAGGGCCGCGCCGAGCTGGCGGGGCTGCTGCGGGTGAACGTCCTGTATCAGCCGGAGGGGGAGGAGAGCGGCATCCGGGCCATGGAGGTCACGGTGCCGTTCTCGGCGTCGCCGGAGCTGGCGGGCTGCACCCGCCGCGCCGTCCTGCGGGCGGAGCCGCGCGTGCTGTCGGTGGACGTCCACCTGCTCAACCCGCGCAAGATCCTCGTGCGGGTCGCGTGGCAGCTCGGGCTGGAGGTCCTCGTGCCGCAGGCGCTCGTCCTGCCGAGCGGCGCGGCGGACACCGAGAGCTACGCCATCCAGCAGCGCACCGGGCGGTACGTCAGCGTGCCGACGGTCGCGGCGGTGGAGAAGCGGTTCGCCTACAGCGACGCCCTGGCCCTGCCGAGCGGCCGCCCGGACGTGGCCGAGCTGCTGCGCACGCGCGTCGGGGCCTCCTGCGGGGACGCACGGATCGTGGGGAGCAAGCTCATGTGCAAGGGCGAGGCGGTGCTGTGGCTGCTGTGCCGGGGGGAGGACGGGACGGTGTTCCCCGTGGACTTCCGCCTGCCGTGGTCCCAGCTGCTGGACCTGGGCGACGAGGACGGCGAGGGCGACGGCGACGTGGCGCTCCTCTTCTCCGACGCGAAGGTCCTGCCCGACGAGGACCGCCGGTCCTTCCAGGTGGAGCTGGAGCTCCAGGCACAGGCGCTGGTGCGGCGCCCGGTGGAGGCGGCGGTCCTGGAGGACCTCTACAGCACGGACCACGAGCTGGAGCCGACTTGGGCGGACCGCCCGGCCGTCCGGCTGCTGGGCCAGGGCGAGGAGCAGGAGGCCGCGCGGGCGATGCTGGACGCCGGGGACACGGAGGAGGTCCTGGACGCCGAGCTGCGTCTGGGCCGCCTGGTCCGGAGCCAGGAGGGCACGGACACCGTCTTCACCCAGGAGGCCGAGGCGGTGGTCCTCTGCCGGAGCGTGGACGGCCCAGTCTGCCTGCGGCGGCCGGTGACGGTGACGCACCGGCTGTCCGGCCAGCTGGCGGGGGACTGCTGCTGCCGTACGGAGCTGCTGCGCGACGCGATGGCCGCCTCGTCGGGGGCGGGCGTCGAGCTGACGGCCCCGGTCGGCTTCCGCTGGGCGGCGCTGCACGAGGACGCGGAGCGCGTCGTGGAGAGCGCGGCGCTCGGCGAGGAGCGGACCGTGCCGGAGGACGCGCCGTCGGTGGTGCTGCGGGCGGTCCGGCCGGGCCAGACGCTGTGGGAGCTGGCCAAGGAGGCCGCGACGACGCCGGGCGCGCTCATGGAGCGCAACGGTCTGACCACGGAGGAGCTGACGCCCGGCCAGCTGCTGATGATCGCGAAATGAGGGCGCGCCGTCGAGCGGCCGCCCGGACGGGGCCGCCCTGCCGCCTATGGCGGCGGGGCGGCCCAAAATTTGCCAGGGAACGGGAAAATGCTTAGAAACACTTGACTTTTTCGTCGAGATATGGCAAGCTGAGAGTACAGAGACGACCTGACTGCCGAGCCGGAGGAGCCAAGATGACTTTCCTGGATAGGACCGGATGGATAAGCCCTTTCGACAGGGGCTGAGTCGAGGGCGGCGCTCCCATGGGGGAGGACCGCTCCGTCGTCGTGTGTCTTCGCGCGCAGCGCTGGCCCTGAGGGGCCGGGACTGCGAGCCGTTTTTATCGTCTGGAAAGGAGGAAGTGCCATGCCATTCGACTTTTTGACCCTGCTCGGGTGCCTCGTGCTCCTGTGGGTCGTCCATGCCCGGCTGCGGGACCGTATGGGCCCCTCGCTGCTGATCTGGGGGACGGCCGTGGCCGTCTCGCTGGTGGCACGGTCGTATCTCGACCCGGAGGTCGCCGTGCTCGCGCTGCTCCTGTGGCTCGCGCTGCTCGGCGGGGAGGGACGGCCGTTCCTCGCGCCGGTGCTCCTGTGCGCCGTCGCGGTCGGGACGGTGGCCGCACAGCTCGCGCTGACGGAGATCTTCTTCTTCTCGACCCCGTATCCGTTCCTCTTCCTCGGCATCGTGGCCACGCGGCTCGTGTTGGAGCGGGTCCGGGAGCAGGGACTGGAAGAGGACCTCGACGACGACGCGGTCTGAGGGGGTGGTGCTATGGATGCGGAACGGAAGGGTGTGAGCAGGGCCGCGCGGGGCCTGTTCGTCCTCTGCGTGGCCTGCCTGCTGCTGCCGTGGTTCACCTATGGCCCTGAGATGAGCCCCTGCCGTGGCGTGGCGTTCCTCGTGGAGCTGTTCGCGCCGATGGCCGCCGCCGCGCTGTTCCTGTTTCGCGAGCGGGGGCACCGGGCCTGGGCGATGCTTTGCGAAGTCGGCGCCCTGGCTTCGCTCGCCATCGTGATCTCAGCGATCGGCCGCTGGCAGGAGATCGGGAACATCAAGGGCGGCCTCGACTGGGCGGGCGGCGTATATACGGCGACGGCGTGGTATTGGCTCTCGCTCGGCCTCTATCTCGCGCTCGCCGTCGTGATACAGCCCCTCGTGCTCCAAACGATGCGGGCGGATGGACACAAGACCGTATCGACATAAGACAGAAAGGAAGTGGAACGGATGGAACGCAATGAGACCACCGGGAGGGCCCTGAAGATCGCGATCCCGATCGTGATCGTGGTGCTCGTCATGGCCTTCGTGTTCCTGTGCAGCATCTTTTCGCTGAATGCAAGGGTCACCGGGAAACCGGGCATAAACGCGGAGCGCAAGGTCGAGGGCGAGACCAGCATCATGACGATGGATCATCGGCCGACATTGGATGTGCCGATCCTGTTCGCGGATCTGACGATCACGTCGCTGGAGGACGGTGCGCCGCTGGACGACCGGGGCATCACCGCCGAGGGGTACATCAATACGATCGAGCTCTCTCACTGGATAGGCGCTGTCGGCCATTTTACAGACGAGGAGCTGGCAAGCCGTCACCTGACGGCGATCGACGACACGATGGTGACGAAGGACAGCTGTATCTTCCTGGCCTTCTCCGAATTCCCGCCCATCGACTGTCCCATCCAGATCGACATCTCCTATCGCGTCCTCGGGATCTTCCCCAAGACGGAGACCGTGACGCACTACTGGGACGCGGAATGATCGCTCAAGGCAAAAAACGACCTGCTGTCACAGCGACAGCAGGTCGTTTCCTCTTTTTGTTATTCCGCCAGGACCTTCTTCAGCTTGGCGAAGCGCGGCAGGGAGTCGCGCAGCGGCCGCTCCGGCTCGCCCTGGATCAGGGGCAGGGCGTATTCGATGAACGCGTCCTCGATGCCGTTCCCGTCCGGCGTGATCCACAGGCGCGGGACCTTCCGTTCGGTGTTGGCCGCCTCGGACAGCGGGACCAGCTTCGTGCGGCAGTGATAGCTGCCGTCGTCCGGGTCCGCCACGCGCTCGAAGGCGACCATCTTGTCGGTCTCCCCGGCGACCGCCGCATCGACCGCGGCCTTGCCCGCCAGATACGCCTCACGCACGTCCGTCTCCGACGCCAGGTGCGATCCGCACCGCTGGAGCAGCGACAGCTCGATCCCACGGACCTTCACGCCCAGCTCCCGCTTGACCACGTCCGCCAGCAGGGACGCCAGCCCGCCGAGCTGCGCGTGACCGAAGCCGTCCGTCGCGGACGTCTTCGCCTCGGAGACGAAGGTCCCGTCGGCGTAGTGGATGCCCTCGGACACCGCGACGAGGCAGTTGCCCGTCTCCACGTACACGCGCTTCACGTCCGCCAGGAACCGGTCCATGTCGAAATCGACCTCCGGCAGATACACCAGGTCCGGGCCGGACCCGGCCCAGGTCGCCAGGCCCGCCGCACCGGCCAGCCAGCCCGCGTGACGGCCCATGATCTCGACGATGACCACCGTGCCCGTGTCATAGACGCGCGCGTCCTGATACAGCTCCATGCAGGAGGTGGCGATGTACTTCGCCGCGCTGCCGTAGCCGGGGCAGTGGTCCGTGCCGCTCAGGTCGTTGTCGATCGTCTTCGGCACGCCGATGACGTTGCAGGGATAGCCGACCTTTTGCAGATAGCGGCTGATCTTGCTGCACGTGTCCATGGAGTCGTTGCCGCCGTTGTAGAAGAAGTACCGCACGTCGTGCTTCCGGAAGACCTCCAGGATCCGGCGGTAGTCCGTGTCGTCCACCTCCGGGTCCGCCAGCTTGTACCGGCAGGAGCCGAGCGCGGACGACGGCGTGTGGCTCAGCAGCGTCAGCTCCTCCGGATCCTCCTTGCCCATGTCATAGAGCTGGTCGGCGAGCACGCCCTTGATGCCGTGCGCCGCGCCCAGCACACGGGTGATGCTCTCGTCCGCCAGGGCCGTCTGGATGACGCCCTGCGCCGAGGCGTTGATGACGGCGGTCGGACCGCCGGACTGACCGATGATGCATGCGCCCTTGAGATGTTCCATAGGATCACCCTCCTCGATATGTGTCGCCCGAAGGCGTAGTTTCCCATCCCTCATCATACCACAGCCGCCGCCCTCTTGCAATCACGGATCGAAGCTGGTACAATACCCGTGTATGCAACGAAAGAAAGGAGCGGTCGTCATGCCTTTGGTCACTACGACTGAAATGTTCCAGAAGGCCTACGAGGGCGGTTACGCCATCGGTGCGTTCAACGTCAACAATATGGAGATCGTCCAGGGCATCACCGAGGCGGCCCTGGAGACCCGCTCTCCCGTCATCCTCCAGGTCTCCGCCGGTGCGCGGAAATATGCCAAGCACGTCTATCTCATGAAGCTCGTCGAGGCGGCCGTCGAAGACACCGGCCTGCCCATCGCCCTGCACCTCGACCACGGCGAGGATTTCGAGATCTGCAAGGCCTGCATCGACGGTGGCTTCACCTCCGTCATGATCGACGGGTCCAAGCACTCCTTCGAGGACAACATCGCCCTCACCCGCCGCGTCGTCGAGTACGCCCACGCCCACGGCGTCGTCGTCGAGGGCGAGCTGGGCCGTCTGGCCGGCATCGAGGACGACGTCAACGTCTCCGCCAAGGACTCCTCCTACACCGACCCCGATCAGGTCCAGGAGTTCGTCCGGGCCACCGGCGTGGACAGCCTCGCCATCGCCATCGGCACCAGCCACGGCGCCTTCAAGTTCAAGCCCGGCACCAAGCCCCAGCTCCGCTTCGACATCCTTGAGGAGGTCTCCCGCCGTCTGCCCGGCTTCCCCATCGTCCTGCACGGCGCGTCCTCCGTCACGCCGAAGTACGTGGAGCTGATCAACGCCAACGGCGGCGCGCTCAAGGACGCGATCGGCGTGCCCGAGGACCAGCTCCGCCAGGCCGCTCGCATGGCCGTGTGCAAGATCAACATCGACTCCGACCTGCGCCTGGCCATGACCGCCGGTGTGCGGCAGCAGCTGCTCGCCGACCCCGCCGGGTTCGACCCGCGCGGCTATCTCAAGGTCGGCCGTCAGTACGTCAAGGACCTCGTCAAGGCCAAGATGATCGACGTCCTTGGCTGCGACGGGAAGGCCTGATGCACACCCGGCC
>CAKTJM010000011.1 GCA_934567745.1 uncultured Eubacteriales bacterium | reverse complement strand
CCGGCGGTCGCGCCGTGCTCGGCCTCGACGCGCATCTCCAGGTTCTTCTTGGTGGACGGCGTCACGACCTCGCCCAGCAGCTCGGCGAACTTCGCGGCGTGCTCGGCCTCCTCATACGCGGCCTTCTCCCAGTACAGGCCGATCTCGGGATAGCCCTCGCGATGGGCCACGCGGGCCATGGCCAGGTACATGCCGACCTCGGTGCACTCGCCGTTGAAGTTGGCGCGCAGGTCGTTCAGGATGTCCTCGGGCGCACCGGCGGCCACGCCGACCACGTGCTCAGCAGCCCAGGACTTGTCGCCGCTCTGCGCCACGAACTTGCTGGCCGGCGCATGGCACTGGGGACATTCCACAGGAGGAGTGTCGCCTTCGTGGACATAACCGCAAACGCTGCAAACATACTTCATCGTTCTTTACCTCCTATTGTCGCGCCCCTCTCTACCGAGGCGCAGATCTTCTGCATCACGAACAGAGGAGGACCGTGGTCTCTCTCTGTCTCGTATTCTACACTACAGGCGTGCGTTTGTAAACCCTTTTCTCCCGTCCGGTCACAGCTCCTGCATCGCCCGCAGCAGCTCCTCCCGGTCGTACAGGGCGGAGAGCACCGGCAGCATCGCATTCGGCGCGAGATGCTCCGGCAGGCCCAGCGTCCGCAGCAGCCGCGCCCGCTTCTCCCGGCTCCCCGGCCCGCCGGAGAGCCCGCAGGCGTAGAGGTCCGCCTTCGTCAGCGGCGCGCGATCGCCGTCCGCGTCGGCCGGACCGTCCAGCACCGTCGCGCCCGCCCGCAGGAGCGCGGCCTCCAGCACGGCGCGGTCCATCCCCTCGACGCCCAGCTTCCCCTCGCGGCCGGGGCGGCGCTTGCGCCGCTCCTTGCCGTAGCGGTCCGGGACGTAGGCGTGCTTGACCTGCTCCGGCGGCAGCGCGCTCTTGAGATGGTTGCGGATCACGAAGCCCGCGCCGTCGCTGTCCGTCAGGACGATCAGGCCGCGCTTCTCCGCCACGCGGCGCAGGAGCGCGAGCTGCTCGCGGTCCTTGAAGATGCCGAAGCCGGACGTCTCCAGGATCACCGTGTCCACCACCTGGGCCAGGGTGTTCTTGTCGTAGCGGCCCTCGACCACGATCGCCTCCCGGATCCTCAGCATGACACGCCCTCCGCGGCCAGCTCCAGCAGCAGGCCCGTCAGCAGCGTCCCCGCGTCCGACCCGGCCACGGACTTCATCGCCAGGTCCGTCTCCGCGCACCGGCGCATCGCCCGCTTGCACCAGCTCAGCCCGTGGGCCCGCGCCGCCTGCATCAGCTTCTCCGCCGGATAGGCCGAGCGCATCCCCCACAGCTCCATGAGCCAGCGGCTGTCCCGCCGCAGCTCCAGCGCCAGGCGCGCCGTGTAGAGCTGGCGCAGGTGCTTGCCCAGGACCGCCAGGATCATGATCGGCTCCTGCCGCAGGCGCAGCAGGTCGCCGTAGACCGCGAAGGCGCGGTCGTACCGCTGCTGCGTCAGGGCCTCCGTCATCTGGAAGACCACCGCGTCCGTGATGGGGATCGCCACGGCGTCGATGTCCTGCCGCGTCACCCGCTCGGCCTGCGCATAGGTCCCGATCTTGCCGATCTCGGACGCCAGGCCCGTCATCAGGTCCCCGCACAGGAAGATGAGGTACTCCGCGTCCGCCGTGTCGATGCTGTGCCCAAGCGCGCGGAACCGCCGCCGGATCCAGTCGATCAGGTCGCCCTGCTCCTGCCGCCGGAACGGGACCACCAGCCCGTGGGCCGCGATGGCCGCCGTCAGCTTCTTCATCCGCGCGTCGCTCTTGTACTCGATCGTGTCGTAGACGAAGACGAGGCAGCAGTAGTCCGGCAGGTCCGACAGCAGCTCCGTCATGAGCGTCCGCTCGGCCTCCGGGGCCTTGAACAGGTCGTAGTCCTGCACCACCAGCAGCGTCCGCTCGCTCATCATCGGCAGCGCGTCCACCGCCTCCGCCAGGGCGCGGACCGTCAGGTCCTTGCCCGCGAACCGGTGCTCGTTGAAGCTCTCCAGCCCCTCGGGGATCAGCTTCGCGCGCATCTGTTCGAGATAGTGCGCCCGGAGATAGGCCTCCTCCCCGTGGAACACGTACAGAGGACGCAGCGCCCCGTCCGCCAGCTCCTTGCGGAACTGGCGGTAGGCCGCCGTGTCGTCCTGCTTCTTCTTTCGCGTCGCCGCCATGTCAGTCGCCCCTCCCATCGGTGGCGATCGTCACCGTGCCCAGCTCGTCGGTGCGGTAGACGTCGATCCCCCGTTCGGCCAGCCGCCCCAGGGTCTCCGGGGTCGGGTGGCCGTAGTTGTTGTAGCCCACGGAGACGATCGCCTCCTCCGGACGCAGCGCGTCCAGCAGCTTCGGGTCCGTGGAGTATTTCGAGCCGTGGTGGCCCACCACCAGCAGCTCAAGGTCCGGCAGGTCCACCCTCTCAAGGAGCGCACGCTCATCCTTGCGGGGCATGTCGCCTGTCACGAGCGCGTCCCACGCGCCGCAGCTGACCAGGATCGCCAGACAGCGCTCGTTCTGGCTGGCCGTCTCCGCCGGGAGCGGCGGCACGAGGGTCAGGGTCCCCCGGCCGAGCGGCCGGACCGCCGTTTCGGTCACCGTCTCGACCGCGATCCCCTTCTCCTCCGCCAGGGCCAGGATCTCCGCCCGGAGCGGATCGTCGAGGTCCGTCTCCGGCACGATCAGCTTCTCCACCCGGATGCGCTCCATCAGCTCCGGCACGCCCCCGGCGTGGTCCCGGTGGAAGTGCGTCAGGACCAGCAGGTCCAGGCTCGTCCGGCCGCGCGCCTGGAGATAGGTCGCCGCCTCGTCGCCCGGGTCGATGCTCCCGCCGCAGTCGATGAGGGCGCACTTTCCCCCGGACCAGACCGCCAGGCTCTGCCCCTGCGCCACGTCGATGGCCGCGAAGGTCAGCGGCGCGGTCCGCACGGAGGCGAAGGTGCACACGACCGCCAGCGCCAGGCCGACCGCCGCGCCGCCCCCGCACAGGGCGCGGATCCGTCCCCGCCACCGGGCCTGTCGGGGCAGGAGCAGACAGACGATCAGCGCCGCATAGGCCGCGACGAGCCACCCGGCATACCACGGCGCGTCGGTCGTGATGGCGGCCAGGGGCCAGCGGGCCAGGGCGTGCGCGCCCGCGTAGAAGATGTCGATCGGCCACTGGACCAGCGCCGCGGCCGCCTGGCCCAGCGGGAGCCACACCGCCCCGAGCAGGACCGATGCCAGCCCGCCCAGGAAGGCGAGGGAGACGGTCCACCCCACGAGGAGGTTCGCCAGCGGGGCGACGAGCGAGCAGCGGCCGAAGTACAGGGCCGACAGCGGCACGGTGAAGAGCATCGCGCCCAGGCTGATCGCCACGACGCCGAGGACGGGCCGCGCGAAGCGCCGCCAGCGGCGGGGCAGGCGGCCCAGCCAGCCCTCGCTCCACCGCCGCCCGAAGAGGAGGATGCCGAGGGTGGAGAGGAAGGAGAATTGCAGCCCCGCGTTGGCGATGGCGAAGGGGTCGGCGAGCAGCAGGACCATCAGGCCCGCGCACAGGCTGGTGGGCGGGTGGCTCTCCCGCCCGATGCAGTCGCCGAGGAGGGCGATGGCGCACAGCACCACCGCCCGGACTGTGCCCGGCGCGCTGCCGGTCATCAGGCAGAAGAGGACCAACGTCACCGTGACGACCACGAAGGTCCCCATGCCCCGCCGCCGCAGGAGGAAGAGCAGGACGCCCAGGAGGAAGGTCACGTGCAGGCCGGAGATGACCACCACGTGGCCCAATCCGGTCCGGTTGAAGACGTGCCGGTCCCCCTCGTCCAGACCGTTGCGGTCGCCGGTGAGGAGCGCGTGGAGGAAGCCCGCCGCGCGCTCGGGATAGAGCCGGTCGATCTCGTCGCGGATCGCCTGCGCCAGATAGGCGGGCACGTAGCGCAGCGCCACGCCGTCGGCGGCGGCATGGAACACGCCGTTTTTGTCCTTGATCGTCCCGCGCAGCTGGATGCCGCGGGAGACGTACAGCAGGCTGTCCTCCCCCCGCACGGTGCGGGCGGAGGTGCACTTGGCGCGGCAGACGAGCCGGTCGCCGGGGCGCAGGTCCAGGCAATCATAGCCGCCGTACAGCAGGCCCTTGACCGTCCGGCCGCCCGGTGCGCCGATGCGGACGGGGATGCTCGCGCCGTAGTCGGTCGCATACGGCCAGCCGCTGACCTCCGCCTGCACCTGGCCGGTCCGGCCGTCCAGCAGGGCGACCGGGCCCTGGAAGAGCGCGCCGTAGGCGGTCAGCCACAGCAGCGCCAGCCCGACGCCGAGCGCGACCCACCGGGGCCGCTCTCCGCGCCGCCGCAGGAAGAGCACGAGCCAGACGGCCGCGGCGGCCAGCCCCAGCGGGACCGCCGCCGCCGCGCTCCAGGACAGATAGGCCCCCAGCGCCGCCGCCCCGGCGAAGCCGGCCGTGAACAGGATGAGCGTCATCGCTGTCGGGCCGGGTCATGGGTCGGGTCTACGGTACGCTGGGGGACCATATCACAACACCTCTTTACAGATCTACACGTTCCCTCTCAGGGGGCGGTCAGCTCGTACGGTGCGGCGGATCAGCCCGGAGGCCAGGTCATGTCCCGGCCGCCCAGGACGTGGAAGTGCAGGTGGAAGACGCTCTGACCGGCCTGCTCGCCGCAGTTGGACACCACGCGGAAGTCGGTCAGGCCCAGCTCCTTCGTCACCTTGCCGATCACCTCGAAGCAGTGGGCCACCACGGCGGAGTTCTCCGCCGTGACCGCGCCGCAGGAGGCGATGTGCTCCTTCGGGATCACCAGGAAATGCGTCGGGGCCTGCGGGTCGATGTCGTAGAACGCATAGACCTGCTCGTCCTCATAGACCTTGTTCGACGGGATCTCGCCCGCCGCGATCTTACAAAACAGACAATCGCTCATGTGCTCGTTCCTTTCTGATGCGGGGCAAGCGCCCCGCGTCCTCACTGTTCCGGGACGACGGCGAGGAAGACCAGGTCCCCCTCGCTGTCGTTGATGAGACTGTGCGTGTGCCCCTTCGGGCAGTAATGGCAGGAGCCGGGGGCCAGCGGCTCGTCGATCCCGTCGCACAGGACCCGGCCGGTGCCGGAGAGGATGTAGATGACCTCGCTGCTCGTCTCGTGGACGTGCAGCCCGATCGTGGCCCCGGCGGGGAGACGCCCCCGCATGATCTTGCCCTTGTCGTCGGTGTACATCCGCGCGTAGACCTCGCCCTCGCCGCCGCGCATGTGCGGGACGACGGTCTCAGGGAGCGCGGAGAAGTCGATCAGCATCGTGCGGACCCCCTCACAGGCCGAGCTTCACGGCCACGAAGTCGTCCACGGCCGCCAGCGCGTCGTCGAGCTTCAGCAGGTCCGTGCCGCCGCCCATGGCGCTGTCGGGCTTGCCGCCGCCCTTGCCGCCGCAGATGGGGGCGATCGCCTTGATGATGTCCCCGGCGCGGACGCCCGCCTGCACCGCCTGCTTGCCGCAGACCGCCAGGAAGGTGATCTTCTCGCCGTTGACCGAGGCCAGCACGGCCACGCCTGCGGGCTCCTTGTCGCGCAGGAAGTCGCCCATCTTGCGCAGCTGGTCGGCGTCCAGGCCCGGACGCTGGGCCGTCATGACCTTCAGCGAACCGACCGACTTGGCCGACATCAGGAACTGGCGCGCCTCGCCGAGGGAGACCTCCTCCTTGAACTGCTCGATCGCCTGGTGGAGCTTCTTCGCTTCGGCCATCAGGGACTTGGCCTTCTCGCGCAGCTCGCTGGGCTTGGTCTTCAGCACGGCCGCGGCCTCGAAGAGCAGCTCCTGGTTGCGGTCCATGACCTCCAGGGAGAGCTTGCCGGTGGTCGCCTCGATGCGGCGCACGCCGGAGGCGACGGAGAACTCGCTGCCCACGTGGAAGACGCCGACCTTGGCGGTGTTGGAGAGGTGGGTGCCGCCGCAGAACTCGACGGAATAGCCGTCGCCCATATCGACCACGCGGACGACGTCGCCGTACTTCTCGCCGAAGAGGGCGATGGCGCCCTTCTTCTTGGCCTCCTCGATCGGCAGCTCCTCGGTGACCACGTCATAGCCCTCCAGGACGGCCTCGTTGACCAGAGAGCTGACCTTGGCCAGCTCCTCGGCGGTCATGGCGGAGAAGTGGGTGAAGTCGAAGCGCAGACGGTCCGGCTCGACCAGGGAGCCGGCCTGGTGGACGTGGTCGCCCAGGACGGTGCGCAGGGCCTTGTCCAGCAGGTGGGTCGCGGTGTGGGCGCGCATGATGGCCTTGCGGCGCGGGACGTCGATGGAGGCGGTGACGGTGTCGCCGACCTTCAGGCTGCCCTCGTTGAGCTTGCCATAGTGCATGTACTTGCCGCCCTTGTTCTTCTGCACGTCGGTGACGGTGTAGCGCAGGCCCTCGCCGGTCAGGACGCCGTGGTCGGCGACCTGGCCGCCCATCTCGGCGTAGAACGGGGTCCGGTCGAGCACCACGATGGCCTCCATGCCGGAGACGATCTCATCGACGAGCTGGTCCTCGGCCACGATGGCCACGACCTTCGCGTCGTCGAGCGTGGTGTGCTCATAGCCGTCGAAGACGGTGGCGGGGACCTCCTTGCCGAATTCGACCCCGGCCCAGCCGAGGTCGCCCAGGGCCTCGCGGGCCTTGCGGGCGCGCACGCGCTGGGCCTCCATCTCCGTGTCGAAGGCGGCGCGGTCGAGGGTCATGCCCTCGTCCTGGACCATCTCCTCGGTCAGATCGACGGGGAAGCCGTAGGTGTCGTACAGCTTGAAGGCGTCCGCGCCGGAGAAGGTGCTCTCGCCGCGGGCCTTGTGCCCGGCCAGCAGGTCGGCGAAGATCTTCATGCCGCCGTCGATCGTCTTGGCGAAGTTCTCCTCCTCGGTCCGGATGACCTTGGTGATGTAGTCCTGCTTCTGGCGCAGGTCCTTGTACTCGCCCTCGTTCTCGTGGATGACGGTATCGACGATCTCATACAGGAACGGCTCGTTCACGCCCAGCAGCTTGCCGTGGCGGGCGGCGCGGCGCAGCAGGCGGCGCAGGACGTAGCCGCGGCCCTCGTTGGAGGGCAGGACACCGTCGCAGATCAGGAAGACGGAGGACCGGATGTGGTCGGTGATGATGCGCAGGGAGACGTCGCTGCGCTTGCTGTCGCCGTAATGCGCGCCGGTCAGCTCGGAGACGCGGTTGGTGATGTTCATCACCGTGTCCACGTCGAAGAGGGAATCGACGTTCTGACACACGCAGGCCAGACGCTCCAGCCCCATGCCGGTGTCGATGTTCTTCTGGGCCAGGTCGGAATAATGCCCCTCGCCGTCGTTGTCGAACTGGGAGAAGACGTTGTTCCAGATCTCGATGTAGCGGTCGCAGTCGCAGCCGGGCGCGCAGTCGGGCTTGCCGCAGCCGTATGCCTCGCCGCGGTCGTAATAGACTTCGGAGCAGGGGCCGCAGGGACCGGAGCCGTGCTCCCAGAAGTTGTCCTCCTTGCCCATGCGGTAGATGCGGTCCTCGGGGATGCCGACCTCGTCGCGCCAGATATCAAAGGCCTCGTCGTCGTCCAGATAGACGGAGGGATAGAGCCGGTCCTTCTCCAGGCCCACCCACTTGGGATCGGTCAGGAACTCCCAGGTCCAGGCGATCGCCTCGTGCTTGAAGTAGTCGCCGAAGGAGAAGTTGCCCAGCATCTCGAAGAAGGTGCCGTGGCGGGCCGTGTGGCCGATGTTCTCGATGTCGCCGGTGCGGATGCACTTCTGACAGGTGCACACGCGGTGGCGGGGCGGCTCCTCCTCGCCCTTGAACCAGGGCTTCATCGGGGCCATGCCGGAATTGATCAGCAGCAGCGAGGCATCGTTCTCGGGGATCAGCGGGAAGCTGGGCAGACGCAGGTGCCCCTTGCTCTCGAAGAACGTCAGGAACATCTCGCGCAGCTCGTTGAGACCATAGTATTTGTGCATGGATCACACCTCCAAAAAAATAAGCTCCGCACCTGCACATACGTCAGGGGCGGAGCACTTGCTTCACGGTACCACCCTGATCTGCCTGGGACATCGTCCCGGCATCTCAAGTCATCCGGTAACGGGGATGGATCGGCCCGGTCGTCCCGGGCGGCTCGGAAGTGGCTGTGGAGCGGGTCGGCAAGGGGCTTCCACCAAGCTGCCCCTCTCTCTGAACTCGACGAGATGCTCCACTCGTTCCCTCATCGCCATGTGGCTTTATGATAGATTCATCATATCACAAAATGCGGCGTTGTCAAGACGGCGATCCCACGATCCTGTCCCCGTCGGTCCGCCCGCTTTTTGGGCGGATCTCCTCACGAGCTCGCCCGGCAGGCGCGCAGGATGCTGTGCGGCGGGACCGGCTGCGGGAGCCGGATCCGGAACCGCATCTGCGGGTGCCGCGGCTCGTGGAGCGGGTCCCCGGCCTCGTCGGCCATGACCGGCGCGTCGAAGGCGACCGGGCGCACGCCCGGCCCGACCAGCTCGACCGCGTCCCCCGCGCAGAACTTGTTGCGCAGGGAGGCCCAGGCCAGGCCGGTCTCGTCGCAGGACTCGATCACCGCGAGGATCTGCCAGTCGCGGATGTACCGCGCGTCCTCGGTGAACTGGCCCGGCGGGCCGTAGAAGAAGCCGGTGGAGTAGTGCCGATGGCTGACCTTCTCGACCTCGTCGCGCCAGACCGGGTCGAGCGGCCGTCCGGCGAGGGCGGCGTCGAGACACTGGCGATAGGCCCCGGTGACGATGGCGGCGTAATAGGCCGATTTGGCGCGGCCCTCGATCTTGAGCGAGTCCACCCCCGCCGCGATCAGGTCCGGCAGGTGGTCGATCATGCACATGTCGCGGGCGTTCATGATGTAGGTCCCGCGCCCGTCCTCCTCGATGGGGAAGTACTCCCCCGGCCGCTTCTCCTCCACGAGGGCGTAGCGATAGCGGCACGGCTGGGCGCAGGCCCCGCGGTTGGCGTCGCGGCCGGTCATGTAGTTCGACAGCAGGCAGCGGCCGGAGTAGCTCACGCACATCGCCCCGTGGACGAAGGTCTCCAGCTCCAGGTCCGCGGGCGTCTTCGCGCGGATGTCCGCGATCTCGTCCAGGCTCAGCTCCCTGGCGAGGATGACCCGCTGGGCGCCGAGGTCGTGCCAGGCGCGGGCGGAGACGGCGTTGACGACGCTCGCCTGGGTGCTCACGTGGATCTGCACCGACGGGGCGTAGCGCTTGACCAGCGACAGGACCCCCACGTCGGCCACGATGGCCGCGGTCACGCCTGCGGCCTCCAGCCGTTCCAGGAAGACGGGCAGACGGGCGATCTCGTCGCCGCGCGGCATGGTGTTGCAGGTGACGTGGACGGCCACGCCGCGGGCCTTGGCATAGGCCACGGCGTCCTCCAGCGTGTCCCCCGCGAAGTTCCCCGCGAAGGAGCGCATCCCATATTCGTCCCCTGCCAGATAGACGGCGTCCGCGCCGTAGGCCACGGCCATCTCCAGCCGTTCGCGGTCCCCGGCGGGGGAGAGCAGTTCGATCTTTCTCATGTCTCTCAGCTGTTCAGGAAGTTCTGGAACTCGGAGTAGCTGCTGAAGAAGTGGTGCTGCCCGTCGTTGCCCAGAGCGTAATAGTAGTAGTTCGTGCTCTCGGGGTTCATCGCCGCCAGGATGGACTCGAGGCCGGGGTTGGCGATCGGTCCGGGCGGCAGGCCCTTGTACTTGTAGGTGTTGTACGGGCTGTCGATCGTATCGATGGCCTCCTGATCGACCTTCTCGCCCTCCGGCAGGAGGTACTGGATCGTCGCGTCAATCTGGAGGAAGCCCGCCGTGCCCGCGCGCGGGTTGTTCAGACGGTTGTAGATGACCGAGGAGATCGTCGCACGGTCGGTGCTGGTGGCCTCCTTCTCGATCATCGAGGCGATCGTCAGGATCTGGCTGATGTTCTGCCCGCCGGCCCAGATCTTCTCGCGCATGGTGTCGGTGAGCTTCGCGTCGAAGTTCACGAGCATCTTGTTGATGACGTACTTGGCGTCCTCGCCCGTGTAGAAGTCATAGGTGTCCGGGAAGAGGTAGCCCTCCAGCCGGTGATAGTCGCCGAGCGGGATCTCCTGCAGGAAGGAGAAGGCGTAGTTGTGGTTGGCGGCCATGTCCTGGAGCTTCGCCTCGGTGGAGATGCCCTCCTTCTCGAGCAGGGAGAAGATCTGATCGACCGTCATGCCCTCCTTGATCGTCACGGACTTCGAGGTCCGGCTGGCCGAGGACGGGCCCATGTTCGAGAGGATGGCGCGGTAGTCCATGTCGGTGTTGAGGTTATAGGTCCCCGCCGTCACCTTGTCCTTGCCGCCGGTGACGGTGGCGAAGAGACGGAAGAGGCCCTTGTATTTGATGATGCCGTTGTCCTTCAGCTCGTTCACGATGTCGCCGAAGTCGCTGTCCTCCTGCACGGTGATGGCCGCCGTGACGGGGTCCTTGTTCAGCGAGAGGACGTCGTTGGCCATCGTCCAGCCCACCACGGCCAGGATGGCCGAGATGCCGAACACCATCAGGAGATACGTCATCGAGCTGGACAGCGGCGAGCGGCGCTTCCGGCGGCGGCGCGGCGGCGCGGGGCGGCGCTCCTGCTCCCGGCCGCGGCGGCGGTCTGCGTCCCGGTCGGACCAGCGGTCCGCCTCGCGGTCATAGCGTCGGTCCGGGTCGCGGTCGTATCGGCGGTCCCCGTCGCGGTCGTGATAACGGTCGTATCTTCTATCCCGTTCCATTCTTTCCCTCCTATCGCCTCTCACGGCTCCTCGCGGTAGGGCCAGACCTGCCCCTCCTCCGTCAGGACCGTCTGCACCCAGACGTCCAGCGGCTCACGCGGCAGGTCGATCTGGAAGAAGTCCTCGCGGCACAGGCCGATGGTCGCGCCCTCGTAGTCCTCCAGATAGCGGTCGTAATAGCCCCCGCCCTGGCCCAGGCGCGTGCCGCGGCTGTCGAAGCACAGCCCCGGCACCAGGATCAGGTCGATGTCCTCGCGCGCCACCTCCGGCGCGTCGGGCCGGGGCGCGGGGATCTGGTACTTGTCGGGCGCGAGGTCCGCCTCGCCCGTGATGCGGTGGGCCTGCATCTTGTGCCCCGGCAGACAGCGGGGCAGGCACACCGTCTTGCCCTGCGCCAGCAGCGCGTCGATCAGCGGCGCGGTGTGGATCTCGGTCCCCACGCCGTAATAGAGCAGGACCGTCTGCGCCTGCGCCAGCTTCGGATGCGCCAGGAAATGCTCCAACAGGACGCGGTCGCTCTCGGCGCGCTCCTCCTCGCTCAGCTCGGCCAGTGCCTCGCGCATCTGGGCGCGCAGGGCCTTCTTGACCTCAGAGATCTCTTTCCCCATGATCGTCTCTCCTTTTTTATCGTTCGAGCAGGGGGCGCACCGCCTGCCATAGCTCCTCGTGGACGTCCTCGATGCTCCGCTGCCGTCCCGCCGCGTCCAGGCACGGGACCAGCCGCCAGCCGTAGAATGCCGCGGCCTGACGGGCCGTCTCGGCGCAGGCGGCGAGATAGGCGGCGTCCGTCTCGTGGATGTCGCCGTGGGTGTGGGTGTCCGCCTCGCGCTGGCGCAGGTGCTGCACCGCCGCCTCGGCGGGCAGGTCCAGGCACACGACCAGATCCGGCTCCGGCAGGCCCAGCCGCCGGTGCTCGAAGTCCCGCAGCCAGTCGAGGAACGCCTCGCGCTCCTCCGGCGGGAGCTTGCTCGTCTGGTGGACGGCGTTGGAGGTCGTGTACCGGTCGGCCAGGACCAGCGCGCCCTCCTCGGTGTACGGCCGCTCCCAGGCGCGCTTCCAGGACGCGTAGCGGTCCACCGCGTAGAAGGCCGAGGCCGCGTAGGCGTTCACGTCGCCGGGCCGCGAGCCGAAGGCCCCGTTCAGATACATGCGGATCAGGGCGGAGGACTCCTCCTGATACTGCGGGAAGACGAGCCGCTGGAAGGCGATCCCCTCCCGTTCGAGCCGCGCGCACAGGCGGGCGAACTGGGTGGATTTCCCGGAGCCGTCGATCCCCTCGATGACGATGAGCCGTCCCTTCATCTGCGTCCTCTTCTCCCCTCTCGCGCCGCGTCCACCAAAAACAGCGGCAGCCGTGCCATCCGTCCGATCCGGCTGGGCTGGTGCAGGAGGCGGTAGCACCACTCCAGCCCCAGCTTCTGCCACACCGCCGGGGCGCGCTTGACGTTCCCGGCGTAGACGTCCAGCGCCCCGCCGAGGCCCACCATCAGGTGCGCGCCGGTCTCGGGGCCGTACTGGGCCATCCACTCCTCCTGCTTCGGCGCGCCGAGACAGACGAAGGCCACGTCGGCCCGCGCCGCCCGGATCGCCTCCACCACGGGGGCGGGGTCCTGGAAATAGCCGTCGTGCGTCCCGCAGATGACGAGACCGGGGACGCGCGTCTTCAGATCCTCCGCGGCCTGCTCGGCCACGCCGGGCTTCGCGCCCAGCAGGTAGAGCCGCCGCCCCTCCGCCGCCAGGCGCGGCAGGAGGCCGGAGGCGAAGTCGATCCCCGGCACGCGGCCCTTGAGCGGCCGCCCCAGGAGCCTGGCCGCCTTGACGACGCCGATGCCGTCCGGCAGGACCAGCCCGGCCCCGTTGAGGATCTGGCGATAGCTCTCCCGCGCACGGGCGAGGTCCACGATCTCGGGGTTGGGGGTCACGACGTAGGCGAAGCCCTCGGCCCCGGCCAGACGCGCCCCGGCGTCGATCGCCTCGCTCAGGTCCATATCGTCGAAGGTCACGCCCATGATATCTTTTCGCACGGCTCAGCATCTCCATCGTCCGCCCCGCGAACGGGGCCAAGTCTATAAATTCGTAGTATTATACCACACGGCGGCGCGTTTGTCCATCGTTGCGTCCCACAGGACAGGAAACGCCGCGGGGGCCGTCCGACCGGCGAAACGCCCGCCCGCGCCGCGGTTGACGGCATCGGGCGGGCGTGCTATACTTTTTGCAGTTTTCGACGACGGCTCCTGTACCGGTGGGAGCGATGGGAGGTCACCATGGACAGCAACCGATTCGACGGCCCCAAGATGTCCCCGGCGCAGATCGACGCCTACCTCGCGCGGATCGGCCTGACCGAGCCGGTCCCCCTGACGCTGGAGGGGCTGAGCGCCCTGCAGCGGGCGCACCAGCAGAGCGTCCCCTTCGAGAACATCGCCATCCTGGCCGGGCGGCCCCTGTCACTCGACCACGAGGCCCTGTTCGACAAGATCGTCACGCGCCGCCAGGGCGGCGTGTGCGCGGAGCTGAACACCCTGTACGACTGGCTGCTGTGGTCCCTCGGGTTCGCGGTCCGCAGCTACAGCGCCCGCGTCCTCACGCCGTTCAACATCTTCTTCCGCCGCCATCGCGTCCTGGGCGTGACGCTGGACGGGAAGCTCTACACGACGGACGTCGGCTTCACCACCGAGCACGCGCGGCGGCCGCTGCTGCTGGAGGAGGGCGCGGTCCAGCACGACGGCTCGTGCGAATACGTCTACCACCGCGAGCCGTTCTTCGGCTGGGTCGAGTGCCAGCGCAAGCCCGGCGAGGACTGGACGCGGGTCCTGGGCTTCACGGACGAGCCGCAGGCCGACGGGGACTTTTTGCCCGTCCTGTTCTACTTCGAGCACAGCCCCGCGTCGAACATGAACCAGATGACGCGCGTCTCCCTCTACACCTCCGACACCCAGATCCGCGCCCTGCGGCACCACGACTACCTCGTCGAGGAGCACGGCCAGCCGGTGGAGCGGCGGCCGCTCACGCCGGAGGAGGAGCTGCAGCTCGCGCGGGACGAGTTCGGCCTGGAGACGGACGGGATCCCGCCGGAGCGGATCACGGGCTGAAGCGCGCCGCAGAGACGAACGCCCCCTCGCGGAAGAGGGCATCGACCGCGCGCTCGTAGTCCGCGAGCGTGCGCGCCTTGCGCATGACCTTGCGCGCCCGGTCGCTCTCGGGGAAGTGGCATCCGAGGTAGTCCCACAGCTCCTTGAGCTTCCCCAGCACGGGCCGGTCCCCGGAGAGGACGCGGCGATAGTCCGCCAGCAGCCGGTCGTGGAAGGCCCGCAGCTCGTCCCGCCCCAGCGGCGGGCCGCCCGCGAGCTGACGCGCGAGGGACGGATCGGCCACCAGCCCCCGGCCGAGCATGATGTGCCGGACCGTGGGGAACTCCTCCACGAAGGCGCGGCAGTCCTCGACCGTGAAGAGGTCGCCGTTGTAGCACAGCGGCAGCCGCGTGTGCGCCACGGCGTAGCGGAACGCCTCCCGCCGGACGGGACCTTTATAAAAATCGCTCCGCAGGCGGGGGTGGATCGTCAGCTCGGCGATGGGATAGCGGTCGTAGATGGCGAGCAGCCGCGGCCACTCCCCCTCGTCCTCCAGCCCGATGCGGGTCTTGACCGTCACCGACAGGTCGAGCCGCGCGGAGAAGACCGTGTCGAGGAAGGCGTCCAGCTCGTCCGGCAGGGCGAGGAAGCCGGACCCCTTTCGCTTGGCCACGACGGTCCCGGACGGGCAGCCGAGGTTCAGGTCCACCCGGCGATAGCCGAGGTCCTGCAAGGCCCGCGCGGCGGAGAGGAAGTCCTCCGCGCGGTTGGTCAGCAGCTGCGGGACGAGCGCGATGCCCGCGTTGTGCTCCGGGAGCACGTCGCGCAGGCCGCGCCCGGTGAGCGGGCTGTCGGCGGTCGGCGCCCAGAAGGGCGCATGATACCGGTCCACACCGGGAAAGCTATCGTGGTGGGCCAGGCGGTAGACCCAGCCGGAGATGCCCTCAAGGGGGGCAAAGGACACGGTCATGGTGGACACGACCCCTTTCTATGCATATACTGGGAAGGCGGCTGTCATATCAGGATGCGGGAGACCGGGCGCAGACCGCCCGGATACATCATCCCACCCAAAGGAGGTACTCGACATGGCAGAATGGAAAGACATCGGCAACAAGGCGAAGAACCTGACCCTGGCGGGCCTGGGCAAGGCCAAGGACCTGGGCGAGAGCGCGAAGCTGAACCTGGACAACGTCTCCGAGGAGGAGAACAAGCGGCGCATCCTCGCCGAGATCGGCAAGCAGTTCGTCGCGGAGCACCCGGCCGCCCCCGAGGGGTACGCGGCGCTCTACGAGCAGCTCGCAGCGGTCGAGGGCCGCATCGCGGCCAACGAGGCGCGCCTGCGCGACCTGAAGGACTGAGAACGTCCCTCATAGCTCCACATCACACACGACCAAAGACCGGCTGTCCCGTACTTGCGGGGCAGCCGGTCTTCTTGTACGTTATGATGATGGCCATGTCCTTCGTCCGATGGAAGCGGTCGGTGCAGAGGAACATGCGTTTGCTGTCCGCCGTGCTCAGTCGGGCTCGTGCCCGTCCTGTGCTGCAGCGGTCTGGTCCACCGATCCCAAGGAGCGGCGGAGCCTGCATAGTGGGACCAGCATCCAGAGGGCGCAGATCAGCTGGACGATGGGGATCGCCTCCAAGGCCCCGTGTGGGAGCCAGGTCAGCCATGGGGCCAGCGCAGCCGCGAGGCTGAAGATCACGAGTAGGGCGGCTGCCAGGATGCAGTCGCGCAGCATTCGTCCAGTCGTCCGAACCATAGGTCACCCTCCTAGATGCTCATACTCATTTGGGGGCCGCCGGCTCGGGATATCACAGAGATGGGATGAGATCAATAGATCCTATGGATCTCATACTCCACTGTGTTCCTGCCGGTGCCCTGGAGATACGTCTTTGGATACCAAGTGAAGACATGCTTCGTCACATAGGCCCCATACGCAGAGATGTGCCCGCCCGATGCGGCCCCGCAGGACTTGTGCCAGTACTTCGCGTCGCGGCTGGACAGCCCCTGAGAGGTCGGGGCGGAATCCTGTAACAGGATGAACAGCGACTGCGTGAAGATGGCCGTGACGAGACCAACGCCCAGGAGCGAGCCGACGATGGTGAACGCCGCAGAGAACGTGATGTCCCGCAGCGCCTTCTTCAGCGCGATGTCGTTCGTCACCGTCGTCGTCTGGTAGTTGGAATAGTCTGACGCGGTGCCATAGGGACACTGGACCTGGTAGAACCGGTCAGAGCTCCTCGTCACGCTGTCCGTGGCCGCCGCGCTCTGCGGCGCGGCCGTCTCGGTGAAGAGGACCTCTTCCCCGTCCAGGAGCACCTGGTCCTGTGCGGTGAAGGAGACGGTATCCTCGATGCCCTTCGTCCTATCATATGCAGAGAAGCTCTGATATGTATCCGAGAGCGCCCGGAACACGATGTCCTCCTCCGCCCCTCCGAAGTCGAGGGTGTAGGTGATCGTGGCGTAGGCCCCGGCATAGGGGGCCGCGGTGTCGTCGATCGCGATCGCGCTGAGCGACCCGACCGCGGAGGACAGCAGACCGACCTCGGTCAGATAGGCCAGCTCAGACTGGATCTGGCCCTCGATCCGGCTGTCGATCGCCGCCGACTCCTCCGTCAGCAGCCGTGTGAGCCCCTCGTCCGAAAGGACGCCGTCCGCGGAGGCCGCCATCGCCGAGAGGGGAAGCATCGAGCTAGACATCGCCAGTGCGAGAACGATGCTCAGCAGTTTTTTCTTCATGTGGATCTCCTCCTCTTATCAGATCGTGTGTGTCCTGTCCCTTCGCATCGTGCTTCCTTCGATGCCTCTAGGATAACAGGGGAAGAGGGTCGGACCCTGTCATATTTTGGAAACCATGAAAAATTATTTTTCCCGCTCAGATGATGCGGCGGGCCGCGTAGTAGTGCTGGACGTAATAGTCCGAGTACAGGTCGCTGATGATGACCCCGGTGGTCGAGGTCGAGGCGTGGATGAACTCGCCGTTGCCGATGTACAGCCCCACGTGGGTGACGACGTCGCCGTTGCGGGAGAAGAGCAGGATGTCGCCCGGCAGCAGGTCGGCCTTCTGCACGGCCTTGCCGTCCTTGAGCTGGTCGTAGGACGAGCGGTGGAGCGAATAGCCGAAGTGCTTGTACACGTAGGAGGTGAAGCCGGAGCAGTCGAAGCTGTCCGGACCGGCGGTCGCGTAGACGTAGGGGTAGCCGAGGTATTGCAGGGCGTAGTCCACGATCTGGTCCGCCAGCGCGCGGTCATAGTCCGCGGGATCGGCGACGGGGACGCCGTCGTCCGGATCGACGACGGGCGTCGTGTCCTTCTCGGCGAGGATCTGGTCGAGGGT
Organism: uncultured Eubacteriales bacterium; assembly: GCA_934567745.1. Lineage (GTDB taxonomy): Bacteria > Bacillota > Clostridia > Oscillospirales > Oscillospiraceae > Evtepia. The sequence goes on along the minus strand of CAKTJM010000011.1, from coordinate 6,489 downwards.
CCGCTCGACGACGTAGTCGGCGGAGACGTAGCCGGTGCGCCCGTTGCAGGCGATCTGATACCAGCCGTCGGTCTTGCCCGTGACGGCGAAGAAGCTCCCGCTGCGCACGGAGCAGAGGATGGCGTAGTCGGTGCCCGGCCCCTGGCGCACGCGGAGGGTGCTCGACCCGGTGTCGACCTTGGCGTAGAGCGTGGCGTTCGGGTCGGCGGCGGAGACGGTCGCCGTGGTCTCGTTGCCGGCCTCGTCCTGATAGACGACCTCGAAGCGCCCCTTGGCCTGGCTGGCCGAGAGGGAGATCGGGCTGCCGGACGTGGAGACCGCCTCGATGGCGGAGGTCGCCCCGTCGCCGGAGAGGCGGATCGAGGTCAGCGACCCGTCCACGTCCGCCGGGGCGGCCAAGGCCGAGACCGGCAGGACCGTGGCCGCCAGCAGCACCAGCGCCAGGGCGCGGGCGGCGTGTCGTTCGTATCGCATGACGGTCCCTCCGCTCAGCGGGCGGACAGGGCGCGCTCGAGCCAGATGGACGCGATGTCGATCGCGGAGTAGAGGCTGTCCTTCTCGCTGCGCTTGACCACGCGGTCGCGGCTCTTCAGGTCGGGCGCGGTGAGCTGGAGCTGGATGCTGACCTTGTTCGCCACGTCCATGTCGCCCACGCGCTTGGTGGACAGGATCTGCAGGAGGATGATGTGGGAATCGCTCATATCGCCGTAGTAGATGAGATCGTCCTTGCGGCGCAGCGGGTGGCCCTTATACATCAGCGGTATCTTTTCGTTTGCCATAAATGACCTCCATCGTCAAAAACGCCCATGGGGCGTCAAATCTCAAAAGGGCGTCAGCCCTTGATGCACATAGATAAGTGAATCGTAACACGATCGGCCTGCTTTGTCAAACCCTTTCCCCGCCGTCGCGGAGCTTCCGCAGGTCCCAGCGGGAGGAGACGCCGCACTTGCGGTAGATGTTTTGGAGATGCTTCATGAGGGTGTTGCGGGCGATGTACAGCGTGGCGAGGATCTCCTCGTTGCTGCGGTCGTGGAAGATCAGATCGACGATCTCCTCCTCGCGCCGGGTCAGACCGCAGCGCGCCGCGAGGGCGCGGAGCGGCTCCGTTCGGGCCGCCGCGGCCCCGTGGAGCCGGGTGTGGTAGGCCAGATCGATGTGGTTCGACAGGGCGCGCAGATAGAACACGTCCCGGTCGGTGAACGGCCCGCCCTCCCGCGTCCGGTAGAGGGTGAGCAGGGCCATGCGCTCGTTCTGATAGGCGATGTTCATCTGTAGGACGTCGTAGATGCCGTAGCGGGAGTAGACGTCGCGGTAGCTCGGCGCGGCGAGCCGCTCCTCCTCCCGCTCCCACATCTCGCTGTCGCGGATGACGACGCTCTCGGGCGCGTGGCTGTGCCAGAGGACGCGGTCCTCGTCGGACTTGGCGATCCACTCCTGCTCCATGGCGGTGAACCGCTCCGGCAGGCAGAGCGGATCGCGGTGGATGAGGAGATGGGTCTCCGGGTCCAGCTCGATCGTGATGACGCTGGCCGCCGCGAAGGGGATCAGGGACCGGAGCTGCGTCAGGAGGGCGCGGCGCAGGTCGTCGAGGTCCACGGCGGTGTTCAGTCGGTAGATGATCTCGTTGAAGAGGAGGAATTCGTTCTTTTCCATGGGGGCAGCGCTCCTTTCCGCGGGGGCGACTACGCAGGGGCCCTTTGATTATATACCACCGTCTCCCCAAAAGCAAGTAGTTGCAAAAGTAGCCTTAAGTATCCATAACCATATTGGATCAGTATTTTAACTGCCGATGATAATTGCAAAAAGTCATCCCGACTGGTACGATACAGACAGATCGAAGGTCCGCCCGCCAGAGCGGACGGAATAAGAAAGAGAGAACAAAACAGGAGGCAACCATCATGAAAAAGTCTGCTATGCTCGGTCTCGGTGTGGTCCTGCTCGTCGTCGGTCTCGTCTGGATGATCGCCCTCGCCGTCGTCCCCACCGCCCCCCAGATGACCATCGTCCCCGCCGTCCTCGTCGCCGCCGTCGGTGTCGTCCTCGTCACGATCAAGGGCGACCCCGCCAACGACTACTTCTACATCAACGACGGCTCCGGCAAGGAGATGACCGCTCAGGTCAGCGACCGTCACGCCGCCTGATCCACGCCCTTCCAACACCTACTCATAGATACCTTTTGCAAAGGCCGCCCTGCCAGCATACGCTGGCAGGGCGGCCTTTTGTCGGAGAAAACTCGTCAGGGACTCAGACCGGGATCCGGAGCGCCCAGCCGCAATCGAGGGAGTTGAAATAGCTGAGCGTGCGGACCGCGCCGCCGTAAGGATCGACGATGAGGAAGTCGTTCAGCGACAGGCTGCTCCTGCTCGCGCCCTGCGCGACGCCCACGATCGTGACGACGTGGTCGGAGCTGTAGCCGTTGACGCCGACGATCATCGGCTTCCCGCTGTCGAGGATGCAGTCATACGCGGCGCGCAGGGCCTGCGCCTGGTCGAACGTGCCGCCCTTGTAGGTCTGGCTGGCATCGGCATAGCGGGTGCAGTATTCCCAGTTCGTGCCGCCGCTGCTCCATGCGACGCTGTTGGGGCTGAGCGTGGTGTCGTGGTAGATGGAATAGGCGATGCACATCGCGGTCGCGGTGCAGCCGCGGTTCTGGCCCGAGCTGTTCTTGAACCGGGAGTAGTCGTTCTGGTCGAAGCAGTAGCTCGACCGGAAGTTCGGCACCAGCGTGTACGTCCGGCCGCCGTAGGTGTAGCCGTCCCCGACCGGGCCGGAGCCGCCGCCCACGACCGTGAAGGCCGAGGAGACGAGCTGGGTATAGGTCTCCACGCCGTCGCTCTCCGTCCAGACCTCCACGAGGTAGCGATAGCTGCCCGCGGCGAGGGTGTCGAAGATCAGATCGTCGTTGATGGTGTACCGCAGGTTGGCGGAGGTCGCGTTCGGATAGTAGGTCGCCTCCTGGACCGTGTTCCCGGACGCATCGACGATCGCGCCGCGGAGCTTCACGATCTTGCCGACGGCCGTCTGCACGTTGCCGCGGAGACCGAAGCTGCTGCCCTGCTGGAGGGTCCCGGACGGCGACGTCTCGCCGCTGATCGTCACGAAGTCCCGCTGCCCGACGACCTCGCAGCGGTCGCTGCTGATCCAGCGGTCCCGCGCGATCTCATACCAGGTGTTCCCGTAGTGGTTCACCGCTGTGCCGATCACAGTGAGCTTGCCGCCCACATAGCTCTGGGTGTACTGGTAGTACGCCGGATCGCCATACGGCTTCGACTGCACATAGGCCTCGGCCGTGAGCTTCACCTCGAAGTAGGTCTCGGTGACCTTGTAGGGGTACATCTCACCGCACTTGGTGCAGAGGCCCTTGCTGTCGTACGAATGCGTGCACTGCTGCGTGCCGCCGGTCGGCCCCACCGTGCCGGGATCGACGGTCGGGCCTGGCTTGATGATCGGGCCCGGCTCGACGTCCCCACCGGGCGTCGTGTCGTCCTTGTGCGCCGTCGAGAGCGACCGCAGGGAGACGATCGCCACGTCGCCGCGGGTGAAGTAGGACGTGGCGGCGTCATATGCGCCGTCCGTCAGCCCGATGGCGTCCGACAGCTCCCAGGCCGCGTCCCAGCGGAAGTCCGTCCCGCTCTCATAGCCCAGGGTGCGCAGCACGAACGTAAGGTACTGCGTGGCCGTCACGGTCTCCGACCCGCTGTAGGTCGTGGCGGAGGTCCCGTTCGTCAGGCCGTGCGCGTAGGCATAGCCGACGTACGGCTCCGCCCAGTCCGCGACGTCCGTGAACGGCGTCTGCCAGCGCCCGCTCTGCGCCTCGGACTCCTTGCCGAGCAGGCGGACCAGCATCGTCACGGCCTCGTGCCGCGTCGGAGCGCGGTCCAGCTCGAAGATCGGCGCGCCGTCGCTGTCCGTGCCCGTGCCCATGAACAGGCCCTTCTCGTACAGCTGATACGCCGCGTCGATGGCCTCCCCGGAGGCTGCGCCGGCCGGGACCGCCAGCAGCCCCAGGCACAGCACCAGTGCCAGCGCCAGGCCGGCCGCCTTTTTCATCCTTTGCATCTCGTTCTCTCCTTTTGTTTTTTATCCCCTTTTACAGATCGGTGCCCCGATCTGGTCCGGTCGTGTGTTCGAGCGTGCCCGCAGGCCGCTCTCTCAGCGCCTGCGATAGGTCACATAGGTGAAAGCCAGCCCCTCGTGCTCATACGGTCCCTCCGTCTCCACGACGGCCCAGGCCGGGTCGGCGTCGAGGTCCGGGAAGTGCCGGTCGGCCGGGAAGACCGCGTCGAGCTTCGTGACGTAGGCCGTGCGGCAATGGGGCAGCAGCGCCCGATAGACGCTCTCCCCCCCGATGACGAAGGTGTCCTCCGGCGCGGCGGCCAGCGCGGCCGCCAGGTCCGGGCAGACCTCCGCGCCCTCGACCGCGTAGCCCGGCGTGGCCGACAGGATGAGGTTCCGCCGCCCCTTGAGCGGCCGCCCGCCGGGGAAGGTCGCGAGGGTCCTCCGCCCGAGCAGGACGGGGTGGCCGGTGGTCAGCGCCTTGAACCGCTCCAGGTCGGCCGGGACGTAGCAGAGCTGGTCCCCGTCGCGCCCGATGCCCCAGGCGCGGTCCACGGCGACGATGAGATCCATGGTCCTCTCCCCCTCCGATTCAGATGGCCACGGGGATCTTGTGATCGAACTCGTGGCAACGGTAGCCCTCCAGCCGGACGCTGTCCGGCGTGAAGCGGTAGAAGTCCTCGACCGTCGGGTCGAGCACCAGCCGCGGGGCCGGATACGGCTCCCGCGCGACGATCTCCTCGACGAGCGGGACGTGGCGGTCGTAGATGTGCGCGTCGGCGATCACGTGCACCAGCTCGCCGGGGACCAGGCCGGAGACCTGGGCCAGCATGTGCACCAGGACGGCGTACTGCATCACGTTCCAGCCGTTGGCGGTGAGCATGTCCTGCGAGCGCTGGTTCAGGATCGCGTTGAGCGTCCGGCCGCTGACGTTGAAGGTCATGGACCAGGCGCAGGGATAGAGCGCCATCTCGTGCAGGTCGGCGTGCTCGTAGAGGTTCGTCAGGATCCGGCGGGAGCCGGGGTCGTGCTTGAGGTCGTAGAGCACCCGGTCCACCTGGTCCATCATGCCCTCGCGGTACTGGTGCTTTACGCCGAGCTGATAGCCGTAGGCCTTGCCGATGGAGCCGGCCTCGTCGGCCCAGGCGTCCCAGATGCGGCTGGAGAGGTCGTGGATGTCGTTCGACTTCTTCTGCCAGATCCACAGCAGCTCGTCCACGGCGCTCTTGAGGTACATCCGCCGGATCGTCTGGATCGGGAACTCGGCCTGGAGATCGTACCTGTTGACGATCCCGAAGCATTTGATCGTGTGGGCGGGCGTCCCGTCCTCCCAGCGGGGGCGGACGGGTCGGTCGGTGTCCCAGACCCCCTCCCGCAGGATCTTGCGGCAATTCGCGATGAAGATGTCGTCTGCGCGGCTCATGGCGTTCCCTCCTCGGTCAGGGTGCCGAAGACCTCGGTCGGTCCGGCGGTGTGGATGGCGACGGGGCGGACGGCGTTGTGCAGGTCCGCGCCCCGTGCCCGGACCTCGACGTATTGCGGCGTGTAGCCCCGCCACAGCCCGTCCTCCTCCTCCTCGAAGAGGACGGGGACGGTCCGGCCGATCCAGGAGGTCAGCCAGCTCTGCTCCATCGCGGCGGCGACGGCGGCGGCGCGGTGGGCGCGGTCCGCCTTCTCCTCGCGGGGGATCTGGTCGGGCATCGCGGCGGCGCGGGTGCCCTCCCGGCGGGAATAGGGGAAGATGTGCATCCGCGAGAAGCCCATCTCCCGGATGAAGGCGAGGGTCTCGGCGAACTCCCCTTCTCCCTCGCCGGGGAAGCCGACGATCAGGTCCGTCGTCACGCCGGGGCGGTCGAACGCCTGCCGCAGGAGGGAGACGGACCGGCGGTAGCGCGCCGTGTCGTACCGCCGCCCCATGCGCCGCAGGGTCGCGTCGCTCCCGCTCTGGAGCGAGAGGTGGAAGTGCGGGCACAGCCCGTCCAGCCGCGCCAGCCGCTCGCAGGCCTCCTCCGTCACGGTGCGCGGCTCCAGCGAGCCGAGCCGGATCCGCAGGCCCGGCGCGGCGCGGCAGACGGCCTCGATCAGGTCCACCGCCGTGGGACGGCCGGGCAGGTCGCGGCCGTAGGACGACAGCTCGATCCCCGTCAGCACCAACTCGCGATAGCCCTCCTCCGCCAGCCGGGCGGCCTCCCGCACCGCCTGGTCCAGCGGCAGCGAGCGCACCGGCCCGCGGGCGTAGGGGATGATGCAGTAGGTGCAGAAGTTCGTGCACCCGTCCTCGGCCTTGAGCATCGCGCGGGTCCGGCCGGACAGGCCCCCGGCGGGCAGCGGCTCGAAGACGCGGCGCTCCCGCGCCTCGTCCACCCGGACGACGCGGCGGCGCGAAGCGAGCAGGTCCTCGAGCAGGTCGAGGAAGGCCACGCGGTCCCCGCT
>CAKTJM010000010.1 GCA_934567745.1 uncultured Eubacteriales bacterium | reverse complement strand
CCTCAGTGTGTCAAAAAAGCCTCGCAGAGTTTCGTGCCCGCAGGCACGAAATAGAGTCGAGTCATTTTCTCCGGCGACATGTGCGTCGGAGAAAATACTTCTCAGCCCACAAGTGTGCGAGTTGTCCGTCGAAGACGGACGGCGAGTGCATGCAGGGGGCTGCATCCCCTCTGTCGGAAAACCCCGCAGGGGTTTTTCGACAGCCTAAGGCTGGACGCTTTCGCGTCCAGCCTGGTTTTGTCGTCTGACGTGTTGGGAAGGGCTTGCACAGCCTGTCGAAGTATGATATGCTAAAATCAATGTTGTACGACGGCCAGAGGGGCCCGTCAGCAACATGGTGGTCGACTCTCTTCTTACTTACAAGGAGAGAAGGGGGCTTCATTTTCTCCCTTCTCTTCGAGGAAGGGGGTGGGTATATGGGTCTTTATGAAATCGCGAGCCTGGTCTTCCAGGCGGCGACGCTTCTCGTAGGCATCCTCGCCCTCTGCGAAAGCAGAAAAATGACCGCCAGGTCGCACCCTGACGGTCAGTGTTCCTCAGGGAACATGATCGACCTTTAGAGAGCCGACCATCACTGGCGACCCTTCTTGACCCTAGTATAACCGCTCCGGCCCGCCCTGTCAAGGGCGGGCCGGAGTTTTCGTCTCATCACTCGATGGGGCCGGAGTTGGTGTTGCAGGGCGCATCCTGATAGCCGCTCTTCTGGCTCTGGGCCTTCTTGGACTTGGCGCAGGGCTGCTGCTGGCGGTCCTTCTTCTGCTGCTTCTTCTCGCTCATGGGACTGACCTCCTTTCCCTGGGTCTGTGCCCTCAGTATGCCCCGGCCGATCAGGCGTTATCCCAGGTTTTCTCTGTCGGTGTCTGTTGACTTTTGCCGGATGGTATTGTATGATCGTATCAAGAAAAACCAAAGAGAATCAGATGTTAGGAGCCTGCCCAATGAAAAAGATCCTCACCCTGGCGCTCGCGGCCCTGTTGGCGGTGTCGCTGTGCGCCTGCTCGTCTTACTTCGTCAACCACCTCTCCAAGGAGGAGGTCATGCAGATCTGCCTGGACAACCAGGAGACCCTGCTCAAGGACATCGCCGAGATCGACGACCCCCAGGTCGAGAAGAAGTTCCAGGACACCGTCGCCATCGACGGCATCATGGACATCGGCTACAACAGCCAGCTCGTGGAGTTCAACTGCGGCTCGACCGGCGCCGCGACCAAGACCGCGCCCTATGGCTTCTTCTACTCCTTCGATGGCGACCTGACCGCCCCGTGGTGCTGCGCGGGCACGATGGACGACCTCGTCGAGGACGGCGACGGCTGGTCCTACAGCCCCGCCGAGGGCACGAACGACCCGTACTACTACGTCGAGCCGATCACCGGCGACTTCTATTACTACTGCGCTACCTATAAATAAGGAACGACACCGGCCCCGGACGAGTCCCGTCCGGGGCCTCCTCACGACGTCACACCACCGGCCCGCCCCACGCGGCGGACCACCGATCCAAAGGAGGGATCCTCCATGCTCACGTCCCGTGCCCGGACCACCGCTGCCGTCGTCGCCCTGCTGGTCGCCGCGGCCCTGTCCTTCTTCGTCCTGGCCCCCGTCCTGACCCAGCCGGAGACCTACGACGGGACCATCGCCTCGCTCGACGAGAAGCGCACCACCGTCCTGGAGCTGACCGCCGCTTCGACCGCCGCCGCCACGGCGGTCTCGCTGCTGCCGGGCGACGCCGCCACGCCGATCGCGAACAAGCTCGCCGACCTGAGCGGCTACTTCCTGATCATCCTGACCACCCTGCTGTTGGAGAAGTACCTGCTGACGACCATCGCGGGCGCGACCTTCCACATCCTCGTCCCGTTCGCCTGTCTCCTCTTCCTCCTCTGGGTCCTGCGGGGCGGAGCGGGCACGTTCCGGCTCGCCTGCCGGGTCCTGCTCTTCGGGGTGCTGCTCTTCGCACTGGTGCCGGTGAGCGTCCACGTCTCCGACTCGATCGAGGCGACCTATCAGACCTCCATCCAGGAGACGCTCGACCGGGCGAAGACCGCGACCGCCGACGCACAGGAGGTCGCCGCCGCCGTGGAGGACGCGGCGGAGGACGGCTCCGCGAGCGGCACGACGCACAGCGGCCTCCTCGGTCTGCTCGACACGGCCCGGGAGGGCATCTCCAGCGCGGCCGGTGCGGTGGCCGGGGCCGTGACCGCCTCAGTGGACCAGTTCAAGGCCGTCCTCGACCACTTCCTGGAGGCCCTGGCCATCCTGCTCGTGACCTCCTGCCTGATCCCCCTCCTCGTGCTGGCCTTCTTCCTCTGGCTCCTGCGGACCTTCCTCGGCATCGACCTGCCCATGCCCACCGAGATGAAAACCGCGCGAGCGATCCACCTGCGCAAGGACAAGCCCAAGGAGCGCGTCAAGGAGGACGAGCTGGTCCCGCGGGACTGAGCGCCCGCCCTCTGCGCCCCAGTGCCCCACAGACATACGAACCGGCCCCGGACGATCCGTCCGGGGCCGGTCTTCTTATTTCGCTTCGTTGTCAGCCCGCTGCGAAGGTGTGGAGGAGGTCCACCATCTCCAGCGCGCTCACGGCGCAGTCGTAGCCCTTGTTCCCGGCCTTGGTCCCGGCGCGCTCGATCGCCTGCTCGATCGTCTCCGTCGTGACCACGCCGAAGAGGACCGGCACCCCGGTCTCCAGCCCGACCGACGCGATGCCCTTGGCGGCCTCGTTGCACACCAGGTCGTAGTGGCTCGTCGCCCCGCGAATCACCGCGCCCAGGCACAGGACGGCGTCGTACCGCCCGCTCCTGGCCATCTTCGCCGCCATCAGCGGCAGCTCGAACGCGCCCGGCACCCAGGCGACCTCGATGTCCTCCTCCCGGACCTCGTGCCGCAGCAGCGCGTCCTGCGCGCCGCCGAGCAGCTTGGCGGTGATGGATTCGTTGAAGCGGGATGCGACGATCCCGATCCGTGCCCCGTGTGCGACCAGCTTGCCCTCATATACCTTCATCGTGATCATTCCTTTCTATCTATCTCGACATCTCAATAGGCCAGCAGATGGCCCATCCGCTCCTGCTTCGTGCGCAGGTAGCGCAGATCGTACGGCGTGGCGGCCATCTGGATCGGCACCCGCTCGCGGATCGTCAGCCCGAACTCCTCGATCTGATACACCTTGTCCGGGTTGTTCGTCAGCAGCCGCATGCTCTTCACGCCCAGGGCGCGCAGGATCTGCGCCCCGATGTAGTACTCCCGCTTGTCGCCGGGGAAGCCCAGCGCCAGGTTCGCCTCCAGCGTGTCCATGCCCTGCTCCTGCAGCTCATAGGCCCGCAGCTTGTTGATGAGGCCGATGCCCCGGCCCTCCTGCCGCATGTACAGCAGCACGCCGCGGCCCTCCGACTCGATCTGGCGCATCGCCGCCGCGAACTGCTGGCCGCAGTCGCACCGCAGTGAGCCGAAGGTGTCGCCCGTCAGGCACTCCGAGTGGACCCGGCACAGCAGATCCTCCCCGTCCCCGATGTCGCCCTTGACCAGCGCGACGTGGTGCTCGCCGTTGAGCTTATCGACGAAGCCATAGGCGCGGAACTGGCCGTACTTCGTCGGCATCTCCACCGCCGCCACCTGCTCGACCAGCTCGTCGTGGCACTTGCGGTACTCCTGCAGGTCCCGGATCGTGATGAACGTCAGGCCCCAGCGCTCCGCCAGCGCCCACAGCTCGCGGGTGCGCATCATCGTACCGTCCTCGCGCATGATCTCGCAGCACAGGCCGCACTCCTTCAGGCCCGCCAGACGGCACAGGTCCACCGTGGCCTCGGTGTGGCCGTTGCGCTCTAAGACCCCGTTCGGCTTGGCCAGCAGGGGGAACATGTGCCCCGGTCGGCGGAAGTCCTCCGGCCGGGCCGCGTCGTCCACGCAGGCCATGGCCGTGACCGACCGCTCCGCCGCGGAGATGCCCGTGGTCGTGGAGACGTGGTCGATGGAGACGGTGAAGGCCGTCTCGTGGTTGTCGGTGTTGCGGCGGACCATCTGCGGGATCTGGAGCCGCTCGACGAAGGCCGCCGACATGGGCATGCAGATCAGCCCCTTGCCATGGGTGGCCATGAAGTTGATGTTCTCGGTGGTGGCGAACTCGGCGGCGCAGATGAAGTCGCCCTCGTTCTCGCGGTCCGGGTCGTCGGTGACCAGGACGATCTTCCCCTGGCGCAGGTCGGCCAGGGCCTGTTCGACGGTATGGAATGCAGGCATGTTCGTTCCTCCTTGTCTCATGCTGTTCGTGTGTCTCGTTTCGATCAGAATCCATGCTCGGCCAGGAACGCTCTGGTGAGCGTCCCGCCGCCCGCGGCCCCGGCGGCGTGGGGGCGCAGGAGCTTCTCGACGTACTTCCCGATGATGTCGGCCTCCAGGTCTACGAGGTCCCCCGGCCGACGGTCCCGCAGGACCGTCTGGGCGACCGTGTGGGGGATGGCCGAGATGGCGAACGACCGCGCGTCCACCCGCGCGACGGTGAGGCTGATCCCGTCCACGGTGACGGAGCCCTTCTCCACGACGTAGCGCAGGACCTCCGGCGGGGCGTCGATCGTGTACCAGACCGCGTTGTCGTCCCGCCGCACGGCGCGGACCGTGCCCACGCCGTCGATGTGGCCGGAGACGATGTGCCCGCCGAAGCGGCCGTCCGCGGCCATCGCCCGTTCGAGGTCCACCCGGTCGCCCGGGCGCAGCCGCCCGAGCGCCGAGCGGTCGAGCGTCTCGTGCATCACGTCGGCGGTGAAGGTCCCCCCGCCGAGGGCCGTGACGGTCAGGCACACGCCGTTGACGGCGATGCTGTCGCCGATCCGCGTCCCCTCCAGGACCGTCTCCGCCCGCACGGTCAGCACGGCCGACCGTGCGCCGCGGTCCAGGCGCACGACGGCACCGACCTCCTCAACGATCCCCGTGAACATCGCCGATCACCTCGCTCTCGAGCAGCAGGTCCGCCCCCAGGGGCGTGACGGTCCACGGGCCGAGCCGCGCGCCCAGGTCCGGCGCGGCGACGCCCGGTCCCTCGACCGGCGTGCGCGCCTCGCGGCCGCCTAAGATCTTCGGCGCGACGTAGGCCTGGACCCGCTGGACCACCCCGGCGGCCAGCGCCGACCAGGCCAGGGTCCCGCCGCCCTCGATCAGGACGCTGTCGATGCCCTCGGACCCGAGGGCGTCCATGAGCGCGCCGAGGTCCACCCGGCCGCCCTCGCCCGGCAGGCAGAGGACGCGGCACCCGGCGTCGCGGTACGGCCGCTGCCGCGCCTCGTCGGCGCAGCAGGTAGCCAGGATCGTCGGCGTGCGCCCCGCCGTGACGACCACCTGGGCCGTCGGCGGCGTGCGGAGCTGGCTGTCGCAGACGACGCGCACCGGGTCCCGCCCCTCGGGCAGGCGGCAGGTGAGCTGCGGGTCGTCCGCCAGCACCGTCCCGACCCCGACCAGGATCGCCGCGCAGGCGTGGCGCTGGGCGTGGACATGGGCGCGGGCCTCTTCGCCGGTGATCCAGCGGGAGGCCCCGCCCCGCGCGGCCGTCTTGCCGTCGAGGGCCATGGCCCACTTGAGGACCCCGTACGGCCGCCCCGTCCGGACCCGGTGGCGGAAGAAGACGTTCTGCGCCTCGCACTCCGCCCGGAGCACCCCCTCCGTCACCGCGACGCCCGCCGCCCGCAGGAGGGCGATGCCCTTGCCGTCCACGCGGGGGTCGGGGTCCCCGGCCCCCACGACCACCCGCCGGATGCCCGCGGCGAGGATCGCGTCCACGCACGGCGGCTGCTTGCCGTGGTGGCAGCACGGCTCCAGGGTGACGTACATCGTCGCGCCCTGCGGCGGCGCGGTGCAGCGCGCCAGCGCGTTGCGCTCGGCGTGGGCCTGGCCCCAGCGCTCGTGCCAGCCCTGGCCGATGATCTGGCCGTCCTTGACGACGACGGCGCCGACCATGGGGTTCGGCGCGGTCCAGCCGCGGCCCCGCTCGGCCAGCGCCAGCGCCAGCCGCATATAGTCCCGATCGTCCATCCGATCCACCTCCAAAAGTCTCGTTGGGATCTTCCGAACACATGACAAACGCCCCGGACCGTCGTCCAGGGCGCACTTGGCAAAGCCCAGGGGGAGACCCCCTGTGCAAAAAAGAAAACGCTCCGGGCACGGGACCCAGAGCAGACTTCGTAGGCGCAGCCAAAGGGGTACAGTGGCCCCCTCGGTACGCACGACGATCTTCTTCCATCCAGACTCTCACTGTCGGCCTCGGAGTCACACCGAGTCTGCCTTTCGGCTCGCGGGCTGTACCGCCGGTAGGGAATTACACCCTGCCCTGAAGATCATGTATTCGATTGTACGCAGTATACGCGCTTTTTTCGCGTTTGTCAACCCCCGCGGTGGGACTATTTTTTGCAAGTCTCAGGGCACGCTCTGTCAAAAAGCGGTGCCGCCGCCGGGGCGCGCGGCCTGCGCGGCGCAGGGGACAGGGGGGGCGAAAAAAGTCTCGCGCTTTGCGCCGGACTGTGCTATACTGGATGCTGGATCGATATACATCCGCACCCCGCGGATCCTCAGACCACCGCGCAGGACCGGCAGGCCCTGCGGATCGAACGACAGAAAACAGGTGATACATATGGCACGAAAGGTACTGATCGTAGAGGACGAGAGCAACATCGCGGAGCTGCTGAACCTCTACCTCAAGAAGGAGGGCTACGACACCATGGTCGCCGGGGACGGCGGCAAGGCGCTCGAGCTCTATCGCTCGTTCCGGCCGGACCTGGTCCTGCTGGACATCATGCTGCCGGTCATGGACGGCTGGGCCGTCTGCGCCAAGATCCGCGAGACCGACAAGACCCCCATCATCATGCTCACCGCCAAGGGCGAGACGATCGACAAGGTCTCCGGCCTGGAGATGGGCGCCGACGACTACATCGTCAAGCCCTTCGAGATGAAGGAGCTGCTCGCCCGCGTCCACGCCGTGCTGCGCCGCCTGGGCGAGGAGCCGGGCAAGACGAAGCGGCTGTCCTTCGACGGGCTGGTGATCGACCTCGACTCCTATGAGCTGGAGGTCCGCGGCAAGCGGATCGACACCCCGCCGAAGGAGCTGGAGCTGCTGTTCCACCTGGCCTCGTCGCCGAACCGCGTCTTCACGCGCAACCAGCTGCTCGACGAGGTGTGGGGCTTCGACTACTTCGGCGACTCCCGCACGGTGGACGTCCACATCAAGCGCCTGCGCGAGAAGCTCGAGGGCGTGAGCGACCAGTGGTCGCTCAAGACCGTCTGGGGCGTGGGCTACAAGTTCGAGCTGCACAGCAAGAGCTGACGGGGGCCGAGCGATGCGCAGCATGTATAAACGGCAGATGACCGTGATGATCGCCCTGATCGCCCTGTGCATGACGATGCTGGGCGCGGGCTTCCTGTCGCTGTCGTACCGATACCACCAGGACGAGATCCGACAGACGATCCAGCGGGACGTGACCTACATCTCGCGCTATGCCAACTCCGCCGTCAGCGGCGGCATGACGCTCTCGTCGGAGCAGTTCCGGTCGTACATCTCCTCCGTCGCCCTCATCACGAACGCCACCGTCCTGCTCTGCCAGCCGGACGGGCAGATCGTCTTCGCCGCCGGGGCGAACCTCTCCACCGACGCGCTCCTCGGGGCCTATGTCCCCGACTGGGCCGTGACGGAGCTGATGAACGCCCAGACCTACAGCGGGACGACGACGTTCAACGGCCTCTTCGCGTCGCAGAGCTTCGTGACCGGCGTGCCGATCGTGACCTCCCTCGTCGATCCCGTCACGCGGCAGTCCGTGCTGAGCGACTCGACGACGGGCATCCTCTTCATCGCGTCCGACGCGACGTCGGCCATGACCTTCATGCGCAGCACCTTCCAGCTCTTCTTCGTGACGGCGGTGGCCGTGCTGCTGATCTCGCTGGTCATCTGCGCCGTGACGGTGCAGAAGATGGTCGATCCGCTGAAGGTGATGTGCGCCGCGGCGTACAAGTTCGCCCACGGCGAGGTGGACACCCGCGTGACGCAGTACAACGACCGCCGGGACGAGATCGGCGAGCTGGCCGTGGCCTTCAACGCCATGGCGGACTCCCTGGCCCAGGCGGAGCAGAAGCGCAGCGAGTTCGTGGCGAACGTCTCGCACGAGCTGAAGACGCCGATGACGACGATCGCGGGCTTCGCCGAGGGGATCCTCGACGGGACGATCCCGCCGGAGAAGGAGCGCGAGTCGCTCCAGATCATCTCATCGGAGACGCGGCGGCTGTCGCGGCTGGTGCGGCGGATGCTGGAGCTGTCGCGGCTGCAATCCTCCGAGCGCGTGGCGGCGCAGGAGCAGTTCGACGCGGCGGAGCTGCTGCTGCGGGTGCTGGTGAGCCTGGAGGCGAAGATCGCGGAGAAGGACCTGGACGTCGAGCCGGAGCTGCCGGACGGCCCGGTGATGGTCTGGGGCGACCCGGACGCGGTGACGCAGGTGTGCTACAACCTGCTGGACAACGCGGTGAAGTTCTCCAAGCCGCAGGGGAAGCTGACGCTGAAGATCGCCACGCGGGGCGGCAAGGCGTACGTCTCCATCGGCAACGAGGGGGAGACGATCCCGCCGGACCAGCTCAGCCACATCTTCGACCGGTTCCACAAGGCGGACGGCTCCCGTTCGGCGCACAAGGAGGGGGTCGGGCTGGGCCTGTACATCGTCAAGACCCTGCTGAACACCTACAAGGAGGACATCACCGTGACCAGCGAGGACGGCTTCACGGAGTTCACGTTCACGCTGTCGGAGGTGTGAGAGATCGGGCGTCCTGGACGGGAGCGGTCCGGGCGTCCGACGTCTCCGATCCCTCCGACTCGGCTGACGCCGAGCCACCTCCCTTTACGCAAGGGAGGCTTTCCGGGGACCCAACGTCCCCGTCATCCCCGATACCGAACCGACTCAGCCCCGGCCGATCCTCGGCCGGGGCATCTTCCCGCCCGCCCCTGCATAGGTATCAGGAAAGGGAAGGAGGGATCGCGATGGCAGAGGAGGGACACCGGCTGTATCTGGAGGCCCGCGCGCGCCTGCGCGTGACCGGGGTCGAGAGCGTCGAGAGCTTCGATGAGGGCTCCGTCGTGATGCAGACCGAGCAGGGTGCGCTGACCGTCCGCGGGAGCGGACTGCACATCGAGGAGCTGAGCCTGGACGGCGGCGAGGTCCTCGTCGAGGGGACCGTGGACGCCATGAGCTATGAGGAGCCGGAGGAGGACCGCGGGAGCTTCCTGGGGCGGCTCTTCCGCGGATGATCGTCTCGCTGGCGCAGGTCCAGGCCTTCGGGACCTGCCTGCTGGTCGGCCTGGGGCTGGGGCTGCTGTACGACCTGCTGCGCCCGCTGCGGCTGGCGGCGGGCCGGTGGCTCGGCGGCGCGCTGGACCTGGGCTATTGGCTGTGCGTCGTGCTGACGGCCTTCGTCTGCCTGCTCGGGCTGGACGAGGGCCATCTGCGGGTGTACCTGCTCGCGGCGCTGCTGCTCGGGGCCGCCGCGTGGTTCCTCGGGCCAAGCCCCCTCGTGCGGCGGGGGACGGCCTGGGCCGGGCGGATCCTCGCCCGGCTCCTGCGGCCCGTCCGGCGGGCGGCCGCCAAACTCACGGGGCCGTTGACAGGAGTTTTGCGGCACGGCATGATTTCTTTGAAAAAGCACTTTCCTTTTCGCCGGGATCGGAGTACAATGATTTATCTTGAGCGACTACGCCGCCGCGGCGGCAGCGAAAGGGAGCGAAGCGCGCGTGTTCCGAACGAAACAGGCTGGGTGGATCGGTAAGATCGTGCTGCTGGTCCTGCTGGCGTACCTGGTCTTCGGCCTGGTGCGGGTGCAGCAGAAGATCGGTGCGGCCCATCTCGAGGCGGCCTCGCTGAACGAGCAGATCGTCCAGCAGACCCAGGACAACACGGAGCTGGCCAACGCGATCGAGAACCGGGACGACGCATCCTTCCTGCTCGACATCGCGCAGGAGGAGCTGGACCTGGTCTCCCCGCATGACCGGGTGTATTACATCACAGACTGAGCGCAGAGAGCGCTTTGGATAGCCAGATAATACGACGAGGAGGATCTTTGGTACATATGGCGGAAATCAGTGTAGGTGCGATCCTGGAAGGAAGCATCAAGAGCATCACCAAGTTCGGCGCGTTCGTGACGCTGCCCGGCGGCCGGTCCGGTCTGGTCCACATCTCCGAGATCGCGCACACCTATGTGGCAGAGGTGCGCGACTTCTTGACCGAGGGCCAGGAGGTCAAGGTCAAGGTGGTGGGCATCGACGACGCAGGGCGCATCAATCTATCCATCAAGAAGGCGACCCCGCCCCCTCCCCGTCCGCAGAACGGCCCGCGTGAGCGCCAGGGCGGCGGCCGTCCGGACTTCCGCAGCCGCGGCAACGGCGGCAATGGCGGCGGCAACGGCGGCGATCGTCCGCACGGCCCGCGTCCCTCCGGCCGCGGCGGCTGGCGCGGCCAGCCTGCGCAGCCCCAGGAGGCCGGCCCCGCCGACTTCGAGGCGCGCCTGAAGCAGTTCATGCAGGCGTCCGACAGCAAGCTCTCCGACCTGAAGATGGGCGAGAAGCGCAGCTCCCGCCGGAGCGGGCACCGCTGAGCGGACAAATACGAGACAAAACGAGAGGACCGTGAGGTCCTCTCGTTTTTTGTGCGCCTCGCGGAGCCTCCCTCTGACGAGGGAGGTGGCTCGGCGTCAGCCGAGACGGAGGGAGAGATACGCGAGCCTGGCCCTAGGAAGCCGTCGCTCTACTGATCTCTCCCTCAGTCCGCTGCGCGGACCTCCCTCGTCAGAGGGAGTCAGGTCCCCTCTGGAGCGTAGTGCTTCCGCACGTGGCGATCGATGGAGCTGCCTCGCGGGTTCACCCTCTCAGTCACGGCGTTGCCGTGACAGCTCCCCCAGAGGGGGAGCTCGCTGCGCGGATCCTCTTCATGCGCAGGAGCGGCTCACCCACCCAAGGAGCTCTCCCTCCGGGAGAGCTGTCTGCGAAGCAGACTGAGAGGGCGCCCACCACGATGCAGAGCACACACACGTCGTATCCAGAACGTCCCTCCCCCCCCTCTCCCCCAACGCGCAACGGATCGTTGCTTGACGCGGCGCGGGGGATGCGCTATCCTGAGCGCGGAGGTGATGACATGTCCATCGGCAAGGAGCTCAAGCGCCTGCGGCAGGCCCGCGGGCTGACCCAGGAGCAGGTCGCCGCGCGGCTCAACGTGACGCGGCAGACGGTCTCCAGCTACGAGTCCGACCGCACCCGCCCGGACCTGGAGGCCCTCACGGCCCTGTGCGCCCTCTACGGTACGGACCTCATGGCCCTCCTCTACGGGCCGGATCCCCGCGATCACCGGCGGATCCGGGTCGCGGCGTGGGTCCTCCTGGCGGTCCTCTTCGTCCTGAGCCTGGCCGGACCGATCCTCCTATGGGCGGCGGACCGCTTCTTCCCCCTCCTCGCGCCGGGGGAGCGGTCGGCGCAGTTCTCCGTGGACGACGGGACCGCGCTCTATCTGCAAACGCACCTGCGGCTCACGGACGCCTGGGCCGGGGTGGACGGCGCGCTGCTGCTCACGGCGGGCATCGGGGCGGCGCTGCTCGTCGTCCTGCTGCTGACGGCGCGGTCGCCGATGCCGCCGCGGTCGATCGGGCGCTGGCTGGGGCTGGCCCTCGGCGCGCTGCTGGTCCCGCCGCTGCCGTTCGCCCTGACCGATCCCCTCCATGGGCCGATCGACTACTGCGTCCCGCATGTCCACGCGGCGGCCTATCTCGCCGTCGGCGCGGCGGTCTACGCGCTCGCCCGCCTGCTGCGGCGGCGGGGGCAGGACGGACCGTCTTGAACAGAGAAAGGGCGCTCCTCAGATGAGGAGCGCCAAGCAGGAGAATGGAATGAACGATGCCGCGGCGGGAGCCTCCCCCACCGTTGTCCCAAGGATAGCACGCCGCCGCCGCGAGACCAAGCGGACGGTGTCGAGGGAGACGGCTCATCTGCGGGAAATTCTGCAAAAAGGCGTGACTTTTCCGTCATGCTATGGTATACTAGGGTCGTGAGAGGGGGGGGACCATCTCCCCCGCCCCTTATGTGCCAAAGAAAGGAGCTGACAACCATGAAGTTCACCTTTACCGACAAGAAAGTGAACATCCCCAACCGGGTGCACGCCTACGCCGAGAAGAAGATCGGCAAGCTGGAGCGCTACTTCAAGACCGAGCCTGAGGTCTCCGTCGTCTTCAGTGTCGAGAAGGGCCGCAACATGCTCGAAGTGACGATCCGTTCCGGCCCCACCATCATCCGCGTGGCAGAGAGCACCTCCGACATGTTTGTCACCATCGACGCCGCCGTGGCATCCATCGAGCGTCAGCTGCGCAAGAACAAGTCCCGCCTGGAGAAGCGTCTGCGCAAGGAGGCCTTCGAGGCCGTCCCCGACGAGACCGTCTTCGTGCCGGAGACCGACGAGGCCGAGGAGCCTGCCTATCAGCTGATGCGCTCGAAGAAGTTCTTCTTCCGTCCCATGACGGTCGAGGAAGCCATCCTGCAGATGAACCTCGTCGATCACACGTTCTTCGCGTTCCGCAACGACGATGAGGGCGGCGCTTTCTCCGTGGTGTACAAGCGCAACGACGGTGGCTACGGCATCATCGTCGACCACGACTGATCCGCTCCTACCGGCAGAGCCCTGCCGATAAAACGACGCCCCGGACCATTCGGTCCGGGGCGGATCATTTTCTTGGGATGGTCCCGTCGGTCCTCACAGGACCTCGACGACGACGGCGGAAGTCTCCGCGCCGGTCTCGTTCATGGGAGCGGGCTCCTGGCCATAGGGGTTCTCGGGATCGGCGGAGCTGCAGCCGGCGAGCATCGCGACGGCCAGCACCAGAGCGGCACACAGGGCGACGAGTTTCTTCATGATGGGTTCCTCCTTCGATCTACTTGACTTGCGTGTTTTGCACGTTTCTCACGATCACTCCCATAGTATCCTACTTTTCCCTGTATTTTTCAACCATTTTTAACAAGCGCGATCCAACTTTTCCTATTTTTACAAAAATAGATCGTGCAATTTGTAAAAATCTACTACATTTTCTTTGTGCATATTTTCAGGTGCAAGGAGTTGGCGGAGACGCGCAGCTTTTGCTGCTGCACCGGAAAATGGGGGGGCATGCGACGAGCTGCCCCCCCATTTTCGTCCCTTTCGACGCCCCTTCCCCACCCCCGAAAACGGTTGCGATCGACTAATACATGTTATATAATAAAAGGTACTGCGAAAAACAGAGAAAAGGAGAGACCTTCCATGGACAAACTGCGGCTGGCCGCCGTGCTCCTGTGCCTGGCCTGCACCGTACCCTTCGCCGCCGGGGCCGTCGGCCCCACCGATGCCGATCCCGTCCCCACCGAGATCGTCGCCGCGGTCCCCGAGACCGTCGAGACCCCTGATGAGACCACCGCGGCGGACCCCGCCGAAACGCCCGACGCGGCTCCCGCCGATGCCGCCCCCACCACCCCGGCCGAGGAGCCTGCGGCCCCCGCCGCGCCGGACGCGGACGAGCCCGCGGAGCCTGAGACGCCCAGGACGCCGCCCGCGCTCGAGACCACCGAGCACCGGACCTTCGTCAGCGGCCGGGGCGAGGCGCGCTTCGCCCCGAACGCCTCCGTGACCCGCGCGGAGACCTGCGCCATGCTCGTCTCCCTCCTGGCCGAGGCCCCCGAGGGGACGCAGAGCGCCGATTTCTCCGACGTCGCCGCCGGGGACTGGTACCACGACGCCGTCGCTGCCCTGAGCGAACTGGGCATCGTGGGCGGCTACGCCGACGGCACCTTCGCCCCCAACCGGACCATCACCCGCGCCGAGTTCGTCACCATCCTCTCCCGGTTCTACCCGCTGGCCGAGAGCGACGCCGCCTTCCCCGACGTCCCCGGCGACCACTGGGCGCGCGCCGCCATCGTCTCCGCCGCCGCCAAGGGCTGGGTCCACGGCTATGAGGACGGCAGCTTCGGCCCCGACCGCACCATCACCCGCGCCGAGGCCGTCACCGTGCTCGACGCCGTCCTCGGCCGCTCGGCCAGGGACGCCCAGACCCTGGCGCGCATCGCCGAGGCCCATGTCGCCCTCTTCACCGACGTCGCCCCCACCGACTGGTATTACGCCGCCGTGATGGAGGCCGCTCAGCCCCACAGCTATGAGATGGCCGACGGCCAGGAGGTCTGGACCGACCTGACCTACCGCAGTTGCGGCTATGCGCCGGGCCTGCAGCAGGTCGGCGCGGCCCTGCGGATGATCGACGAGAACGGTCAGCTCCAGGCCCTCACGCCCGGCTTCCAGACGATCGGCGAGAAGGAATACTACGTCGCCGCCGACGGGTCCATCCCCTTCACCGGGGCCGGTCCGCAGGAGATCGACGGCGCGCTCTACTGCCTGGCGGAGGACGGCTCCGTCCTGCGCGATACGACCTGGGGCAGCCTGACCTTCGGCCCGGACGGGCGCTATACCTCCGGCAGCGCGGTCTTGGACGAGCAGGTCGCCCAGACCCTCGCCCTGTGCGTGAACGACGGGATGAGCCAGAGCGAGAAGCTCCGCGCGGGCTATCTCTACCTGCGCGACAACTGCACCTATCTCCCCCGCGCGCACCATCCGCGCGGCTCCACCGACTGGACCGAGGAGAGCGCGAGCTTCCTCTTCGCCAACCATAAGGGCAACTGCTATGCCTACGCCGCCGCCTTCCTGTACATGGCGCGGCAGCTCGGCTACGACGCCCAGCCCATCTCCGGCGGCAGCGGCGCGCGCGATTCCGACCACGCCTGGGTCATGATCGGCGGCCGGATCTTCGACCCCGAGCTGGAGTACGCCTACCTCTACCGCGTGGCCCCGTCGAGCCGTCATTACTATGACCTCTATGACCTCGACCCCGCCGCGTCCCCCATCCTCTACCACTTCCCGAGCTGACCATGGTCTTCAGCTCTGCGACCTTTTTGTGCTTCTTCCTCCCGGCGGTCCTGCTGCTCTCGCGGTGGATCCGGCCCCTGCGCGCGCAGAACGGGCTGCTGCTCATCGCGAGCCTGGTGTTCTACGCCTTCGGGCGGCTCGGCTGGCTGCCGATCCTGCTCGTCTCGGCGGCGGTGAGCTGGGCCGGGGGGCGGCTCGTCGTCCGGCCGGGGCGCGTCGGGCGGTGTGCGCTCGTCGGGGCGCTCACGGTCCATCTGGCGATCCTGTTCGCGTTCAAATACGTCGATTTCGCCCTGTCCATCGTGAACGCCGTCTGCGGCACCGCCTTCGCCCCCACCGGCATCGCGCTGCCCGTGGGCATCTCCTTCTTCACCTTCCAGGGGATGTCCTACGTCATCGACGTCTCGCGCGACCACCGGCAGAGCTGCCGCAGCTATGCGCGCGTGCTGCTCTATCTGGCGCTCTTCCCCCAGCTCGTGGCCGGGCCGATCGTCCAGTACCGCGACATCGCGGACCAGTTCGACCACCGGACCGTCACGCCGGAGGGGACCACGAGCGGCCTCGTGCGGTTCACCGTCGGGCTGAGCAAGAAGCTCCTCCTCGCCAACGCCCTCGGCCAGGCGGCCGACGCGGTGTATGCCCTCGCGCCGGGCCAGCTCGACTGCCCCCTCGCGTGGCTGGGCGCGGTGTGCTATACGCTCCAGATCTACTTCGATTTCTCCGGCTACAGCGACATGGCCATCGGTCTCGGCCGGGTCTTCGGCTTCCGCATCCGGGAGAACTTCCTCCACCCCTACACCGCCGCGTCCATCAAGGTCTTCTGGCGGCGGTGGCACGTCTCCCTGTCCTCGTGGTTCCGGGACTATGTCTACATCCCGCTCGGAGGGAACCGGCACGGGGCCGCGCGGGCGCGGGCGAACCGGCTGTTCGTCTTCTTCCTCACGGGCCTGTGGCACGGGGCCAACTGGACCTTCGTCTGCTGGGGCCTGTGGCACGGGCTGCTGCTCCTGGTGGAGGACCTCCTCCGGCTGGACCGGCGGCTGCCGCGCCCGATCGGGCACGTCTACACGATGCTCGCCGTGACGCTGGGCTTCATGCTCTTCCGGGCGGAGAGCCTGGGGCAGGCCGGGGCCTTCCTCGCCGCGATGTTCGGCGGGGCCGCCCGGACCACCGAGAGCATCGCGCTCCTGGCGGGGCTGTGCGACCCGATCCTGGTGACCGCCCTCGTCGCGGGGGGCGTCTGCGCCCTGCCGCTGGGCGACTGGCTGCGCCGCGCGGCCGAGCGCCGGGGACGGACGATCCCGGATGCCGTCGTCCTGCCGGGGACGCTGGTCCTGCTGGCCATCGATCTGATGGTACTGGCGGCCAGCTCGTTCAACCCGTTCATCTATTTCCAGTTCTGAGGGGAGGGGCCGACGCATGAGACGACATCGCGCCTTCCTGGCGCTCTTCCTGGCGCTGTGCCTGATCCCCTCCCTGGGCCTGTTGGTCTTCGGACCGGCGCAGCCCGCGGCGAACGAGGTCCTGCCCGCCCCGCCCGCGTGGACGGACGAGGAGGGGCGGCCGAACGCCGCCTATCTCAACGACCTGTCGGACTGGCTGGACCGGCGCTTCGCCCTGCGGCAGGAGCTGGTCACCGCCGAGCACCGGCTGGTGACCGCCGTCTTCCGCACCTCCCCGGAGGAGGACGTGATCCTGGGCAAGGACGGCTGGCTCTTCTACGGCGAGACCCTCGCGGACTACGAGGGCCTCGGCCGGATGACCGACCGGGAGGTCTGGTGCGCTGCGCGGTCCCTCGCGCTGATGCAGGAGCGGTGCGCGGCCCAGGGGGCGCGGTTCCTGTTCACGATCGCGCCGAACAAGAACAGCCTCTACGGCGACCGGATGCCGGACCGCTATCCCAAGGGGGCGGGCGAGAGCAGCGCCGAGGCCCTCGCCGCCGCCCTGGCGGACCAGGGCGTGGCCTACGCGGACCTCTTCACGCCCCTGCGGGCGGCCGATACGATCCTCTACCGCGCGCAGGACTCCCACTGGACGCAGGAGGGCGCGGGCCTGGCCGCGGACGTGCTCCGCACCGCTCTCGGGCGGGATGGGACGCCGTGGTACGGCAGCGCGACCCGGACCGTCCGGGAGGAGACCGGCGACCTGTACGCCATGCTCTATCCCACCGGGGGCGAGCGGGACGCGGACGTCCTCTATGACCGCTCCTTCGCCTACGTCTACACCAGCCCCTTCCGCTCGGCGGAGGACAACCTCATCCGCACGGAGTGTGAGACGGGGACCGGGCGGCTGCTGATGTTCCGGGACTCCTTCGGCAACGCGCTGCACCCCCTCCTGGCGGAGGGATACGCGGCCGCGTGCTTCTGCCGCCTGATGCCGTACGACCTCGGGCTGATCGAGACCGAGGGGGCGGACACGGTGATCGTCGAGCTGGTGGAGCGGAACCTCCGCTGGCTGCTCGACCGGCCCGCCGTCCTGCCCGCGCCGGAGCGGGCGGACGTCGCCGCGACGCCCGCCGCGCTGGGGGCGTCCTACACCGTCGCGCCGTGCGAACAGCTCCCCGGCTATGTCACGGTCACGGGGACCTATACGGCCGCGGCGGACGCGACCTCGCCGGTCCTGCTGCGCGCGGGCGGCGCGGTCTATGAGGCCACGCCCACCGGCGAGGGCCGCTACACGGCCCGTCTGCCCGAGGGGGCGGCGGACCACACGCTCCTGCTGACCAGCGGCGGCCGCTGGGTGGCGGAGCACGCTGCGTTGGCAGCGGTCCCCGTCGAATGACCGACGGACGACCGACCAGATAGACACAAAGGAGAGAGAACCGACATGAAGAAGATCCTGACCCTGCTCCTGGCGCTGCTCGTGGCGCTGAGCCTGTGCGCCTGCGGCGCCGCGAACGACCAGCCCGCCGAGGACCAGACCGACGACTCCCAGGTCACCGAGCCGGTGGACGGCGAGGCCCCCGCGGAGGGCGACGACGCGGACACCCAGAGCGCCGACGGCGATACCGCGACCCAGCCCGCCGAGGACCCGAAGCCCGTCGTGGCCGAGACGCCCGCACAGACCGGCACCACGACCACCCAGCCCGCACAGCAGCCGGCGCAGCAGCCCGCACAGAGCGCCCCTGCGCCCGCTGCCCCCACCGCGTCCGACGCAGCGGCCTACATCGGCCGGAGCACGAGCAGCCTGGCGGCGGCGATCGGCCAGCCGAGCAGCAAGAGCTATGCATCGAGCTGCCTTGGCGAAGGCGAGGACGGCGAGTGGTACTACGACGGGTTCACCGTGTACACCTACCGCGACACCAGCGGGGCCGAGACCGTGCAGGACGTGATGTGAGCGCGGCGTTTGCGTAACGGATGAGGAAAACGAGGCTCTCCCCGCATAGGGGGAGAGCCTCGCTTTTGATATGCCCGCCAACCACCAAAAAAGCCCTCCGGTCTCCCGGAAGGCTTTTTTGGTGAGTAATAAATGGAAGGATCTATAGGTCACGGTGCGGGAAA
Source organism: uncultured Eubacteriales bacterium (assembly GCA_934567745.1). GTDB lineage: Bacteria > Bacillota > Clostridia > Oscillospirales > Oscillospiraceae > Evtepia. Next base: position 5,672 of record CAKTJM010000010.1, on the reverse strand, counting down.
GAAGGATGACCCGCAAGCGGACTAGCCATTTTTTGCAGGGGCCGCTGCAACTGTTGCAACAGAACTTTCATTTTCGTTCGTTTCTTTCAGGAGCGGCTCTCCCTTGGAACGATGCTCATTATGGACCTTTCAAAGCCAAAAGTCAAGCAAAAAAGTACACAAAGACCGAAAAAATCGAGGGATATCCTTTGTATCCCCCGTTCGATCGCCCATTCGACCCCGGAAAACCGCCCCCTCCAACTGTGAAGTTTTGACAGATAAGCCCGCCCAAATTTGCAAGCGAAAATAATAGTCCTGCAAAAGATCGCAAGTTTTTTTGCAGGAGAAAACAAAAATGTCGAAAAAGTGGGGAAGAGGAAAAATTTTTGCTTGTAATTCGCGGCAAAGGATGGTACACTTCCACTGACAATCTAATAATGGGAGAAGCTATTTCGTTGTAACACCGGCCCCGTGCCGGTGGAAGGAGAAGAACATGAAACGATTTCTCGCGCTTTTCCTGTCGATCCTCGTCCTGGCCACTGTACTCTGCGCCTGCAGAGACGCGAAGCCGGCGGACGGTGGGTTCGGCAGCGATGAAACGAGCTCTTCCGGAGAACCCGTCATCGGCGGTGAGCTGGTGGTGGGCATCTCTCAAGACCTGGGAGACAGTCTTGACCCGTATCAGATGACAGCGGCAGGAACCAAAGAGGTCTTATTCAACGTCTACGAGGGGCTGGTCAAACCCAACTCCTCCGGCGAGTACGTCCCGGCAGTCGCCTCCGATTACACCATCTCGGAGGATGGCCGGACCTACACCTTCCCCCTGCGGGAGGGCGCGCTGTTCCACAATGGACAGCCCGTCACGCCGAAAGACGTTCTATATTCCTATGATACCTGCGCTGCGACGACGGGCGAAGCTGCCCTGACCGCAGCGCTTTCTTCTATCGAGAGCATCCAGGCCGACGGCAACAGCGTCGTCATCACCCTGAAGGAGGCCATGCCCGACTTCCTCTGCTCCGTCGGCATGATCGGCATCGTCCCCCAGGGCTACGATCAGCAGGCGACCAGCCCCGTCGGCACCGGCCCCTTCAAGTTCGTCTCCCGCTCCGTCCAGCAGGAGCTGGTCCTCGAGCGGTTCGACGACTACTGGGGCGACAAGGCCTATCTGGACAAGGTGACCTTCAAGATCTATGAGGATGCCAACGCCCTCATGTCCGCCCTGTCCGCCGGGGCCATCGACATGACCAACCACCTGACCATCGACCAGGTCGACGCCGTCCAGGGCTCTGACTACAAGGTCCTCGAGGGCACCATGAACCTCGTCCAGGCCCTGTACCTGAACAACGCCGTCGCCCCGTTCGACAACGAGAAGGTCCGTCAGGCCATGTGCTGGGCCGTGGACGTGGACGCCATCATGCAGATCACCGCAGACGGCCGCGGCGAGAAGCTGGGCAGCTCCATCTACCCCGCCTTCACCAAGTACTTCGACGCCAGCCTGGCCGACACCTACGGCTACGACGTCGAGAAGGCCAAGGCCCTGCTCGCCGAGGCAGGGTATCCCGACGGGTTCTCCATGACCATCACCGTCCCCTCCAACTACACCCCGCACATGAACGTCGCCGAGGTGCTGGTGGAGCAGCTGAGCCAGGTCGGCATCACCGCCAAGATCGTCCCCGTCGAGTGGAACACCTGGGTCAACGACACCTACCTGGGCCGCAACTTCGAGAGCACGGTCATCGGCTTCGACGCCGCCACCCTCAGCGCGGGCGCTCTGCTCAACCGCTGGATGAGCGACAGCGAGGTCAACATGATCAATTACAACGACCCGGAGTATGACGCGGTCATGAAGGAAGCCACCACCTGCACCGACGACGCGAAGCAGACCGAGCTGTACAAGCAGGCGGCCAAGATCCTGGCCGACACCGCCGCGAACGTCTATCTCCAGGACCTGGCGGACTTCGTGCTGCTCAAGGACGGCATCGAGGGCTATCGCTTCTACCCGCTGTACGTGATGGATCTCCAGCCCGTACACTACGTCCAGGCCGCCTCCTGACGACCTGAGACGAGCACCCGAAACAGACCAAAAAATGAGAAGACCTGGGAGGTGAGGAGAATGAAATACGTCCTGCGCAAAGCCATCACTCTCATTATTACATTGTTCATCGTTTCGCTCCTCGCCTTCCTGGCCTTCCAGGTCATCCCCGGCTCCCCGGCGGTGGACATGCTCGGCACGAACGCCACGCCGGAGAAGGTCGCCGCCCTCGAACACGAGATGGGCCTCGACCGGCCCGTGCTCGTGCAGTACGCGAGCTGGGTCGCGGGCTTCGTCACCGGCGACTGGGGCACGTCGTACAGCTACAGCCTGCCCGTCCACGACATGGTGATGGAGAAGCTCCCCGCCACGGCGGCGCTGGTGCTGCTCGCCTTCGCGATGACCGTCGCCGCGTCCTTCCCGCTGGGCATCGCCACCGCCCGGCGCGAGGGCGGTCCCCTCGACCGCGTCATGACCGTGGTGAACCAGGTCTGTATGTCCATCCCGCCCGTGTTCGTCGGCATCCTGCTGAGCTTCGTCTTCGGCGTGAGCCTGCACATCTTCGTGCCGGGCGACTTCGTGGCGTTCCGGGACGATCCGGGCCGGTTCTTGGTGTACATGATCTTCCCGGCCCTGTCCGTCGCGCTCTCGCGCATCGCGATGACCGTGAAGATGCTCCGCTCGTCCATCCTCGACGAGATGGACAAGGACTACATCCGCACCGCCTTCAGCCGCGGGCGGACCCGGGCCGAGGCCCTGCGGCGGCACGCGCTGCGCAACGCCATCATCCCGGTCATCGCCTTCCTCGCGGTGACGGCGGCCGAGCTGGTCGCGGGCAGCATCGTGGTCGAGCAGGTCTTCAACGTGCCCGGCATCGGGCGGCTCCTGCTGGCCTCCATCGGCAACCGTGACTTCCCCGTGGCCCAGGCCATCGTGGTCCTGCTGGCGACGTGGGTCGTGCTGGTGAATTTCCTCGCGGACGTCCTGTATCAGGCGATGGATCCGCGCATCCGTATCCGATAAGATGAGAAGCGCTCCGCGCCCGCTTTGGGGGGCGTCGGAGCGCAGGACCACGGCCGCCCGTTGGGAGCCGCTCTCGCGTCATCGCGGGGGCCGGTCCCGACCGGCGGGACGACGAACATTTCGACCGGGAGGTGAGCACATGGACCTGGCGGCGCGGCGCGCACGGCGCGCCCAGCGGAACTGCTTCTGGACGATCGGCCTCTTCCTCACGTGCCTCATGGCGGTGCTCATCCTGGCGGGCTTCTTCTGGACGCCCTACAGCACCACCGAGATGGGCGGGGCACGGAAGTTCCTGCCCCCCTGTCTGGCCCATCCGATGGGCACGGACAACTTCGGCCGCGACCTGCTCTCCCGCATCATGGAGGGGGCGGGGACGACCTTCCTCATCGCCCTGTGCGTCGTCCTCATCGGCGCGGTGGTGGGGACCGTCATCGGCTGCCTGACCGGGTACTACGGCGGCGTGGCCGACGCGGTGCTCATGCGCCTGTGCGACGCGATCACGGCCTTCCCGAGCATCCTGCTCGCCCTGGTGCTGATCGCGGTCTTCGGCTCCGGCAAATATCAGATCACGCTCATCCTGGGCGTGCTGTTCATCCCGTCCTTCGCGCGCGTGGTGCGCAGCGAGGTCGCCAAGCAGCGCAGTCTGAACTACGTCTCCGCCGCCCGGCTGACGGGGGCCGGATCGCTGCGCATCATCTTCCTGCACATCCTGCCGAACACGGTCCAGGTGCTGCTGCCGATCCTGTCGATCGGCTTCAACAACGCGGTCCTGGCCGAGGCGAGCATGAGCTACCTCGGCATCGGCGTGACCAAGCCGGACGCCTCGCTGGGGCGGATGCTGTCGGAGTCGCAGACCTACCTCAGCCGTGCCCCGTGGTACGCGCTGTGCACCGGCCTGGTGCTGGTGCTGATGATCCTGGGGCCGAGCCTGCTCTCCGAGGGCTGGCAGCAGCGGCGGCGCCGGGGCTGAGAGGGGGACACGACGATGGACGAGCGTTTGTTGGACATCCAGGACCTGCACATCCGGTTCCGGTCCGCACCGGAGGGGCGCGAGGCCGTGAAGGGGATCTCCTTCTCCATCGCGCCCGGCGAGGTGCTGGGGCTGGTGGGCGAGTCCGGCAGCGGCAAGAGCGTCACGGCGATGGCGCTGACGGGCCTGCTCAGCAGCGCCCGGGCGGAGCTGAGCGGTGCGATCCGGTTCGCCGGGCGGGAGCTGCTCACAGCCCCGCGCGAGGAGGTCCGCGCCCTGCGCGGGCGGGAGATCGCGGTGGTGTTCCAGGAGCCGATGACGGCCCTGGACCCGACGATGCGCATCGGCCCGCAGGTGGAGGAGGCCTTGGTGGTCCACACCCAGCTCGACGCGGCGGCGCGCCGCGCCCGGGCGCTGGACGCGATGGCCCACGCGGAGCTGCCCGATCCGGCGGCGGTGTACCGCAAATACCCGCACGAGCTGTCGGGCGGGATGCTCCAGCGCGTGATGATCGCGGCGGCGATCGTCTCCGAGCCGCGTCTGCTCATCTGTGACGAGCCGACGACGGCGCTGGACGTGACGACGCAGGAGGGGATCCTCTCCCTGCTGAAGAAGACGAACGAGGAGAAGGGGACGGCGATCCTCTTCATCTCGCACGACCTGCACGTGGTGCGCAAGCTGTGCCCCCGCGTGGTGGTCATGTGCAAGGGACGCATCGAGGAGGAGGGCCCGACGGACCGGGTCTTCTTCCACCCGGAGCGGCCCTATACCCAGCGGCTGGTGGCCGCGATCCCGACACGGAGGAAGAGGAGATGAGCGCGATGGAGCCGGTGCTGGAGGTGCGCCATCTGAACAGCTATTATCGCCTGGGCGGCACGGCCTTCTCGCGAGGCCGCGCGGTGCAGGTGCTGCATGACATCAACGTGACCGTGGGCGAGGGCGAGGTCCTCGGCCTGGTCGGCGGCTCGGGCAGCGGGAAATCCACCCTGGCCCGGTCGATCCTGGGCATGACGGAGTACGAGGGCGAGATCGTCCACCGGTCGAAGCGGCCGCAGATGGTCTTCCAGGACCCGTACTCCTCGCTGAACCCGGCCTTCACGATCCGGCGGATCGTGGAGGAGCCGCTGCGCGTGTGCGGCAAGCTCCCGGCGGCGGAGCGGCGCAGACGGGCGGAGGAGATGCTGGTGGCAGTCGGCCTGGAGCCGGAGCTGCACGGGCGTAAGCCGGGGCAGCTCTCGGGCGGCCAGCGGCAGCGGGTGTCGATCGCGGCGGCGATGATCGTGGAGCCGAAGCTGGTGATCCTGGACGAGGCGGTCTCGGCGCTGGACGTGACGATCCAGGACCAGATCCTGGACCTGCTGATGAAGCTCCGGCGGGAGAAGGGGCTGAGCTATCTGTTCATCTCTCACGACCTGAACGTGGTCTACCAGTGCTGCGACCGGGTGCTGGTGATGGAGAAGGGCACGATCGTCGAGGAGAACACCGTGGACGGCATCTTCGACGCGCCGCAGCATCCGTATACGAAGGAGCTCCTGCGCGCCGCAGCGTGCGAGGTGCTGCAATGAAGAAAAGACTCCGGCCCGCCCTTGACAGGGCGGGCCGGAGTCTGTCGAAAAACCCCTGCGGGGTTTTCCGACAGGGTGGATGCAGCCCGTTGCGCAAACGCAC